>JALHFZ010000237.1 GCA_022837505.1 Synergistaceae bacterium
CTCGCCAAGCCCTCTTCGATGTCCCCGGCACCGCTGGGCCTGGTACCAAGCTGTGTTTCAACGCCGCTACGCTGGAGGACGGGTCCTACGAGGTGGTGCCCGTCCATGAGGCCCTGGAGCTCTCCTCTCAGGGGGAGGAAGCCAACTTCTCGGTGGATCCTGAGAGCCTCCGGCCCCCGAGAGACGTGCAGACAGAGAGCGGGAAAGGGAAGGCTGAGGCGGAAGAGGAGGCTATGAAGGCTGCTCTCCTTCGGGAGATTGCGGAAGCTGAGGAGGAAGACGACGATGCGGAGACCGAGGATGAGGAGGAGATCGAGGATGCCGCGCACCCGCACGGTCTGCCCGAGGAGATAACCCTCCTCTCGTCTCCCATCGATCAGCAGGAGGAAGAGGATGAGGAGGAGATCGAGGTCCCTGAGAAGCTCAGAGCGGACATGCGGGCGATAGGATTCTTGGCCGAGTTCCAGGGCGAACACTGGCACCCGAATCACCCGCGGCTTGAGGAAGTCATAGAGGCTTTGATGGATCTCGAACTGCATGAGGTGGCGCGACTGGTCCTCCTCGGTGCCGGAGTTGCTATCCTCCCTCGTCTCCTGGGGCTGGCCGGGGACGAGAGGCCCTTGTGTCGTATGGCGGCGGCCTGGATCCTCTCCCGGCTCCATAACCGCGTGGCAACAGAAATGGTCCTGCACATGCGCTCCAACGACCCCGACCGACGCGTCGGTCGAGTGGCCGCTATCGAACTCGCACGGAGCGGGCGCGACCCCGAGGGTAACCCTCGGAACCAGGGAGGGGAGACAGAGAGCTAACCGCACAGAGCCTACCTTCAGCCTTACTGGGTAAAGGGTATCCTTTCGAACTCATTATGGCCACCCGTAAGCATATATCAGAGGTTAATACGCCTGATCTGGAGAATAATATGCTGCGTTGGTGGCAATCGGCTTTACCCTTTCCTGCCTCTGAAGCAAGGCCGACCGAAGGAGGAACCTTGTGTTTAAGTTCATTCACACTGCGGATATTCACCTCGACAGCCCTCTGCGGGGACTGCCGGAG
>JALHFZ010000238.1 GCA_022837505.1 Synergistaceae bacterium
GGTCGGGGAAAGTTTCGTCGAGGGGGCGGAAACAATATTGCGAGATGGCGGGAAGATTCGACCGCAGGGACATGATTTTCGACCCCGCCGGAAGGATATGGTCCGTGGTGACGTTGTCCCCCATCGTCAGCAGAAGTTCACCGGCGATGGCGTCTGCCAGAGGGTGAAAGTCGGGAAGAGACTTGATGTTAGGGCCCTTCCTGACCTGGACCGCGCTGCGGTTCTCAGGGGGGCGAATGATCATGGAGTCGTCGATCAGAAACTTCTCCGGCATGGTGATTTCGATTCTCTCGCCGAGGGTCCTCGGGTCGGTGATCTCCCCCCGGAGGGCCGAGACCGCCGCAGTCTCGGCGCTCACGAGGTGGACCTGGCCGTCCGCCGTACCGGACCGTCCCTCGAAGTTGCGGTTTGAGGTCCTCAGGGAGACCCCGCCGGTGCAGGGGGCCTGGCCGATGCCGATGCACGGCCCGCAGGCGCTCTCGAGAAGCCGGGCGCCGGCGCAGAGGAAGTCCGCGAGGATTCCGTTCTTCATGATCATCAGCAGGGTCTGCCGGGAGCCCGGGGCGATGGCAAGGCTCGTCCGCTCCGCCACGTGGTTGCCTCGGAGAATCTCCCCAGTCCGGGCAAGGTCCATGTAGGAAGAGTTGGTGCAGCTTCCGATGAAGCACTGGTCCACTCCCCTTCCGGCGGCCTCACGAACCGGAATGACCCGGTCGGGAGAATGGGGAAGGGCGATCAATGGCTCCAGGGACGAGAGGTCGATCACGAGGGTTTCATCGTATCTTGCATCTTCATCAGCGGAAAGGGGAATATAGTCCCGGCCCCTTCCCTGGGCTTCGAGGAAGCGTTCCGTCTGGCCGTCGCTGGGGAAGACCGAAGTGGTGGCGCCGAGTTCCGCCCCCATGTTCGTGATGGTCCCCCTCTCAGGCACGGAAAGGGAAGCCACCCCCTCTCCATGATATTCGATAATCTTTCCCACGCCCCCCCGGACGGTGAGGCGCCGGAGAACCTCGAGGATAATATCCTTTGCGGCCACCCAGGGTCTCAGC
>JALHFZ010000239.1 GCA_022837505.1 Synergistaceae bacterium
GGAAGCGGGGTGTCTGATATGTGCGTCGGAGGCGAAGCTGTAATGAGCGCGATCTCCATGTTTACAGGGGTTGCCGGAACAGTCATGCAGGCTCAGGGGGCGCGGCAGCAGGCAGAGAGTCAGGCGAGAATGTATGAGAACCAGGCGGAGGCTCAGGCGAGGGCCTACGAGTATCAGGCGAAGATGCACGACCAGAATGCCCGTTTGAATGAAGCCCAGGGGCGGGATGCCGTCGATCGGGGCGGTGAGAGCGAACGTTCCTTCCGGCTGCAGGCGAGGCGATATCTGGCAGGGCAGAAGGCCGCCATGGGGGCGTCGGGGATAGACCTCTCCTCAGGATCTCCCCTGCAGGTGCTGACCGCTACATCGGAAGGGGTGGAGGAGGACGCGGCTACCATCCGGTACAACGCCCAGATGGAGCGATGGAGTGCTCTGGTGGGGGCAGCGGAATCCCGAAGCCATGGAACGCTGTCGCGGTACAGCGCGGACACCACAAGAAAATCAGGTGCAGCCGCAGCTGCGCATGCCAGAGCAGCCGGAAAACTGGAGTCAACGATGACGCTTCTTGGCGGGATGGGGCAGGTGGCCGGGAAGTGGTACTCCATGGGAGGAAAATCCTCATGGTCACCAGCGAGTAAGCCCCGCGTCACCGGCTCATGGGGCGGCGGTACGGGAGCCTCGGGATCCACAAAGTTGGGGTGGAAGTGATGAAGGTCCCTGTCTATTCGAAACAGGTGGAAAGAGCCCCTCTCCCCGGAGTTCAGAGGTCTACAGGGGCGGATCCCCGGGCGTTCGGAACAAGTCCCTTCGGAGCGGACGCCTTCGGAGCGAACGTCGGGGAGGCTCTATCCCGGGGCGGCCAGCAGCTGGCGGAGCTTTCGAATGTCTTTGGCGCTATTGCCGGAAGAATGCAGGAGGAGCGGGACTCTAATATAGTGCTGGAATCCTCCATGAAGTGGCAGAAGGAAGTGCTGCAATTCCAGCACGACCCGGAGAAGGGGCTCTTTCTCCGCTCGGGGAAGGACGCTGTCGGATCGTATAAG
>JALHFZ010000240.1 GCA_022837505.1 Synergistaceae bacterium
TCGGTGGGGTACTCCACAATCGCCGTGCGGCCGGGGATGATGGAATAGGCCACGCCGTCCTTCTCAGCGACGAAGCGCGTCTCCTCCCTGCGGAAGGGGTTGCCCTGAGCGGCCAGGGCAAAGAGCAAAAGAAACGCGAGGGCAATGAATATTCTTTTCGTCTTCACCTCTTCACCTCCTGAAATTTCTGATCCCTTCTTTTTTCGAAGCTCAAACATGATTGTATCAGTTGACAGGAGAAAAAAGACAGGGGATTATGGAAGCGTTACAGAAAGAGGTGGTATATCCATAGACGTAAAATATCTGCGGGTTATAAACCGCGATCAGTGTATCGGATGCTTCAGCTGCATGTACGCCTGCAGCCGGATGGTGAGGAACGCCGCCGGCAGCGGAAAGGCCGCCAATGTCCGCCCCCTCTCCCTTCTCCGGGGGCTTCCCACCCGGAATTTCAGCGAGGGATCCTTCGAAGGGGCCGACGCAATCTCAGGCGAACGGTTCGCCCGGGACTTCCTCGTCCAGCACACCGCCTGCGCCCACTGCCAGTGCGGCTGCATCCACATGGCCCAGCTCCGGGAGGAATTCGGCCCCTGGCACTACAGTACCAACCGCACCTCCTACGACTACGAACTCATCTACGCCATGGGGAGCATGCTGGGGCTCTCCTCCCCCGAGGAAATACTCAAACTCCTGTTGATAACGGAAAAACAGGGGTGGGACGTCATCTCCCTGGGGTGCACCCTCGCCTGGGCGACGGAGTCCTTCTCCAGAGGATCCCTGTCGAAGGAGGCCCTCGGCGGCCTGTCTCCCGCCTTCGGAGACGGAGGGACCTATTACGCCATGCTCGAACGGATAGCCGCAGGAGAGGGGGAACTCTTTCGGGATCTTGAGAAGGGGTGCGCGGTGTGCGCCGAAAAATGGGGAGGGGCCGACTGGGCCATCCAGTTCGGCGGCGTGGAGCCCGGAGGGTACATGACGGGAGAAAACTACGCCGTCACCTGCCTGATGGGGGTCCGCCACTCCCATCTCGACGACTTCGGC
>JALHFZ010000241.1 GCA_022837505.1 Synergistaceae bacterium
CGACTTGGGCTTGCTGTAGACCCAGCGCATCATCCCGGGTTTCTTGAAGTAGACGACTCCCCCCTCCCGTTCCGTCTTCTTCAGAGACTTGATCGTCGTCTCCTGGGTGAAGGAGGACTTGAAATCAGCGGTCTTCTCGTAAGCCCCCTGAATTTTCAGAACGAGCGCCTCGAGAGTCGCTTCCTCCGCCCGGGATACGGAAGGCAGAGCGATGAAGAAGGCCGTCGACAGCAGAAATACAGATGCCGCTATTGCGCAATGCAGGCGGCAGAGGGATCTTCCCATTCTCCGAGCGGATCGATCCTTCCCGGACAAGGCTTTCGAAAAACACGGCTCACCCCATCCATGAAAGTTGAATGATATCGCCATGAATACAGACTCCAAAAATGATTTTGAAGACGCTGAAAATGGCATAATTTTTTCCCGGAGTTGATAAAGGAGGAAGGACCATCGGATAAGCCGGCCTGACAGCGATAAATCTTCCTATGTCATTGTCATGATTGACAATCTAATTCTGCCCAAACTTTAGGCAATGCGGTAAAAAGGGATGTGAATCCGATGTTTTCGCGATCCGTCAACAGAGCTATCCACAACCTTATCCACGGGGTTGTGGATCGGCCTGCGAGCCCGCGCCCGGAGTCCTTGCGGGACAAGGCTTACTTCGAAATCCTGATGCGCCAGCCGAGGGGGTCTTCCTTCTCGCCGTACTGGATCTGGAGGATTTCGTTGTAGAGTTTCTCCGTCAGTTCCCCCGTTTTGCCGCCGTTGATGAGATACTCCTGCCCCTTGTAGTAGATCTGGCCCACCGGGGACACGATGGCCGCCGTACCGGAGGCGAAAACTTCCTTCAATCTCCCCGAGACAAAAGCGTCCCTGATCTCGTCCACGGAGAGCAGCCTCTCGGAGACGTTCACGCCCCACATTTTTGCGATCTGGATGACCGAGTCGCGGGTCACGCCGGGCAGGATGCTGCCCCCGAGCGGCGGCGTCACCAGTTCGTCGTCGATGAGGAAGAAGATGTTGCTCGTCCCGACC
>JALHFZ010000242.1 GCA_022837505.1 Synergistaceae bacterium
CCCGACCGGAAGCCTCCAGAATGATTCGGCAAACGGCTTCTGCTTGCATCTGAACCCTTTTCTCTGTAGAGTCGCGGGTTCCGGGACAGGAATCCGGAACGACCGGCGGTGCGCCTGTTAGGGAAATCGGATATTCAATAAAATTCTTGAGTAACTCCACTGACTTGCTCCTCCCGGCCAAGGGACCGGACGATCAGCGAGAAACACTGCCTTTTTGATGAATTGCTGATATAATGCGGAAGTCGTTCTCCCGGCCGGCCGGAAACGAACTTTCATACAGATCGCGCGTCCCGCCGGGACCTCTCCGCCCGGGGTACCGGCCGTGACAGGAGAAAATTCCGCCGAAGGGCAAATAATGCAATAAGCAGACCAGAGCCACATAAATAATCCATTGATTTTTCGATGGTTTTACATCACCCGATGACGAAGGACATGCCCCTGCGACAGAAAACAGAACTGATCCTGGCTTCGGCCTCCCCGCGGAGGGAGGAACTCCTGTCCCTTGCAGGGATCGTTTTCAGGGCCATCCCCGCGGAGGTGAACGAGGAAATGGCGGGAAAAGAATCACCGGAGGAGCACGTGCTGCGCCTCTCCGGGGAGAAGGCTGCCGCCGTGGCCGCATTGTACCCCGATGCCTGGGTCCTCGGGGCCGACACCACCGTGATCATCGACGGCGAGATCCTCGGGAAGCCCGCGCACAGGGAAGAGGCCCGCGCAATGATGCGCAAATTAAGCGGGAGGACCCACCGGGTCGTCACGGGTTTCACCCTCTTGAGGGCAACATCGCAACACAGGGTCAGCAGGGCCGTCACCTCGGACGTCACCTTCAAAAAACTGGCATCGGAAGAAATCGATTGGTACGTCGCGACGGAGGAGCCATACGACAAGGCGGGGGGATACGCCGTGCAGGGACGGGCGGCCCTCTTCATCCGCAACACGCGCCGGATGCTGGCCGGCGGCAGGGGCGTGCTGAGGTTGCCGGCGGCGATCTGGCGGGTGAAGTCGGTGGCGGTGACGAGCAGGCCGGTGATCGAG
>JALHFZ010000088.1:0-5587 GCA_022837505.1 Synergistaceae bacterium
CTCGCACAGCACCATCTTCCCCTCCAGCTTGCGGAAAAGGCAGAACTCCGTCACCACGACGCTCACCACGTTCTTCCCCGTCAGAGGGAGGGTGCATTTTTTCACCAGCTTCGGCCGTCCCTTCTTGTCGCAGTGGGTGGTGGCCACGTAGACTTTTCTTGCCCCCGTCACGAGGTCCATGGCTCCCCCCATTCCGGGGACCATCTTTCCGGGGATCATCCAGTTGGCAAGATTCGCCTCGCTGTCCACCTCAAGGGCCCCGAGAACCGTGGCGTCGAGGTGTCCCCCCCGGATCAGCCCGAAGCTCGTGTCGCTGGCCACGAGGCTCGACCCCGGCAGGAGGGAGAGGCACCGTCCCCCCGCACCGATGAAGCAGAGGTTGTCCACGTCGGGCTTCGGCCCTGCCCCCACCACTCCGTTCTCCGTCTGCATGACCACGGAGACCCCCTCGGGGATGTAGTCCGAGACCAGGGTGGGGATGCCGATGCCGAGGTTCACGACTGAACCGTCCTCGAAGTCGAGGGCGATTCTCTTGGCGATTCGATGGCGGATCACTTCTTCGCTAAGTTCGGGAAGCATAGTATCCGTCTCCTTTCAAAACGAGAATATCCACGAGGATCCCCGGGGTGACGATCTCGTTGGCGTCCAGTTCTCCCGGGGGAACGATGGCGTCCACCTCGGCGATGACAAGGTCCGCTGCCGTAGCCATGGCCGGGTTGAAGTTCCGGTTCGTTCCGAAGTAGGTGAGGTTTCCCCACCGGTCGGCCCGGTACCCCCGGATCAGGGCCACATCGGCCTTGAGAGGAAGTTCGAGGATGTATCTTTTGCCGTCCACCTCGATAATCTGTTTCCCCTCCTCGTGAACGGTTCCCACTCCCGTGGGGGTGAGTACGCCGCCGAGGCCGAAGCCGCCGCAGCGGATCCGCTCCACGAAGGACCCCTGGGGGACGAGCTCCAGTTCGAGCACACCTTCGTTAAAGAGCTGCTGGGTGGCCTTGTTGAGTCCCACGTGGGAGGCCGTGACCTTGCGGACCTGGCGGTTCACCACGAGCTTGCCGTGCCCCACCCCCTCGGGGTGGGTTTCGTTGGCATAGAGGGTATCGTTGGAGATCAGGTGAAGATCTCCCGTTCCCTGGGCGACAAGGGCGTCGATGAGGGTATAGGGAACTCCGCCGTAGTTGAACCCTCCCACCATGAGGGATGACCCCTCTTTTATGTGGGTCGCCGCCTCTTCTGCGGACATGACCGGTTTTATGAGCTTCCGCGTCATGAAAATGGACACCTCCTTAAGTATTTATGCTGCCTGAGTGAGGGGAGGCCTTTTTACGCAGGGCCGCCTTCCTCTGCTGCAGCAGAAAGACCCCTACGAGAATGGCCAGGGAGAGCAGGTCAGTGCTCGTGTTGGGGACGATGAGAAGAAAGGGCGTCAGCAGCAGGGCAGCCCTTTCAGGAAGGGTGAGGGGCGCGATGTAGTACCCCTGCACGGCGGCGGAGAGGCCGATGACCGCCATGAGGGCCGTGAGGAAGGAGAGGCCGATCTGCAGTATATTCCCCTGAAAGAGAAGATGGGGGTTGTAGACGAACATGTAGGGAACTAAAAAGCCCGCCGAAGCGGTGGCAAGGGCGGTGAACCCCGTCTTGATGGCGTTGCTCCCCGAGATGCCCGCGGCGGCATAGGTGGCGAGGGCTACCGGGGGCGTCACGTCGGCGAGGACGCCGAAATAGAGGCAGAAAAGGTGGGCCGACATGAGGGGGATCCCCATCTGGAAGAGGGCGGGGGCGGCCAGGGTGGAGGTGATGATGTACTGAGCGGTGGTGGGTACGCCCATGCCGAGGATGATGGAGCCGATCATGGTGAGGAAGAGGGCCAGGGGGAGGATCCCTCCCGAGAGGCTGATGACGAAGGAGGAGAAGGCGAGCCCGATCCCCGTGATGCCGATGACCCCGATGACGAGCCCCGAGCATGCGCAGGCGGCCGCCACTTCCACGGCCCCGAGGCCGCCGTCGATAAGGGCCTGGAGGGTCCGCTTCGGCGTCATCCGGTATTCTTTCTTCCCGAGCCAGGAGACACCCACCATGAGGATGATGGACCAGAAGACGGCCTTCACGGCGGAGTACCCCAGGGCCAGGAAGACCACGAGGGTGATGATGGGGATGATGAGATGCCACCCCTCCTTGAGAACCTTGCCCGCCTTGGGGATATTTTCGAGAGGGATTCCCTTCATTCCTCTCTTGCCCGCCCGGAAATGGACCATGGCTATGATGGAGATGAAGTAGAGGGTCGCCGGAAGGGCTGCCGCCACGACGATGTCCCAGTAGGAGATGCCGAGGAACTGGGCCATGATGAAGGCCGCCGCTCCCATGACGGGGGGCATGACCTGTCCGCCCGTGGAGGCTGCAGCGACCACTGCACCGGCGAATTCAGGACGGTACCCTGATTTTTTCATGAGAGGGATTGTGAAGGCCCCTGTGGTGACGGCGTTTGCGACGGAGCTTCCCGAGACAGTCCCCATGAGGGCGCTCGCCACCACGGCGGCCTTTCCCGAGCCGCCCTGGCTGCGGCCCGTGAGGGCCAGAGAGAGATCGATGAAGAACTGCCCCGCCCCCGATACGCTCAGGATTGCGCCGAAGAGGACGAAGAGAAAGATAAAGGAGGCCGAGACCCCCAGGGGGACGCCGAAGATGCCGTCAGTCCGCAGATACTGAAAGGGAGCCAGTTCCGAAACCGGGAATCCGCCGTGGGCGAGCATCCCCGGAAAGTACGGACCGAAGAGGGCGTAGATGATGGCCACGATGGCGACGATGGGGAGGGGCCACCCCATGGCCCGCCGCCCCGCCTCGATGACGAGGAGCACCATCATGATGCCGAGATAGATGTCCGATGTTGTGGGAATGCCCTCCCGCGTGGCGATTTCCGGCCAGTTGAATATGATGTTCAGGCATCCGCCGGCGAGCATCGCGGCGAGTACCCAGTCCCAGGGGTCGATTCTGTCTCTCGGCCTGGATTTCGACACGGGATAGATAAGAAAAATGAGGCTGCCCATGAACATCCAGTGGATGCTTCTCTGGTACATGGCGGCCCGAAGGCCGAAGGCTGCTGTATAGAGGTGGAAGATAGAAGCCGAGAGGGCGATGGCCGCAATAAGCCAATACTGCCACCCCGAAAGATTTCTTCTTCCCGAATCCACCACTTCCGCTGCCGGCAGAGGGGAAGGGATATTTTTCATGGAACGGTCAATTTCGCTGGTCATCGATGAACCTCCCGGTGTATAAAGAATGGAATTTCCTGCTGAAGCGAACCGGGCGGAGGTACTCCGCCCGGTTCGCTCTGGGCGCTGCTTATTTCATATCGATTCCCTTCTCTTTGAAGTACTTCTTCGCTCCGGGAGCGAACTCGGTGATCCCCACGCTGGCCTCTTCGGGCACGAAGTGGGAGGCCTGCTGCGTGACGTTCATGAACTTCTCCCTGTTCTCGATAAGGACCTTCACGAGGTCGTAGGAGAGCTTCTCGTCCATGGTGTTCCTGACCACGAGGTAGTTGCTGTCGGCGATGGTGCGGACGTCTTCCTTCACGCTTTCATAGGTCCCCGCCTTGATGGTGTAGGGGAGAAGGAAGGGGTTGTCCGTGATGACCTTCTGAACGAGCTCTTCAGAGAGGGGGACCAGTACAACGTCCCGCTGAGCGGCTACTTCGAGCACGGCAGAACCGGGGGCCGCGAAGTTCCAGAAGACGGCGTCCACGTTCCCGTCCTTCAGTGCCATGACCCCTTCGGGCTGGGTAAGCTGCTGTTTCGTGAAATCCTTTTCAGCATCGATCCCTGCTGCCTTGAGGATGAGCATGGTGAGGATCTGGTCCCCTCCGCCGGGAGCTCCCACGGAGACCTTCTTCCCCTTGATGTCCTCGAGCTTCGTGATTCCCGACCCCTTCACGGTGACGAGGTGCTGGGGGGCGGGGTACATGTTCATGAGGATCTGAAGGGGAAGCTTTCCGTCGGGCTCGAAGGCCTCTATGCCGTTGATGGCCTGGTAGAGGGCCGAACCCATGGACATGCCGATCTGGGCCCGGTCAGCCGCGACGAGGCGGTTATTCTCCCGGGATGCGGAGGTGGACCGGGACGTGGCCTTCACGTCGATGCCGGCATTGGAAAGCACCTCCGCCATGGCACCGCCGAGGGGGTAGTAGGTTCCTCCCACGCCGCCGCTGCCGATGGTGATAAAGGTTGCCGAGAAACCTGCTGACGCCATAACGAGGAGCCCGATGAGTGCGAGTGCAAGAGTTCTTTTCTTCATGAACTTTTTACCTCCCTTTCATGGATGAAACTGTTTTCCCTTCCTATGCTTTCCCTTTGAGCGCTTCCGCGGCGGCCTTCAGCCCTCCGAGGAGGCGGCTTTTCATCTCCTCCAGCTCTTCCGCGGTGGATACCAGGGGAGGGGCGAAGAGGAACTGGTCCCCAGCCACGCCGCCGATCTGGCCCGTGCCGGGGTAGATCACGAGCCCCCGCTTCATGCATTCCTCCGTCACGAGGGCGGCGGCCTTCACCGACGGAGAAAAGGGCCTTTTCGTTTCCCTGTCCGCCACGATCTCCATCCCCCGCATGAGGCCCATCCCCCGGACTTCGCCGATAATGGGGATGTCAAGAAATTCGGGGATCATGCCGTCAAACTGCCGCCCCCGTTCGGCCGCGTTTTCAATGGTCCTGTTTTTCTTCATGTACTGAATGGTCGCCACGACCGCCGCGGCCGTGACAGGGTTTCCGTTGTAGGTATGGCCGTGCTGGAAGGAGCCGCTGCCGTCCCGGATCATGGAAGCGATCTTCTCCGTCACCACCATGGCACCCACGGGGGAATATCCTCCCGAAAGGGCCTTGGCCGAGCAGATCATGTCGGGGGTCACGTTCCAGTGCTGGGTGCAGAAGGCCTTACCGGTCCTGCCCATGCCAGTCATGATCTCGTCCGCTATGAGCAGCACGTCGTACTTCGTGCAGATCTCCCGGATAATGGGCCAGTACTCCTTCGGCGGATGAAGTCCGCCCACGGTAGACCCCACGATCGGCTCCGCCACGAAGGCGGCAACCCGCTCGGCCCCGAGGCGCAGAATTTCTTCCTCAAGGGCATGGGCGCAGGCGACGCCGCATTCAGGGTAGGTTAGGTTCAGAGGGCAGCGGTAGCAGTAGTGGGTGCAGATCTTCGGGAACTCCTTGAAAATGGGGGCGAAGGTCCGCCGCCTGGCCATGCTTCCGGCCAGCCCCATGGTGCCCGTGGTGCTTCCGTGATAGGAGTTCCATCGGGCGATGATCTCGGTCTTGCCCGACCCCTTGCCGTCCCGCTCGACGAAGTACTGAATCGCCATCTTCATGGCGGACTCTATGGCCTCGCTGCCGCCGCTCACGAACCATACGTAGTCGAGCCCCTCCTGGGTCAGGGAGCTCAACTCCTTCGCCGCCTCCACGGAGACGGTGTTGTTCCACCGGGAGGGGTGGGCGAACTCCATGGTGAGCAGCTGGGAATACATGGCGTCGGCGATTTCCTTCACGCCGTGGCCGATGCTCGAGAGCAGCGCTCCGCAGCACCCGTCGATATAGGCCTT
>JALHFZ010000088.1:5693-8871 GCA_022837505.1 Synergistaceae bacterium
CCTTTGAAACTTCGCGGTATCAGATGTCCAAGATCCACCGAAGAATCAGCTCCTTTCTCGAGATAAAAATTTATAGTCCTTCGGAGCGGCCGTTCCTTTTCCACTTTCTTCCTACCATCCCCCTTTGAATAGAAGAGTAAAGAGCAAACCGCCAACAGTATCCGAGCCGATGGCCGGGATTCCAGGGGATAAAGCCGTCAGGATATTTTTTTATTTGCCGTTCCGGCCCCGGGAGGCCGTGTAGATCCCTTCCTTTTTCCATTGTTCCTCGAGGCGCTCAAGGATCTCCGTCTTTTTCTCGCCGAGATGTTCCGCTGTCGAGAGGATGAGGCAGTTCAGCAGGCTCATGGGGGCCGCGAAGGAGTCGATGAAGGAGATAGGCTTGTAGGGGACGGAGAGGACGAGATCGGCCCGATCCGCCAGAGGGCTCGTGAGGTCGCTGGTCACTGCCGCTGTGGTCAGCCCCAGGTCCTTCGCCTGGGAGAGGACGTGTACCGTCCAGGTGGAATACCGGGGGAAGCTGATCCCAAGGGCGAGGGAGTTTTCGGGCGCATTCGCCAGCATCTCGAAGGGCATATGAAGGCTGAGAGTTTTTACGTTCGGAAGAATCCAGGATAGGTAGAAGGAAAGATAGTAGACAAGGGTGTAGGAGCTGCGGTATCCGGCGAGGTAAACGGCACTGGCTTCAGCGAGCCCCTTGCCCAGGGCCCGCAGTTCCTCCGAAGGAAGATTGCTCCGGGCGGAGGTCAGGGCGTCGTAATCCTTCTGAAGGGCCCGTTCGAAGATGTCTTTGCCGGGTGTGCCGTCGTAGACCTTCGCCCGCTCAAGGGTGGAAAGGTGGTTCATGAGCTGATTCGCAAGGGCGCTTCTCATTTCGTGGTAGCCTGCAAAACCAAGGAGCTTCGAAAGGCGGAGGACGGTGGTCTCGCTCACTCCGACCCGCTCGCCGAGCTGGGAGGCCGTCAGAAAGGCCGCCTCCCTCGGGGATTCGAGGATGAAATTCGCCGCAAGGACCTGGCGCGGAGTCATCTCTGTTCTGTGGAGAGCGATTTTGTCTTTCAGGGCGAAATCCTCCTTCGGCAGGGTAAACACCAAATCTATGTAGTGATTGAAGGTTTGCCTTCAAAAACAATACACTCAAATTTACAGAAAGTCAAATTTTTCCCTTTTCCAATTTTGAGATTCAGTGAAAACCTAAATCCGCAGGTTCGTGCGGTGAGACGAACAAATGAGCTTCCGAAGGAAGGGGTTTAGGTTTTTTCTCTCCCTTTCTTCATTTTTCCTCAGCTTTTCAGTCGTTTCTCAAAAATTCTCTGATTGTGGATAAGTTCTCACTTGCACGGGAGGGTTTTCCCCGTGCTTTTCTCCGCTCTTAGGATGTTTCTCCGCCCCTGGTTTAGATTGTCATGACCGATAAGCCTTCAAGGGCCTTCATTACATGAGCAAAAAGCGCTCCTCCACGGTCCCCGCTCCAGATCTTCAACATGGTCCGCCTTCCGTGGTTCACTATCTTTCCCGCCATGGTGTAGAGGAGAAACCGAATCGTCTTCGGTCTGCTTTTACCGTATGCTTCAGGGAGGAGAAACCCCTTCAGCAGGTTGTGAAGGTTGAGGGCCACAACAGCAATGTTCCACCATGCCGCGTTGGCTCCGAATCTTTTGGAGGGGACATGCCCTCCGGCGAGGTCCGCCTTGAGGATATGGTGGATCTCCTCGGATTTGCCGCACCGTTTCCTGTGCCAGAGTATGATCTTTTCTCCGTCCATCTCTGAACCCTCTCCATACCCGAAGAGACTGCCGTCTGAGCCGTCTGCTATGGTGGTGACGATTCCGAAGGTCTTGTAGATGATTCCTCCCATTTCCAGGAGGTGGAGCTTTTTTATCTTCGGATTTTCCGCTTCCATATCCGTGATGATTTCAGGGATGTAGAGCTGAACAGGGATGCTTTCTTCTTTGGTTTCGCCTCTTTCTTTGGGTTCCTTTTCCAGGGAGAGATTTCCTGTCCATCGCTCCCGAATTACCAGAAACCGGTAGTCAGGCCCATGTTTTTTCGTCCCCAGTTTGTTCGGTACATGGACCACTTCCGCCCATTCCTGAAAGGGCTCTCTCGGGTCGTTTCCCCTTCTCTTGCTCCGGACAGGTTTCCATTCCGTTTCCGGAATCCGATGTGTGCCCTCCTTGAGTTCCTGTCCTACTGGGCAGGAGATGGCTGCGGAGATGAAGCCGAATCGAGAGTTTTTCCCCTCGGCGCAGTAGGTGAGAAGGTCCGACTGGTACCCCGCGCTGTCGCTCCGAAGGGCAACGCTTTTTACTTGTTCAGGAAGAGTGTGGAGAACCTGCTTGAATTCTTCCAGCTGCCTCCACCCCGGATGGACATTGCCGTCTTCATACCGCGTTCCGACCACCAGGTCATATTCAGGGCAGTAGGTATTGAGGGCTTCGTAGCTTTTATACCCCTTGTAGTTGCAGAGGGCTTCCCGCCCTTCCGTCTCGATGAAAGTGGCGTCCTGATCGAGGGTCAGGTGCTCTTTCGGTCTCTCCTTCGAAGCAAAGACCAGAAGGGAGGAGAGGGTTTTTCTGAAACCCTCCAGATATTTATTCTCCTCGGGGAGAAAGGATTTCCCCATTCCCCGCTTTTTATCTTCATCTTGGTTGTGAAATGCTCCAAGCCACTTACGGGAGGCAGTCGGGCTCGGGATTGTTATCCCCATTCCTTCAAAGGAGAGTTTCTCTTTGAGATGGGGGAGATGGTCCACGGCATCTCCTCCGGCGAGCTGGAGGAGCACCAGGGAAAGGACGTGGTCTGAGTCCTTTGCACCTCTCTTGCACCGGGCTGCGATATTCTCGTCGATGATCTGAGGGAGGCCCGTCTTTCTGAAGAGTTCTACTACAGACCAGAGCCCCCCGAAGGATGAAATACCACTTTTCCCCTTCATAATTTCGATGTGGATTTTCTTCATCTTTTCCGTCATAATAATTGCACCTCTCTGGTGAAGGTTTTTGTTGTCGTAAACATAACCTTACCACTGTTCTCCGAACAGTCCAGAGAGGTTTTTTATTTTTCAAGGTGCGGATTTAGGATCTTCCCTTCATCTGCAAAGGTATGGTATGCTTTCTCCGTAGGGAATATTTTCATTTCACCGGGGAGGAAAAAAAATGACAGTTAAAAATGCAATGAC
>JALHFZ010000243.1 GCA_022837505.1 Synergistaceae bacterium
TGCGAATATTAATTCAGAAGTAAATTTACTATCACCTTTAGTAAATGTTGTTTTTATTTTCTTGGTTTTAGAAATTTTACTTCCACTTTCTTTTATTATTTTAGTTTTACCTTTTTTAAGTAAATTTTATAATTTGTTAGTTCAAGGGTTTATATTTTTAAACAACTTTTTTGCTAGTCAAATAAAAATAAGTGTACCTCTCCCCTATTTTCAAATATATCACTCATTAATTTATTATAGTTTTTTTATTGTATTTTTTAGTTTATATAAATTAAAATCAAGAAAAATTGTTTTATCTTTCTTTCTTGTTCTGTTTTCTTTTTTCATTTTGTTTCGTTCATACACAACTAATTTAAAAGTAACATTTTTAGATCTTTACAATGGTGAATCGATTTTGATTCAAAAAGGCGCAAGTAAAGTTTTGATTGATACTGGAGCAGGGCAAGGAAAGAAAGTAAGTAGTTTTTTAAGAAAATCGGGAATTTATCATTTAGATTATTTAATTATTACTCATGATCATTTTGACCATTATGGGGAAGCAAAGGATATTTGTGATGAGGTTAAAGTGAAAAAGGTTATAACCTCATCAATATCTAAGTTATCTTTTCAAAGACAAATCAAAATCAGCTCTCCTTATACCATAAAATTAGGAAAAGATGAATTAATCTTATATCCCCCAGAAAAACAATATTTAGATGAGAATAATAATAGTATTATTACTTTTCTAAAAAGCGAATTAAATTTTTTATTTCTAGGTGATTTAGTTATGACTGGTGAAGAAAGATTAAATGGTTTTAAAGAAAAAATAGATGTTTTAAAAGTGGGACATCATGGTTCTCAAACAGCAACATCGCCCAATCTTCTAAGTATTTTAAAACCAAAATATGCTATTATTCAAACCGGAAGAGTTAAGTCTTTTGGCTTCCCCGATCAGGAGTTAATTAATCGATTAAATAATTATCAAATAAAAACATATCGAACTGATCTTCATTACACAATTGTTTATCAAAATAAAAAATTTACTTATCTAAAT
>JALHFZ010000244.1 GCA_022837505.1 Synergistaceae bacterium
GCATAAGCCTGGATGACCTGGCCCGGTTCGCGGAGATAGTAAACTACCCCTTGGAGTACTTCCTGCGGGAAGAGAGCTCCCTACCGGAGGATTTCTCCATCCGGCAGGAGGTGCAGCGCCTCTCCCTCCGGGTGGCGGAACTTGTCGAGAAGGTGTCGGAGGAGAAGACGGACTACACGGCAGGGGACGCGGATGCCCTGGATCACCTGCGCCGTTCCCACTCTCTTACGGACGAAGATATGGAATCCATAAGGCGCATCATAGAAAAGAGAAAGGCCGGGCAATAGAATCCGGCATCCCCTCGCGGGCGGGATATGCTTGCCACCCCTCCTTTGAGAGCCGTCAACATTGATTTTACTCTGCTTTTGTGTTATAATTTCTAACGTAAAGATGAGCATCTAAACCCGGTTCATCCTCTCAAAATGCCCTGATCAAATCCCGGCGTTTTGCAGCACAAGGAGAAGTTTTTTTATTATGTCTAATGAGCAAATCCCCGTTACCACAGAGGCAAAGGGACAGTATAATGCAGATCAACTGACGGTGTTAAAGGGTCTGGAAGCAGTCCGCATGCGTCCGGCCATGTACATAGGAAGCACCGGAATAAAGGGTCTGCACCACCTCTTTGTCGAGGTTGTGGACAACTCCATAGACGAGGTTCTGGCAGGCTATGCCACGGAGATAGAGATTACCCTTCACGGCGACAACAGCATCTCCGTCTGGGACAACGGCCGCGGCATCCCCGTAGACATCCATCAGGATACGGGCGTCTCCGGCGTTGAAACCATCATGACTATCCTCCATGCCGGAGGAAAGTTCGGCGGAGGCGGATACAAAGTCTCCGGCGGACTGCACGGTGTTGGTGTTTCTGCAGTAAACGCCCTTTCGGAATGGCTTGAGGTAGAAGTCTGCAGAGACGGTAAAATCTACCACCAGCGCTATGAGCGGGGCGTTCCTACCGGCCCTCTTACTGTTACAGGTAAAGGCGATCATACGGGAACCCTTGTCCGCTGGTATGCAGACAGCC
>JALHFZ010000245.1 GCA_022837505.1 Synergistaceae bacterium
AGTCCATTAAAGTCCTGGAGAAAAAGCTGAACCAGCCTCTTTTCATACGGAGTACCAAAAAAGTGCAGCTCACGCCCGAGATGCGCCAGGTGTTTGACAAGATGCTTGGGAAAGACGCCCAAAAGATAGACCCGGTGAAGGCGCAGGAGATGGGGCTGACTCTGGCGGTGGGCAGAGGGGATGTGATTGGCGAGGCGGCTAAATCCAAAACGTCGCTTGAGATGGCGGCGCGGGAATGCCGTTATCGGTTTTTTGCCGAAAAGGCGCGTGAACTCCAAGCGCGGTTTCTCTTTATGGGGCATCACGCCGGGGATCAAACGGAGCTTTTTTTCCTGCGGCTCCTGCGGGGTGCATCCAGCCAGGGGCTTAAAGGGATGCGGTCGGTATCGGATTTTCCAGGAGCGGGAGTCGGCGCTCTCAAGGTGGTGCGTCCGCTTCTGGAGTGCAGCCGGGAGGAGATTATCGACTACCTGAAAGGAGGCGGATTCACCTGGGTGGAAGACTCCACCAACAGCTCCGGGGATTTTCTCCGGAACAAAATCCGCAATGAACTTCTGCCGCTCCTGGAGCAGAGTTACAGCCCGAGTCTGGGGCGTGCCCTCCTGCGGACGATGGAGATTCTGGGGCAGGAATCCGATTATCTTTCTGAGGAGATCAAGCGCTTAAAACGGGAGGAAATCCCTTTCGAGAGCTGGCACAGGGCACTTCAGAGGCGGGCGGTCGCAGAGGCGCTTATTGAGCGGGGAGCTCAGCCGACACTGGAAGCGGTTGATTATTTTATTCGGAATCCGGGCAAAGCGCATAGCTGCCGGGGTGAGCTGTATTATCGGCAAGAGGGGAGCTGGCGATTGAGCGAGGTGGAGAAAGCCGGTTTCGGGAGTTCGGAGGAGATCAGAGTTTCTCCGGGCGAGGAGCCTCAGGAGATTTCCCTGCCGGGAGAAGGGGCTCTGCGGATGAGGTTTGAAGTTTTGGGACCGGGTGAAGCGGCGGATTGGAGGGATAAGCCCGAGGGG
>JALHFZ010000246.1 GCA_022837505.1 Synergistaceae bacterium
AGGAGGCGGGGCTCACCAAGGAGATGATCCGTGCCCTCTCAAGAGAGCTGGGGCTCCCCACGTGGGATAAGCCGTCGCTCGCCTGCCTTGCATCCCGCTTCCCCTACGGCACCTCCATAACCCCGGAGGCGCTCCGGCAGGTGGAAGAGGCGGAGAACTGCGTGAGGTCGCTCGGATTCCGCCAGCTCAGGGTGCGGCACCACGGCACAATCGCCCGCATAGAAGTGGAGAGGGAGGAGATGCCCCGCCTCCTTCAGCTTGCCGAAGAGTTCCAGCTTGCAGTGGTAGCACCTGTCCGGGGCGTTTCGGGTGAATGCCTCGTGGGAGAGTTCCTCCGTGTGTATCTCCGTCACGGGTATGCCGAGGGATTCCGCAAGGCAGAGCGCAGACTCGATCTCTGTTGAAGGATACGTGGCGGAGGAGGCTATCACCCCCGCGGCCCGCTCCCCCAGAACATCGTGCGCCACCTTGAGCAGAAACGTGCTGTCGACTCCACCGGAGTACGCCACAAGCACGCTCTCCATGTCGCGGAGGATATCTTTTAGTTTAGTCAGTCTTTGCTGCATAGGAAAAACCTGAGTCTGTAGGGTGACTCAAGTATAACCGGGGCGGCGGATTGAAATCAACCCTGCACGGGGATGTGCGGCTGCGCAAGGTGGGCAGCTGGGGGCATCTCTGCCCGGGGGTTCAGGGCGGGAGGGGTCACTTCCGGCTGCGGTTGAGAGGGCATGGGGAGTGCCTGCACACTCCCCACAGTTCTAGCGAATCCCGTCCGTGAGGTTGCCCACTGTGAGGCCTTCCGGAACAGGGGCCGCCCCGGACTCCGCGCCCTGGGACTCCCCGGCCGGGGCGACGCCGAGCAGTTCCTGCACCTCGTCAAAGCCCTCCTGCACGCTCTGCGCGGCAGTGGGGTCTATCCTGTAGAGAAGGCTTGTAAACTCTCCGGCGTGCACAAGTTCCTCAAGCGCCACGTCCAGAAGCACCTTCTTGGCGTCTGCGTTATCCGTGGCAT
>JALHFZ010000247.1 GCA_022837505.1 Synergistaceae bacterium
GTTTCCCGTCTGCTTTCCACCTCACTTCTCCTCTTTATCGCCACCGGACTGAATAACAGTATCCTTCTGCCCGCTCTGGCGATAGCCGCCTTTTTCCCCGTCCTCGCCGGATACGGAAAGGAGGGGGCCTTCTTCGGCACCCTTACCGCCCTGGCAAGCTTTGCCGGGTGGTATGGAATATCGAGGTACTACCCTTTGGCACCGGTGAGCTACTACGGGGTCAATCTGGCGAACCTGCTCCCAAATCTCTTGGGAACTCTCCGGACCATGGCCTACGCCGTCTCGTTGCCCGGTCTGGGCGTTCTTTTCGGGTTCTTTCTTTTACTTTTTTTGAAAAAAAGGAGCCTCAAATGGGCGAAACCCTACATTATCCTTCTTCTGGAGTTCGCCGCAGGCTGGATCCTTCTTTTTTCAAACCATAGGTGGGTAATAGCCAACCAACTCCATTATCGGTATTTCGCACCGGCCTTCTTCTGCGGCATTCTCGTTCTGGTCATGCTTCTGGCAGTTAAAGCAGCTCTTCTCACACCCCTGCCCCAGTTCCTGTTCTTTTCCCTTCTCCTCTGCTTTCTGCTCTATAGACTGGCAGCTCCTTTTACTTCTCTGAAAGAGTACAGGGTTTTCTCCACTCCCTGTCCGACGGAAAAACCAGCGGCGACTTTTTACGCGGGAAATTATTGGAAGGTCTGGCCCGCAGTGATGAAAGACCTTATGGACGGGAAAAAATCTTTCGGCTTTACCTTCCGGGCAGACGCCAATAAAGAAGCTGCCGCTTCCTGCGCCGCACAGCACATGGCCGAACAGGGAGAATTGACGGTTTTCTGCCTTGATGCCTCCCCGGAGGAATGCCTCAGTCAGACAGCCTCTTTTCTTGGCGGGCTCTCCCTTAAAGAGGAATTCCCCTTATCCCCGTACTGCGTCGGGATGATCCTGGAACAGGCCCCTGAGTGGAAGGGTTTCCCCCGGCTTGGGCAGGGATTCTTCGGGTGGGAAGAACGGGTCGGACTCCGCT
>JALHFZ010000248.1 GCA_022837505.1 Synergistaceae bacterium
TCAGGGGCGCCCTCGCCGCTCCGCTCTGCGGCCAAAAGCATCGAGCCCAGTTCTGAGTATCCGAGTACTGCCCGGAGGGCGGAAGGCGCTCCGGTACCGGTCCGAAGCAGGAATATCCCACAGAGGCAAACCGCCGCGCCCGGAGAGGTTTCCTGCGGTGCCGCCCTCCGCTACAGCCCTGCCGGAGCCATCCTGCCCTTCTCAAAGAACGTCTTCACGTCCTCAATCCTGAAGGTCACCGGGCACTGCGGGAGGAAGCGGAGGAACTCCCGGCCGTAGGACTTCTTCACCAGGCGGGAATCCAGCACCGCCACCACGCCGTGATCGTTTTTTGTACGTATGAGGCGCCCGAAGCCCTGCTTCAGCCTCATCTGGGCCTGCGGTACCGAGTAACCGTTGAACCAGTCCCCGCCCTCCTCCGTTATGGCATCCGTGCGGGCCTTGGTGACGGGGTTATCCGGCGACGCAAAGGGTAGCTTGTCTATCACCACGCAGGAGAGCGCCTCGCCCCGTATGTCCACGCCCTCCCAGAAACTGTGGACGCCGAAGAGACACGCGTTCCCCTGCCGCAGAAACTCCGCCACAAGCGATTCGTTGGGCATATCTCCCTGCTTCATCATGACGTACGGCAGCCGGAGGGAGAGGCGTTCGTGGACGGCGTTCATCATCCGGTAGGAAGTAAAGAGCAGAAACGCCCTCCCGCCGGAGGCCCGCACAATCCCCTCTATCTCCTTTGCAACCATATCCGCGTACGCCGCCTGCTCGGACGGGAAGGGCAGGTGCCGGGGGATGTAGAGCAGGCACTGCTTCTTAAAATCAAACGGGGAGTCCTGTATGGATTCCACGCTCTCCGGCATGCCGAGCCGGTTCTTTATGTAGTCGAACGTGCCGGAGTTGGAGAGCGTGGCGGAGGTGAGCACCGCGGAGTTCACCCCGCTCCAGAGGACATCCCTCAGCACCTCTGCCACGGAGAGGGGCGAGTAGCGCAGCGTGCAGTTTGTGTACTTCGCG
>JALHFZ010000249.1 GCA_022837505.1 Synergistaceae bacterium
GGGCCCGGCCCCGAGGGCACGGACAAGGCCCGCTGCTGCACCTGCGGCAGCCGCGACGTCTGGCTGCTGCACGACGGCGTGCTGCATCTGGTGGGCTGCCGCCGCTGCGGCCGGGCCGGGCCGGGCGCGCTTTCCGCGCCGCTGGCCGTGGAGGCGTGGAATACCGCCGAAGAGGCTCGTTTTGTCTGCGGCCTGCCGCCCGACGCGGAAATGATGGCCCCCTGCGTGTGCGAGGCCCCACCCCCCGATGCGGGCGTGGCGGTGTCGCATCCGGCCCACCTGCGCCCGCTGGGACGGCAGGTGATGCCCCAGCCTGTGCGGGTGCACCGCCTGTCGCTGTACGGGGCGCAACTTTCCGGCGACGGCGGGAGCCTGTGCCCGTGGCTGGAGGGCACGGAGTCCGCCCTGTGCGAACTGGCCATGCCCATGGCCGACGGCCGGGGCTGGACCCTGTTCGCGCTGCGCGTGGAATCGCTGCGGCGCGAGGGCGACGTGTTGTTCGTGGGCGGCGGCTTCGTGCGGCAGGACGACCGGCAGCGCGGCTTGCTGGCCCGCCTTCTGGAAAACGTGGGGCAGGAGGAGGACGCGGCGGCGCACTAGGCGCGGCGTCGCGAGGTTCCGCCTCGGGCCGTTTGCGGCCCCGGCGGGGTGCCCCGTGGTCGGCTCATCCCGGTTGGCTCATGCTTTCGGGCAACGACAAAGCCCGGCCGAAAGGCCGGGCTTTGTCGCGCCGTGGTACCATGCGTGGCGGCGGTCCGGAGCCCCGGTCCGCCGGTCCGCCGGTCCGCCGGGCTGCCGGTCCGCTGGTCTGCTGGTTCGGGGCATCCCTATGTCTCGTCAGCCTCGTCAGCCTCGCCAGGCCCGCCAGGCCCGCCAGGCCCGCCAGGCCCGTCGGTCCCTTCCACCTGCCCGGCCTGCTCCGCAAGTCCGGCCAGCCCCGCCAGTTCCGATGCCTTCAACTGGCCGCAGGCGGCCTTGATGTCCTGGCCCTTGCTCTTGCGGATGATGGC
>JALHFZ010000089.1 GCA_022837505.1 Synergistaceae bacterium
TCCTTGGGGAGATTGATACCCCTTTATCTGGGTACTCGGACCGGACCCGACAGAATGCCATCGACATCTGGGGAGTATCACGAGACCTGACGTCCCCTAGCGCTTTCAACGGAAGGGCTCCGACTGATTTAGCAGAGCAGCCGGCGATGCATGATCTGCCTTGGGCCCATGCGTTGATTGCCTCCTCTGGCGCTCAGGTGAAAGAAGCTCATTCCGAAACGTCTTTCACGAAACCGGAACAACCATCGGAGGCTGAAACGGAAGTGCTTTCTGAGGCGACGGAAGCCTTGTCCGTTGAGATGTTGCCCGATGCGTCTTTTTCATCCGCTAAAGACGAGGAAAGCCCTGCCGCTCGCTTTCGAGAGAGTGGCGTTGATGAAAAGGGTGAAGAGAAAGGTCCCGCAACCTCCCGAAGCGATGGACAGGATTCCGCTCTACTCATTCGGATCCTTTCAGGTCAGGGGAAATCCTTCGATACGTCGGTTTTTGATGACGAAGCGGCCGATTCCGCTTTTCCGGGGAGTCCCTCAGAAACAGACGCAGTGAAACCGCTTTCCTCGATGGTCTTGGTGGAGAGCCCCGCCCTGAAAGCCTCTCAAGAAGGGTATGCCGATGCCACATCCGGGGGCGAGGAGAACCCGGCAGCTTTGTTATTGCCGGTTTTTCCGAAAGAGCGTTCTCCCCTTCATCGACGGCGGGTGATATGGGGTATCGCTTTCGTGGTCTTGTCCTTGGCGGTAGGTGGTGGATATCTCTATTTTCAAAAGAGCCTGCTTCCTCGGAAGTGGCAGGCCGCCGTTCAGACAGCCGTTGAGCGGGGCGACCTCCCTTCCGCCAGGCTTTTTGTCAGCCGTCTGGAGGAAAGGAGAGCTCTTGACGCCTCCTCCCGGATGGCTTTCGGGCGCTTTCTGCTGGAGGAAGGTGAGAATGGAGAAGCCCTTGATATCTTGAGCAGCCTTTATGATCCCCTTCAGGCCGATGGGGAGCTGCTTCTCCTCCTGGGGATCGCCCAAAGCCGCCTTGGAGAGACCGAAGAGGCCGGGCGGTTTTTACGCGATGCTCTCATTGCGGATCCCTCCCTTGGACGTGCCTATGAGGAGTTGGGAGTCCTGGCGCGGGAGGGCGGTCATTTGGAGGAGGCGGTTGAGGCCTATCGGCAGGCTCTGGAAATCGATCCGGAGAGAAGCGACTTGAAGGGCCTTCTGGGGGATGTTCTTACTGATCTGGGCCGTTGGTCCGAGGCGATCCCCCTCCTGGAAGAGGTTCTCGCTTCGGGCGATAAGGATCCCCGCCTGTCAGAAGCTCTTGCCGTCGCTCGTGGCGCCATTGAAGAGGAGAACGAGCAACTGCTGTTGAAAGAGGAGAAACGGCGAAGGGAATCAGCGGCTTTCGATCTGAGAGCCAAGGGGCAGGCGGCGCTTCCCATGGGACGATACGAGGACGCCCTCGACTGTTTCCGTCGTGCCGGGGAGCTTCTCGGTGTCTCTGACAACGATTGCCTCAGAGGAGAAGCCTTTGCTCTTCTCGGATTGAATCGCTACGAAGAGGCGATACCTCTTTTTGAGGCTCTGCTGAAATCCGGCGGTGATGATGGGGCTCTGTTGAAAGGTCTTGGGGAGGCTGTCGAGCTCCTCAAGGAAGAGAGACTTTGCCGGCGCAGAGAGGAACTGCGCCAGAAATTGGCTGAAGCTCGATCGAGAGGCGACGAAAAGACTCTGTCTGCTTTGGCTCGTCAGTTGATGGTTTTGGATCCTTCCGACGTGACGGCCCCTATCGAATTAGGTCGCATTGCCTTGAGACGGGGTGACCTCAACGAGGGGGAGCGTTTCTTTCGTCAGACCCTTTCTCTGGATGGTGGGAACGCGGAGGCTTCAGCTGGGTTGGAGCGGATAGAGGAGCGGCGTAGAGAGCTCCGCCGTTCCCGTGCTCGCCGCCTTGCCTTGGAGGGGACCCTGTTGAGCGAATCAGGGGAAGATCCTCAAAAGGCGATTTCCTGCCTTCGGGAAGCCCTGAACCTTTATCCCGGTTTTGACGGACCGCTTTTCCCTCTGGCCAGGACTTTGGAGAGCATCGGTGATCTGGAAGGTGCCGAAAAGGGATACCGGACCCTCTTGGAGAGAGCTCCCGGCCAAGGGCGTGGCTGGAACAATCTGGGTTTGCTCCTTTACCGCCAAAGACGCCTTGATGAGGCCAAAAGAGCCTTGTTGCAGGGTCTTGAAGCGGAGCCGATGAGCCGGGAGATTGCCCGCAACTTGGCCATATCCTTGCTTCTTGAAGGAGAAGAAGAGGAGGCTCTCAAGGTTTTTCGCCGTTATTTCTCCTTAGATCCTTACGGGAATGATGAGGAATTGGGGAAAAATAGGATTCCTCTCGGTTGGGCTTGGCAGGAAGAATTTCCGTTTCAATGGTCCCCCTCAGGAGTGGGGAACAGTGCCCCTCTTCCTCAGGGCCTCCCTTTCCTTGACGAACGGAAACGCCTGCTTGTCCCTCTTGATCGTGCCGTTGCAGAAACACCCGATGAATCTGATGCCTATCTGGGTTTTTTACTCTCTCTTGGAGTGCCCCATCCTCTATCGGAGTTTCCTGACCTTTGGTCTTCGGGGCTTTCCCTCGTAAGTGCTCACTCCCTTCTTGCGCAAGGGCGTTTCCCCGAGGCCTCATTTCTGCTGGAAGGTTTCCCCTTCCTGGGCCAGGACAATGACCGAGCGGCATCCATGCTCCTCGGCCACGTTTTTCTCCATCTCCAACGTTACAGCGAGGCTCGCGAATCTTATCGCAAGGCCTTTCTCCTGGATCCGGGCGATGTCATTGTTCGTGAAAGCTTGCGTAGGCTTCTGGAAGCGTACGCATCTCAGCCGAAAGGCGATCAATAAATAAGGAGGTGGCTTAGGCAATGACTGAATACAATAAGGCCGATTTTGCTTTTGCCGACAGGGTGGAGGATCTTCTCAAAGAACTTGTCGATGACATTTCAATCCCAATCTTTCGCTTTTTTATGGTTCCGGAAGAAGGGGGCGGGTGTCGAGGGGAGCTGTATCTTCTTTTCCCCCATGACCTTCATCGTGTCGATGCCCTGTTGAGAGAGGAGTTTTCCGTTGACAATGACGCTTCCGAGACCGTGAATCAAGCCGAAGAAAAAGGGGAGCTTGCTCTGGCGGAATACCTCTTTTCCCTTAAGGCGCCTCGAGGAGCGCTGAGAGAGTGGAAGCCTTTTGAAGGGAAGCAATGCCGTCTCAGGATTGGTACCGTTCTCCAAGGGGCAAGCGATGCGCTTAACGTTTGCCTGAAGTTTAATGATGAGAGCACTGCCGATCCCAAGGCGCTACGGAAACTTGTTCGGATGAACGCCCTTCTTGAAGAGGCCGAAGAGGGCTATCGCATTCTTGTGAAGCAGGCGGGGCAACCGGTACCTGAAGAGGGGAAAAAGGATTTTTTTAGCTCATCCGACGAGAAAGAGGAGCTCCGGAGCTCGTCGGATGAGGGATTGAACGCCCTTTATTCCCGGAGTGACGTGGAATCTGCAACGGAAGAAGAGATATCACCCGCCGCTGATCGCGTTGACCTGGCTTCACTGAGGCTTTTTTTCAGTACCCACGTCTCCTTGCTGGAGTTATGGGAAAAACAGGCGGCCCAACGGGAGATAGCCGTGGTTCATCCTCCTGTCAGCAGGCAGGAAGAATCGTTGCGGGGGCTGGCTCTTCTTCTCAATGCGGCTGAGATCAAAGACACCTTCTCCTTGGAAAAGGAGCTGAAAGAGCTCGATGCAACGGCCCTCGGAGCAAGGCTTGATACGCTGCGTCACACCTTCGGCGAGGCGATGGATGCCTGGGAGATAGACCCCTACGCTCTGGTCTTTCTAGTCCTTCTTGATGTCAAGTGGGAAGTGCTCAAAGACAAAGATCTCGATGAGATGGGGATCAAGGCGGTGATGGAGCGAATCCGCGGATCGGAGAACCAGGCTTAAACGATCCCTGAGGTGTTACCCTTTTTCGTGATTGGAAAAGCTGCGTCTTTCGGCTTTTGGGAGCCTCGGAAGACGCAGCTTTTCGTTGGTCCAAAGGACGGGACCGGAAGCAATCTATTTCAGAGGAACCCATCGTAGTGTCAACAGCCTTTTCGGAGTCGATGAGAAGCAAAGTCCATCCCTTCATGATTCGTAAACCTTCCCCGGGACGCGGTTGTTTCAGGTATAGTGGACCCCGGAAACTGGACCACGAGCTAAGTTGCAGTTGAAGGCAGGCTGTATCATGGAACCTCAGAAAGAGAGGGGACATAATGGCAGCCCAACGACAGCGACGTTCACCGGAGTTCAAAAGCAAAGTGGCCCTTGCTGCGCTGAGGGGAGACAAGACTCTGGCTCAGCTTTCCAGCGAGTTCGACGTTTCCGCCGTCCAGATCGGCCAGTGGAAGAAGCAGCTATTGGAGGGCCTCCCAGAGGTCTTCCGGCGCAAGGGACAACCAGTGGATGAGGAGGCGTTGAAGGCTCCCCTCTACCAGGAGATCGGTCGGCTCAAGATGGAGCTCGACTGGCTCAAAAAAAAATCAGGTGCTAACGCTTGATGGCAAGCGGGCCTCCGTCGATCCAGGGCACCCCTCGATCAGCATCCGTCAGCAATGTGAGCTCCTCGGCCTGAATCGGTCCAGTTTCTACTACGTGGCCTCTCCCGCGACGGAGACGGCGGAGAACCTTGAAATCATGAGGCTAATCGACCGCCAGTACACCCGGGCGCCCTTTTACGGGAGCAGGCGGATGACGGCCTGGTTGCGCCGCAAGGACCATTGCGTAAACCGCAAGCGGATAGGACGGCTGATGCGACTCATGGGGCTTGAAGGCGTCGGCCCCAAGCCGGGGACCAGCAGACCTTGCCCCGAACACGAGATCTATCCCTACCTGCTTCGGAACGCCTCCATCGTCAGGCCGAATCAGGTCTGGAGCACCGATATCACCTACCTCCCGATGAGCAGTGGCTTCATGTACCTTGCAGCCGTGATCGATTGGCACAGCCGGTTCATTCTCTCTTGGGAGCTCTCCAACACCCTCGACGCCGAGTTCTGTGTCGTCGCCCTGAACAGGGCTCTTCAGCAGGGGGCGCCGGAGATCTTCAACACCGACCAGGGCTGTCAGTTCACCAGCAAGGCCTTCCTGGCTCCGCTCAAAGAGCGAGAGATCCGAATCAGCATGGACGGCCGAGGCCGGGCCCTGGACAACATCTTCGTGGAACGTTTCTGGCGGACCCTCAAATACGAGTGGCTCTACCTGAACGAGTACGAGCAGGTCCGAGAGCTCCACTGCGGCCTTCAGGAATACATGGCGTTCTACAATGACGACAGGCTTCACTCTTCGCTGAACTACAGGACACCAAGGGAGGCTCACTTCCTGAGCCGAGAGGGGTCGATGGTAGTCTGACTTTAACTAACTTCAGAGCCCAAATGGTCTTGACAATAGGGTCCACCATAAG
>JALHFZ010000250.1 GCA_022837505.1 Synergistaceae bacterium
ATTCATAAGAGTGGACTTGCCGGCGCCGTTTTCACCTATAAGGGCGTGGATCTCACCCTTTTTGACATCGAAATTGATGTCCGATAAAACCTTGTTTCCGTAGTAGCTTTTCGATACGTTTTTGAACTGGAGAAGGCTTTCGCTCAACGCAATACCTCCTGAACCTGAAAGAATTGGGAAAAAAGTGGGGCAAAAGGAAGGACGAACAGCTCCGGCACCTGCGATTCGACTCTGACGTATTGGAAAACTCTCTACGCCGAAAGCCCCCTCTCTGGTGAAGGATCCGTTCGTCCTCAAAAACAGCTTGTGCAGCAGCTTTTTTTGTTAAATCCTTCGTTTGCTGCAGTTCCTTCCTGTCTGTAAAATCCTATCCTCAGTAGGTCAGGAAATCCATAAGGATGAAGAGGTAATTGTCGAACTGTTTCCCTGCTTCATCCACATAGGGGGTCGTGGTGACCTTGACCTTAGCGTAATCGGCCATGCACTGCTCAAGAACGGGGATATCGAGCTTGTCGAAGGGAACTGTGCCGTCCATGACCTTGAAGGCGTACTCCGTGGAGGCGACGGTGGACATCATGGCAACGGGAACCGGCCAGGTGGAAAGCCTTCCCTGCATCCCCTTTTCCTTGAGGATCCTTCTGGTCTCATCGATGACGTGCTGAAGGTCGCCGGGCTTGGAGCTGTCGGACTCAATGCCGAGGGCCGTGGGGAATCCGTGGTAGGGGGACGGGCAGCAGGGCTGGGGGTAGATTGCCCCCGAGTCGACAACGGCCTTGATAAGGGGGATCTGCATCGCGCAGTTCGTCGAGAAGAAGGCCGTGTCCTTGCCGTACTTTGCCACCATCTTCGGCACGTCCTCGAGGATGAACTGCTGCGCGCCGGGAAGGCCCGAGTCGCCGGTGGGGTCAGGAGCGGTCGCGTCGACGAATTCGAGGCCCAGTTCCGCGGCTTTCTTCTTCATGAGCTCCCTCCGGGAGGAGAGAAGCACCTGGGACATGTGGC
>JALHFZ010000251.1:0-985 GCA_022837505.1 Synergistaceae bacterium
ATGGCCTTCGACCATCGGGAGTTCACCGCACCCCACGGACGGCGTCTCACCGACAGCGTCTGGAAGAAGCGCGTCTACGGAAAGTTCGAGGAAGGTGCGCCTGCGAAACCTGCAGAGCTGCCGATCAAGAATTTCTGGTATGACGGTCTGCGCCCGTAGGCTAGCCCTCGCCTGTCTCTGTGTTCTTCTCGCTGTTGCTCCTCTGTTCGCAGGGGAGCAGCAGCGCTTCCAGCAACTGCGGGAACGTCCTTTCCCGTCCGCGTACCCTGACCATCTCTTCACTGCCGCGATCGAGGCAGCAGCCTCAGTCGAGCCCCTGCCGCACACCCTCACCGGCCTCATCCTGCCCCACCACCTGCTTGCAGCGGACCTGATCGCCCGGGCCTTCGCCTGTGCGAGTGACGGAGGATACCGCCGCATCGTTATTCTCACGCCGGACCATTTCAACCGGGGAAAGACCCCCTTCTCCGTCCCCGGACGGGACTTCCTTACCTCCCTCGGCACGGCCCTGCTCGACAGGGAGGGGGCGGCGGCTCTGCTGGGGAACGGGATGGTATCGGAGTCAAACCTCTTTTCTCACGAACACGGAGTTCAGGCGCTGCTCCCCTTCATCGTCCATCACTTCCCCGATGCCCTTGTGCTGCCCGTGGCCATCGGCCGGGACTCCTCTCTAGAGGAGTGGAAGGACCTCTCGCGAAGCCTCGACCCCCTTCTGGACGCCGGAACGCTGCTAATCCAGAGCACTGATTTCTCCCACTACCTCAACCGGGAAGAGACTGCCCTGCGGGACGCCGAAAGTATCGCCGTCCTCCTCTCCCATACTCCGGACCGTGCTCACTCCCTTCGCCAACCCCAGAACATCGACTCAAGGGGGGCGTTTTTCATCCAGATGACCCTTCAAAAGACCCTCGGCGCCCTTCCCGCGATCCTGGCCCATTCCTCCTCCTTCGAGTACAACGCCGCAGAAGCGGAAAAGAGCGGCGGT
>JALHFZ010000251.1:990-1692 GCA_022837505.1 Synergistaceae bacterium
ATATTACAGGCCGGAGGATTCGGCTTTGCGCTGAATCAAAGTGTCAGGGACTCTGCCTTTTCTTTCCGGAAGGGCAATTATCTTCCAACCGCAAGCCGTTGCGTACCTTCCACCATACGCCGGGAAGCGAAAAAATACATGGTATAATTTGAAAAAATAGTTAGGAGGGGATACTCATGCCAGAGTTTACTGGCAATTCAATCCGCTTCCTCCTCTTTCCTTTTCGCATGGTGTTGATCTTTTTTCTATTCATCACCCGTGTCCTTGACTTCCTTGCAACCTGTGTCGGCTGGTTTTTGGTGTCTTTAATCTGTGCAGGCATCTGCTTTTGTTCCATGTGGTTAGTTTTTTCTCTTGCCCTGCTGATTTTTACCTCCTGAATTTTCACCTATTCCCTAATACGAACCTGTTCCTCTTGAACATCTTTACACAAATTAGACGCTCGACCACGTGTGCACAACGAGATGAAGACATAACCTAAATCGGCACGAACCTGCGTATTCAGGGCCCTTCCATATATTTGACGACTGAGAACATCTGGCGTATAGTAATTTTATTGGTTCCCGCCCCTATAACCGCCGAGGAGAGCATTTTGCCCTCCAGAGTGTGTTGGGGGCGGGAACTATTTATTTCTGGAATTATATCGTACATCTAGCCCCGCGTACGCGGGGGAACGCCCATCCACAACCCCCATCCATATCC
>JALHFZ010000090.1 GCA_022837505.1 Synergistaceae bacterium
TCGGCGCCGCCGCTCTTCGCCGCAAGGGCGGTCTTGAGGACGTCCCCTCCGAGGATGAGCCTGCCGCTTTTCTCTATTGTCTCGAAATAACCTTTTTTTATGAGGTATTCTTTCGCCTGTTTTCCGAAGGGTGCGGCCTCGGGGTTGGCGATGGCGATTTTTTTATCGGCGCTCTTCAGAAGGTCGAGGGCGGGGGCGATTTCTCCGGCCTGCCAGAGGATCAGGGGCATGGAGGTGAAGGGGAGGGGAGGGGTCGCCAGCAGCCCCTTTTCCTCGGCGTACCGGGCCCATTGCTCATTGGCGCTGAGGAAGAGGTCGAAGGGGGCGCCGGTCTCTATCTGCCGGGCCAGGTTTCCGGAGGCTCCGTAGACTCCTTCGAGTTTCGTTCCCTTTTCGCCGTTGTACCACGGGATCACCTTTTCAAGAAAGGGCTGCAGGGACGCCGCCGCCGCGATGGTCTCAGCTCTGGCGGGCAGGGAGGAGCAGAAAAGGGCAATAAGGACGATGAAAATGACGAGCTTTCCGGAACGGATCATGTAATTCCCTCCTTCAAGTTTGCAACCAGGTTGCATGTATTGTAGCACGGAATAAGAACCGCCTCTTCAGAGGGGGAATTTTCCTTAGAAGAGCGTTTTATGCTTTCGAGGGGGAGGTAAAGAACCGTTCGTAGGCCACTATGACGCCGGTGGTGACGAGGGTGAGGATGATGGCCAGGGCGTCGGCCTTGGCGATGTCCGCCGAGAGCTCGGAGACGTGGGTGTAGATGACCAGGGGGAGGATCTTCACCGCGATTCCCGTGAGGGCGAAGGCCGTGCCGAAGGCCCCCATGCTCACGGCGAAGAGAAGGGACGAGCCGGCGAGGATGGCCGGGGCGAGCATGGGGATGATCACCCTGCGGAGGACGGTCAGGGGGCCCGCGCCGAGGGAGAGGGCCGCCTCTGCAAGGCTCCAGTTGGCGTTGCTCCAGGCCGCCGTCATGGTGAGGATCATCCGGGGGATGAGGAAATAGAGGTAGGCGATCACGAGGCCCCGCCACGTGAAGAGAAAGGATGAGAACTCAAGGGGGTTGATGCCGAAGAGTTCCCTCAGAATGAGGGTGAGAAATCCGCTGGTCCCCAGCAGAACGATGAAGGCGAAACCCACCACGAGGCCGCTGAAGGTCAGGGGGACCGCCGTGAGGGCCAGCAGAAAGCTCTTCGTCCGCCCTCCGGATTTGTAGACGAAGTAGGAGAGGGGCAGGCCGATGGCCGTGCCGAGCAGGGCGGTGCTCGCCGAGAGGAGAAGGCTTGTGGCGAGGGATTCCCGGTAGAGGGAGCGGACGAAGAGGGTGAGGTAGTTCTCAAGGGAAAAGCCTCCGTCGAGATAGAGGCTCTCCCACAGGACAAGGGCAAGGGGCCAGAGGAGAAAAAACCCCAGTACGGCCGCCAGCGGCAGCAGCAGAAGCCAGGTTCCCCTCCGGCCCTCCATTCTCTCTAGTTCTCCCCGAGGACCTTGCTGCCCCAGAGGGTCGCCGCGTCCTTCTGAACCTTCTGAGCCTTCACCCAGTCCACGTCCTTCGCCCGGGCATAGTCGGCATCGGGAAGGAATTTATCCGCCACTTCCTGGGGCATCTTGAACCCCGGAAGGATGGGACGGACAAACCCCTTGGCGAAGAGTCCCTGCCCCTCCTCGGAGAGGACATAGTTCAGCCAGAGTTTTCCGGCGTTGGGATTGGGGCCGCCCTTGACGAGGCTGAGGGCGTAGGGGGCGGTGATGGTCCCCTCGGCGGGGATGATGATGTCAATGTCATCCCCGAGGCCGGCGATGTACTTGGCCCGGTAGGCGTTCATGTCGTAGGTGATCCAGATGGGGATCTCACCCTTGGCGAACTTGTCGAACTCCGTGGTCTTCTCGATCATCCTCACGTTGCCCGACTTCTGAAGGGCAGCGAGGTAGTCGATCCCTTTGTCAAGATTATCGAGATCCCCTCCGTGGGCGTAGGTGGTGGCGATGACGATGGCGTAGCCTATCCCCGTGGTGCGGGGGTCGAGGTAGACCACCGACTTGCTGTACTTCGGATCGAGGAGGTCCTGCCATCCTTTGGGGTTTTCCTTCACCAGGTTCTTGTTGATGACGAAGACCACCGTGGCCTTGTGCACGCAGAACCAGTTCCCCTCGGGGTCTTTGAGCTCGTCGGGGATGCGGTCGAAGTTCACTGGCTTGAAGGGTTCCGTCACGCCCCGTTCCTTCGCCGCGTCTCCGAAGGGCATGAAGTAGTACGCCGTATCCCCCTGGGGGTTGTTCTTCTCCTTGTCGAGGCGCACCACAGTGGCCCCGCTGCCGAGGTCGTTCCAGTTCACCTGGATGCCGTAGCGGTTCTGGAATCCGTCGAAAAGGGCCTGCCAGTTCGCCCAGGTGGGGCCGGTGTCGTAGCTGTTGATCCCTTTTTCAGCCTTCGCCGCCTGGAGCAGGGTCTGTTCCCCCTCATAAAGGTCTGCCGCAAAAGATGTCCCCGCGAGCAGAACCAGGACAAAGAGAGCCGCAACAAGTTTGACTGCGTTTTTTCTCATGAATTTCTCCTCCTTTTGGTTTTGATTTCTGTTGAACTCGTAAGAGGGGTGCAGAGTTTCACCCCGGAATTTTGCCGGTATTCCCCACCGGTCGGGCGTCGCTTGACGAGAAGGTCAGGCTGACCCGGTCGTCAAGGGAGGGAGCGGCGGTTTCCGTGTTGAGCAGGTCCACGAGGAACTGTTCCCCCTCCACGTCCACTGCGAGACGGAGAAGGGGGCCGAGGAAGACCCGTCCCGTCACTGTTCCCGTAAGCCGATTGTCAGCCCCCTCCTCAGACGGCGCGAGGACGAGCCGCTCAGGGCGGATCATGAGGGCCGCCGGGCCGGCCTCAAGGGGGACGTCCTCCACGGAGAGAAGATGCTCTCTCCAACGGAACCGGCCTTCGCCGAGATATTCTCCCTCGAGAAGGTTGTTCACCCCGACGAAATCGGCCACGAACCTGTTTGCGGGGTGAAGGTAGATCTCCCCCGGCGGGCCGATCTGCTCCATCTCTCCGCTGTTCATCAGGGCAACCCTGTCGGAGATGGAGAGGGCCTCCTCCTGGTCGTGGGTGACGTAGATCGTGGTGATGCCGCTCTCCCGCTGAATCCGCCGTATTTCAAACCGGAGGGAGTTCCGCACCTTGGCGTCCAGGGCGGAGAGGGGTTCGTCCAGAAGGAGCACTTTGGGGCGGATGGCCAATGCCCGGGCGAGGGCCACCCGCTGCTGCTGCCCTCCGGAGAGCTCCCTCGGCCAGGCGGCCGCCCTTCCGGAGAGCCCCACCATGGCGAGAAGTTCCTCGACCCGGGACCGGAGCTCCTCCTCCGGGACCTTGCGGGTCCTCAGCCCGAAGGCCACATTTTCAAAGGCCGTGAGATTGGGAAAGAGGGCATAATTCTGAAAGACGATCCCCACCTGGCGGTTGCGTACGCCCACGGAGGCCATGGAGACGTCGTCGAGAAGCACCTCTCCTCCGTCGGGGGCGATAAATCCGGCGATAAGCCGGAGGGTGGTGGTCTTTCCGCACCCCGAGGGGCCAACGAGGGAGACGAACTCCCCCTTTTCCACCTTCAGGGAGACGTTCCGGACGGCATAGAATTTTCCGTACCGCTTGCTCACCGACCGGAGCTCAACGCCCGCCATGGTGTTCCTTCCCGGCCTTTTCGAGGGCCAGTTTCACCGCTTCCTCCGGAGTGGATGCCTGCAGAAGAGGGGGCTCCGCTCCCGGTTCCTGAACGCTCCAGGTATTCAGCGCGATGACCGGCTTGCCGAGCTTGAGGGCGAAGCCGATCTCCGAAAGGGTTCCGAAGGCCCCGCCGATGGAGATGACCGCGTCGCCCGAGGAGACCACCGCCACATTCCGGACCTCTCCGAGGCCCGTGGAGAGGGGGAGGGTGACGTAGGGGTTGGCCTCTTCGATCCCTGCGGGAAGGAGCCCCAGGGAGAATCCCTTCTCCTCGGCGACCCCCCGGCAGACTGCCTCCATGACGCCTCCCTTTCCGCCGCAGACCACGGTGCATCCTGCCCGGGCGAGGAGGCGACCCACCTGCCGGGCGAGTTCGTAAGTTTCCGCCGGAGGGGCGGAGGATCCTATGACTGAGATGACTGGCTGTCCTTCCATGAAATATCCTTTCTTTTTCATCATGAGTCCAAGGCGAGGGAGCTCCCCCGGAAACCGAAGAAATGGCCGAGGAAGAGGACTCCTCCGAGGCTCAGCAGACTGAAAAGCACGAGAAGGGTTGTGGCCGCGCAGGCGAAGCCGGTGCTCACGTAGAAGGCCTGGTAGAGCACCACGGGGTAGGTCTGGCTCGAGGAGCCGGTGACCATGACGGCGAGCTGAAATTCACCCAGGGACATGGCGAAGGTCATGACCGCCCCTGAGAGAAGCCCGGGGATAAGGTTTGGGATCAGCACCTTCGTGGCCAGAAAGAGAGGGGACGCCCCGAGGGAGACCCCCGCCTCCTCGAGGATATTCCACTGGAGCATCTCCATGTTCGCCATGAGGGGGCGGAGCATGAAGGGGAGGGTGTAGACGAGGTGAGCACCGAGGAGAAGCTGCCATGTCCCCACGAGGGAGAAGGAGGTCCAGTTGAAGGCCTGGACGAGGCCGAGCCCCATGACGACCGGGGGGATGGCGATGGGAAGGAGGATGATGAAGTCAAAGGCGCGGCGCAGCCAGCGCACCCGGAGGACCGAGACGGCGTAGACGGAGCAGATGCCGATAAGCCCGTTGATAAGCACCGTCAGGGAGGCGATGAAGAGGCTCATGGTCATGGCCCGGACGTACATGGTCTTCGAGAAGAGATCTCCATACCATTTCATGGTGAACCCCGTGGGGAGAAGGGTGCCGAACCACTTTTCCCCGAAGGATCCGACGAGAATGAGAGCTATGGGAGTAAGAACGTAGGTAAACCACATCACCCCGGCGGAAAGCCAGAGAGCACGGCGAAGCACCAAAAATCACCACCTTGAAAGGAACGATCTTTTATTTATTGTATCAGAGAATCCCTTTCGGGAATACATAATTCCCGGTCCGTGCCGGGGGTTTTTATGAAAAGAGCAGCTGCGCCGTAATGGAAATTCTGGAAAACAGTATGTGTTTATGGCATTATAGAGAAAGAATTGTATAATACGGAAGGTACTAAATATCACATCATCGGAGGTGCAGTTATGACAGAATTGGGCAAGAAAGAAATTCGCACTAAGAGCGAGACTGTGAGCATCTTGCTCGGAGCGGCTTTTCTCATGGCCACATCGGCCATCGGACCGGGGTTTCTCACCCAGAC
>JALHFZ010000018.1 GCA_022837505.1 Synergistaceae bacterium
GAGCCTCTGGTTCTCGTCCACGAGGCTCGAGAGGATCTGCATCTCCGCCTGCACCCGCCGGACAGCCCCGTCGAGCTCCTTTCCCCTTTCAGAAAGCAGGGCGCTCTCCTCCTTCGGAAGGACGGAACAGAGGGCTGAAAGGGAGGAAGGGCATCCGAATTCTTTTGCCAGCTCCCCGGCCAGACGGGTGCGCCGGCCTTCGAGGGCTTCGGCGGAGAAGGAGAGGGACTGCATCTCCCTGAAGAGATCCTGCAATAATTCGAGGCGCCCTTCCCGGAGCGCCTCTCTCTGCCGTACGGTCACGTCCCCGAGGGTACGGAGCACCTGCGCCTGGCCGGCGAGCACGTCCCCGAGGGCCTTTGCGGAGGACCCCATGCTACTCTTCCAGTTTCATCAAACCAGCCGCGATCAGGCTGTTCGCTACTTTTTTCATATCGGGGGCGTAGGTTCCCCCGGCGATCCGGCCCTTGAGGTCCTTCACCAGATCTTCCCGCACGTCGGGGATCTTCTTCAGTTCAGCCGAGGCCTTCGCCATCTCCACGGCGAAGGAGCTGAATTCAACGCCATCGGCAGGGGCCTCGCCCCTGGGTGAAGGGTGCGTTTTTTTCCCGTTCAGTTTGTCTATTGCCTTCGGTCCGTATACTCCTGATATCTTATCTATCATGCTCTCACCTCATCGAAAAGGAAATTGCTTCCTTGGTTTTGTTATCGGAACTGTCAGGGCGAAGCTTTAGGGGAATGGGTCCATGTCATTGCAAGAACCGTCCTCCCTCCTCCCCGCTCGAGGGCGGAGGCTGCCCGGCGGAGGGTCGTGCCCGTGGTGGCCACATCGTCCACAAGGACGGCCCGCTTTCCTGCGATCCTTCCCCTTCGGGGTGCCAGGGCGTCGGAGGGCATATTTCGCCTCTGTTCTTCCGGCAGGGCTGTCTGGGTGCTCCGCTCCTCCCTCCAGAGGAGCCCGTCGATCACGGGAAGGTTCCATTCCCGGGCGATCCCCGAGGCAAGGGCCGCCGATTGATTGTAGATCCGGGTACTCCCCCTGTGGAGGGGGACGGGGACGAGGCAGTCCGCCTCAGGAGGGGGGAAGATCCGCCCGAGGGCTCTGCCCATGACGAGGGCAAGGGGACGGTTTCCGCCGTACTTCATCTCGAGGGCGAACTCCCGGAGAAGCCCCTCGTGGCGCCCTCCCGTCCAGAGCTTCACCGGGCCGAGGTCTTCTGCCAGCGGAGGGTTCAGAAGGGGCAGAAGGCACTCCAGGCATACCGGTACGCCCAGGGCTCCGCAGAGAGGACAGGCGGCGGGCCAGAGAAGATGCCCCGCGAAGGCCAGAAGAGTTTCAGGAATACTCAATGGGACGCCGGAGAAGCATCATCGCCCCTTCCCGGGGGACAAACCCGTGGGGGGAGAGAAAGGAAGCCAGCTCGCTCGTGTAGGTGATGAGAAGGGGGATGTTCCGGATTGCGGGGTGTTCGAGGGCATATTCGAGAAGGGCCGTCCCCACCTTCTTCCCCTGATGGTCAGGGTGGACCATGATGTCCCAGAGGGACCCCCGGTAGACGAAATCCGTCAGTATGCGGCAGAAGGCCACAAGGTGGGCTTCATGGCGGACGGAAAAGCACATGGAGGTCCCCTCAAGCATACGGGCTATGTCCTCGACGGACCGGCTTCTCCCCCAGCGGGTGAAGCGGTAGAGGTTTGCGAGCTCCTCGGGCTGGACGGCATGCTTGCTGTCGTAAAAGGTATATCCTCCGTTCATGAATCGGTCCGAACCGTTGCGGCAAGGGCCATCCCGCAGACGATGGCGCGGAGATCGGTCTTCCTGGCGTCTGATGTGACCGAAAGCTGCACCACCTGCCCCGTGCCGCACCGGGGGCAGATCCAGTTCACCCTGGCCATTCCGTCGCAGTCCGGCGTTCCGGCGATCACCATGGATTCGCCGCAGATCTGACAGGCTACTATGAGCATTCCACTTCCTCCATCCCTTTTGTTCAGTCTACGGCCGGAGACAGGGAGAGGGCAATCCTGACCGGCCCTTCCGTATAGATGTCCTCTGCCGCGGTGACCTCCACCATGAGGGGCTCTTCCGCCTTCTGTATCTTCTCCACTGCGTCGAAAAAGGCAGTGGCATCGAGAATTCCCACTTTTCCCGTCATGGGGTCCGGTTTGATCGAGTCCCGGACCGCCTTCTGGTTGACCATCCTGAGAAGGATATGGAGGTCCGACTCCGCCCGGGCCCCGTCGGGATCGGGTTCCACCCTCTGACGGTAGAGAAGATCACCCTTCCTGTACACCAGGTCGCTGTCGTAGACCTCGTAGATCAGGCGGATATCCTCGCCGTAAACGGCGTTTCCCTCCGCCACTGCCCGGACGAACTTTCGCCCGGGGTTATTTGAGACCGCCTCGATGCTCTCCATTTCCTTCTCGATATCCACGGCGAGGACAAGCTCCGACGAAGGGAGCCCCGTTCGGGAGGAGACGACGAATTCCGCCTCCCTCCGGAGGTCCTGAAAGATCCGCTCCACCTCTGAGCGGCTGCTCAGAGGCTCGATGGGCTTCTGTCCGAGGATCTCCCTGGCGAAGACGGCGATCCGGCCGCTCCGGATGGAGATCATGCTCTTTCGGAGGCTTTCCGCCTCCTCCTTCAGGTCGTTCACCGATTCGTCGAGGGCCTCTTTTTCCCTTTCAAGATGGATCTTCTCCTGCCTGAGGTTCTGAAGGTTTTTCTCCGTCTCCTCGATGAGGGGGCGGGTAGCTTCAAGCTCCTTCTGTACAGAGAGCAGCATCTCCTGCTGTTCCTTCAGTTTGTTTTCGCTTGCCAGGAGGTTGATGGCCGAGAGCTCGGCCTCGCTGCGGCTTTTCCGGAGGTCGAGGGTGAGGGTCTGAAGCTGGGAGGAGAGGAATTTCATGCTGAAGAGGGCGGTGCGGACGTTTTCTGAGATGACGGACATGGTGATGAGGATGGCGATGGAGATGAGAACTCCCGTGAAGGCGGTGATGACCCTGCTGGTGTCCCGGGGGCGGAGGCCGAAGAGGGAGATGCGTTTTTTTCCTATTTTCATGCCCAATACGTCGCCGAGGTACGCAAGGACACCGCTGACCACAATCAGCGTGAGGATGAGCCTCCAGTTCATATCCGACCAGATCTGCATCTGCATGGTTTCACCGCTTCTCTGCCGTTGTGTCCGGAAAAAGAAGCCTCAGGGTATATATCTCTCTCCGGAACCGGCTCTATTATAGTTGACCTGAGCCCGCCGTGCCATGAGGAAGATGCGTATTTTTACAGAAGACCGGGAAAGGGGTTTCGGGACAGAAGGGCGGCGATCTCCTCGGGGGAGTGCCATTCCCCCCCGTTCATTCCGGGGCATTCCGAGGCCGCCCTCTCCCATTCCTCCCGAGACTCGAGCACGGAGGGCCAGAAGGGGAAGAGGCGGCACTGGAGGGGGCGGAGGGGGTAAACGGAGCAGCGGTTTTCCGATGAGGAGAAGAAGACGCACTCTCCCCGTTCTTTTTCCCTCAGACTCGGACTACCCCACCGGGCCGTCTCGAAGCGCCGGCGGAATTCCTCAGCCTCCAGGGAGAAAAAACCGGCCAGGGCTGCCTCCTCTGCGGAGGTGATGAAGATGGCCCCTGGTTCACCCCGGCAGCATCGTCCGCAGCCGAGACAGGTAAAGAAGAGGCCCTCCCTCCACCAGGGGGAGATCACTCAGCCTCTTCCTTCTTCTCGGGGAGGAGAAGGGCAAGACGGTCGTAGAGCACCGTGCCGAGGCCCATTCCGCCGTTTTTCGTGAGGTATTCCGACGCCATCTCCACAGACAGGTCCTCCAGGGGGCCGAAGGGGCGGTCCTCGTCCTTTTTTCCGCCGATCTTCCGGGCGCTCGAGGCCATCTTCTTCCACAGTTCTGCTATCAGAAGGGATTCGAACTGGAGGCATGATTCCTTCAGTTTCTCCCGCTCTTTGGCAGTCCCCCGGTCGGTGGGAGCGGGGTGCATTCCGGAGGGGGAAGAGAGGCTTCGCACCGATGAGAGGGAGAGCATCTACATCACCACCAGTTCGCCCTGAAGGGCGCCTGCTTCCTTCACCGCCTGGAGGATGGCGATGACATCCCGGGGGGAAGCTCCCACGGAGTTGAGGGCATCCACGAGGTCCTTTACGTTATTCGTTGCATCCAGGGCCACCAGCTGATTCGCCGGTTCATCCACGGCGATGTCCGTCCGGGGCACCACTGCCGTCCGTCCTCCTCTGCTGAAGGGCTCAGGCTGGACGACCTCTGGGGATTCGGTGATGCGAACGGTGAGGTTGCCGTGGGCTACCGCCACGGAGCTGATCCGGACGTCTCCGCCCATGACCACCGTTCCGGTCCGTTCGTTCACTACGACCCGCGCCACGCTGTCGGGACGGAGGGAGAGCCCTTCCAGCCGGGCAATGAAGGCCGAGGGGGAGGCGGCGAACTGAGCAGGTATGGCCACAACGACCCGCCCGGCATCCACCGGCCAGGCCGTCCCCTTGTAGGCGGCGTTGATTGCCCCGGCCATCCGCTCGGAGGTGGTGAAGTCGGGGTTCTTCAGAAGGAGGTTCACCTGGGTGCCCCCGGCGACAAAGTCGGCCTCCACGTCCCGCTCGACGATGGCTCCTCCGGGGATCCTCCCCACGGTGACGATATTCTTCGCCACGGAACCGGCCGCTCCGGCGGCGGCAAATCCCCCCACGAGGAGGGGGCCCTGGGCTACGGCGTAGACTGTGCCGTCAGCCCCTTTAAGGGGGACCTGAAGGAGGGTGCCCCCCTGAAGGCTTTTGGCGTCCCCCATGGTGCTGGCCGTCACGTCGATGGTCTGCCCCGGCCGGGCGAAGGGAGGAAGGGTTGCCGTCAGGGTGACCACTGCCACGTTTTTCGTCTTCACAGCCTTGTCGTCCAGGGTGATGCCGAACTGGCTCATGAGGTTTCGGATCATCTGGGTGGCCATGGTCCCCTTGTCCCCCGTCCCCTGCAGCCCCATGACGATCCCCACGCCGACGAGCTGGTTCGACCGCACTCCCTGCACGTCGGCGAGGTCCTTAATCCGGACTGTGGGGTGCACCGAGGCTCCCCAGGCTGATGCGGAAAGAGCCAGGAGAAGAACCGAGAGAAAGGAAATTCTGAAGAATCGGGTGAATTTGACCATTGGAGCCTCCCTAAAAAATTGTCTGGAGTATCTGGGTGAGAATTCCGGGCTTCTGAAGGCGCGTCAGAGCGCCTCTCCCCTTGATGCCGATCTCGGCGTTGGCAACCCGGTCGCTTTGAATGCGGTTGTAGCTGTCCACGTCCTGGGGGCGGATGACCCCCACGATCTGGAGCTGCAGGGTCTCCTCCTGGGTGGTCACGTCCCTCGTCCCCTCAATGATGAGGTTGCCGTTCGGGAGGGTGTCCGTGACGAGGCAGGTGATCTGGGTCTTTGCGCTGTGGGTCCGCTCCGTGGAGCCGTCCCCCTTCATGTTGCTCTTCGAGCTGAACCCGAAGGCCCTGATGAAGTCGAGAATGCCGAGGCCGTCGGCGACGGAGCTGTTGTTCGCCTTCGACACATCCGTCTTTCCCTCATCCTTCGTCTTCGTCTTCTCATCCACCACTACGGTGACGATATCCCCCACGTTTCTGGGGCGCTGATCCGCCACGAGGTTGCTCGAATCGTTCCACAGCGACCGGGCACCCCCGGGGAGGGGGAAAAGGACCAGAAGAAAAATCCCCGCAAGGAGAATTGATAGCTGCGCTTTTTTCATTTCACTGCACCTCCACTCGCCCCGGACCGATGAGAACCCCCCGGAGAACGGCCCTGCTCTGAAGATTCCGTACTCTCACGAGGTCTCCGGCGGCTCCGCCGTCAAGGGCTTCGCCCCGGACCTCTATGAGAAACCCTTTTCTGCGAAAGACGATGAGGACGGGATCTCCCCTCTTGAGTATCGGCGGCACGGCAAGAATATTGAGAGGGATGGGGTCCCCCGCCGGCAGGCTCTTCTGAAGCTCCCGGCCGACAGCCTCCTCAGGCCCTGAGGCGATGGCCTGGGACCGGAGGACTCTCACAGTCTGAAGGACCATATCCTCCGGGGCAAGGATTGTCCCCCGGTCGAGGGGGTGGGCCGCCACCATGGCAGGCTGACTCCAGGAGAGACGAACGGCCAGGGACTTCACAGTTCCCCCGTCGTCGAATTTAAGCGTGACCGACCCCGTTCCCGGTGAGACTGAGAGGGGGGCGATTATCTCTCCCTCTGGAACGGGTCCGAGGGGCTCGGTATCCACGGTCCAGGGCCATCGGGCAAGGGCTCTGATCCGGGAGGAAAGATCCCTCGAAAGGGAAACCGCCACTTCCGGCGGCATGGCGAAGCGGATCCGCAGCCCTCCGATCCCGGCCTTCGTCATGGCTTCCACGATCTCCTCCCGGGTGATGAACCCCTTCTCAGGGACGGCAAGGGTGAGGGCCCCCGCCCGCTCCACCCCCTCGGGGTCGCCGGAGAGGCGGGCGATTTCGGAGAGGGAAAAGGGGGAGGAAGCGACGGTGACTGCCGGGGGGATCTCGACGGAGATGTCCGCCGAGGCCCCGGCGGGGTCGGAACGAAGGAGGAAGGCGGAGAGGAGGAAGAGGAAAAGGGGCAGAAAGACCACCCCCCGGAGGGAGATCCTTTTCAGTTCCACCCCTGAGCTCCTATCTCTTCAGTCCGTTGGCTATGCGGAGCAGATCATCCGCGGTCTGAACCCCTTTTGAGTTGGCCTCGTAGGCCCTCTGGGCGATGATGAGCCCCACCATTTCATCCACTACCTGTACGTTGGACATCTCGAGGATCCCCTGGTGGAGTTCGCCGAGCCCCTCCTCCCCCGGCAGGCCGACGATGGGCTCGCCGCTCGCGGGAGAGACGAGAAAGAGGTTTTTCCCTATGGCCCGGAGTCCGCCGGGGTTCACGAAGCGGGCGAGTTCGATGGTGCCGATCTCCTCCGCCTCCTGCTGCCCGGCGATGCGGACGGAGAGGAGCCCCTCGGGGCTGATCATGATCTCCGTGGCGTTGTCGGGAATGACAAGGGCCGGTTCAAGGAGCAGGCCGTCCACGTTGACTATCTGCCCTTCTCCGTCGGTATTCCACCCCCCGGCCCTGGTGTAGGCGATATCACCGTTGGGAAGGAGCACCTGAAAGAACCCCTCCCCCTCTATGGTCACGTCAAGGGGGCGGTCTGTCACCTGGAGGTTGCCCTGACCCATGAGGCGGGTGGTCCCCACCACTCTCGTTCCAAGGCCCACCTGGACCCCTGTGGGAACCATGGACCCCGTCTCCACCGGGGCTCCCGGTTCGCGGTTTATCTGGTAGAGAAGATCGGCAAAGTCTGCCCGTTTTCTCTTGAATCCCGCGGTGTTGACGTTGGCCAGGTTGTTCGTGGTCACATCGAGGTTTGTCTGCTGGGCGATCATTCCGCTTGCGCTGGTCCACAGTGCTCTAAGCATGGTCTTTCTCCTTCCCTACCCTGTCCTGCCTAAGGAGGCGACAAGTTTTCCCGTGAGTTCGTCGTGGGTCGTCACTGCCTTCGAAGCCGCTTCGTAGGCCCGGTTGGCCTCCACCATGCGGACCATCTCCTCCACCACGTTGACGTTTGACATCTCGAGGGCTTCGTTTTCAATCCGCACCCCTCCCCCCTCCGCGGGGACGGGAGGGCCTGAATCATCCGTTGCCTGGAGAAGGCTTTTCCCCGCCTGGCGAAGATAGGTGGGGTTGGCGAAGATGGCCACCGAAAGGGTGTCGACGATCTCTCCGTCGGCGATCACCTCGCCGGACGGGCCGAGGGAGACGGACGAGGCTTCGCCGAATTCCACGGGGCCGCCCTCACCCATGACCGTCATGCCGTCCTGGGTGACGAGCTGCCCCTCGGAGCTTCTCTGGAAGTGGCCTGACCGGGTGTAGAAGGTGTTCCCTCCTCCGTCCCGGACGGTGAAGTACCCCTCCCCCAGGATGGCGCCGTCGAGGGGGTTCCCCGTCACGTTCAGGGCCCCCTGTTCAGATGAGAGGAATGTCTCGGAGAGGACGTTTGCGAGGCTGATTCCTCCGATGGGGTAGATTCCTCCGAATCCCGGACGGAAGGGTGCGGTCTGGATTGATCTTCCGCCGTCGCCGGAATATTTCTCCATGCGGTCGACGAGGACATCCGGAAAGGATTTGTTGACGGGGATTCTCTTTCGGAACCCCGAAGTGGACGCGTTGGCGAGATTATTTGCCGTGACGTCATGCATGGATTCCTGCACGATCATGGCGGACGCCGCGGCGTAGATTCCCTTGTTCATTCCCTTCCCCCCTGGCGGTTTTCCAGAAGGCCGGGGAAGAAAATCCCTCCCCGGGTCCCTCTGCCCCCGCCCTGGAGGCGGGGGTTAAAATCTTCTCTTCTTGCTCTTTCTCCGGTTCACCAGAATACCGCTTCTTCCCAGGGCCTGGAGCTTGTCGATCTCGGCCAGGGCTTTGCCCGTACCAAGGGCGACGCACTCCATGGGGTCGTCTGCGGTAAAGCAGTTGATGCCGGTCTGGCGGGTTATGAGCTCCGGAAGGCCCCTGAGAAGGGAGCCCCCTCCGGTGAGCACGATCCCCCTGTCTATAATATCGGCAGAGAGTTCCGGCGGCGTTAGCTCAAGGACGTTGCGGACACCATCAATAAGGGCCTGAACCATCTCACCGATGGCCATGGAGACGCTCGAACTGGTCACCTCGATCTGCCGGGGGAGCCCCTGGACGAGGTCCCTTCCCTTGATGACCATGACAGTCTCCTCCTCCTCCTGAAGGCAGGTGCCGATCATGATTTTGAGGTTTTCCGCTGTCTGTTCGCCGATGGCGAGGCTGTACTGCTTCCGCAGATAGCGCATGATCCCCTCGTCGAAACGGTCTCCGCCGATGCGGAGGGACCGGGAGACCACGATTCCGCCGAGGGAGATGACGGCGATGTCCGTCGTTCCGCCCCCTATGTCCACCACCATCTTGCCCCGGGGCTCCTCCACGTTCAGGTTGGCTCCTATGGCGGCAGCCATGGGCTCTTCTATCAGGTAGGCTTCCTTGGCGCCCACCTCCACTGCGGCCTCGAGAACGGCCCGCCGCTCCACGTCCGTCGCCCCCGAGGGGACGCAGATCATGACGCGGTTGCGGAAGAAGCGCCCCCATCCGCGCTGCACTCTGCGCATGAAATGATGAAGCATGGCCTCGGTCATAGTGTAGTCGGCGATGACCCCGTCCCGCAGGGGGCGGACGGAGGTTATGCTCCCGGGAGTTCTGCCCACCATGTTTTTTGCCTCGTACCCTACGGCGAGAATTTTTCCCGTATCGAGATCCACCGCCACAACGGAGGGTTCCCGCAGGACAACCCCCTTGTTTTTTACGTAGATAAGCACAGTTGCTGTTCCAAGATCTATTCCGATATCCGATCCGAACACGAAGTCTTCCTCCTTTGGACGACGAAGAACCCTTCTTCCGGGCGCTCCCGGATTTTTCCGTTCTATTCTACCCTTTCGCGGACGAATGGGGTACTCCTTTTACCAAATCCGCCGATCCTGCACCCCCGATTCAGATCCGGGGATAACCGTCGCCGTATCCCGCCCTCCAGAAATAGAGCCCTTCGGGAGGGGCCGTGACAAAGGACTGTCTGCGCTCTCCCCCCCTGAGGAGGGCGGCGATCTCTCCGGCGTCGGTTTTTCCCCGGCCCACGGCCTGAAGATTGCCGATCATGATCCGCACCATGTTGGTGAGAAAGGATTTTCCCCGGACAGTGAAGAGAGTCACATTCTTTCTCGATCGGAGAGAGGCCCGCAGTACGGTCCGGACGGAGTCGGCGGGACATTCGGCCGTCTTGCAGAAAGCCCTGAAGTCATGGGTCCCCTCGTAAAGGGCACAGGCCTTCCGGACCTCGGCCATATCCCAGGAAAATTTGTCCCACCATGCCCGGTCCGCGAAAAAGGGGGAAAGGGCATTTCCGTGCCAGATAAGGTACCGGTATTCCCTCCAGTGGGCAGACCTCCGGGCATCGAAATCCTCGGGCATCCGGGCAGCCTTCATAATCCGGATGTCCCGGGGAAGATAGGAATTCACCGCCAGGAGCAGCCGCTCCGGGTGCCATTCCCCGGGGAGATCGAAGGAGATGACCTGCCCCCGCGCATGGACCCCCGCGTCCGTCCGCCCCGCCGCGGTTACGACGATCCGATGGCCGAAGATGGATTCCAGGCTCTCCTCCACCCTCTGCTGAACCCCTACTCCGCAGGCCTGGCGCTGCCAACCGGAATAGGCCGTCCCTGCATAGCTGATCCGGGCTCCGTATTTCATGACAGAAACCGCCTGTCCGCCAGGAAGAGGAGGGCGACGAAGAGGAGTATTCCCCCCAGGGCCGCAGTATCCGCTCCTGTCCACCGAAGGGGGTTCATCCGAGTCCGTCCCTCTCCTCCCCGGTAATTCCGGGACTCCATGGCGGTGGCCAGATCCTCCGCCCGGGCAAAGACGATGACGAAGAGGGGGATGAGGACCGGAAGAAAAGCCTTGAGCCTCTTCCAGATCCCCCCTCTGTCGAAGGAGGCTCCCCTGGCAAGCTGGGCCTTGAGGATACGGTCCGTCTCGTCAAGAAGGGTGGGGATGAACCGCAGAGCGATGGTCATCATCATGGCCAGCTCGTGGGCGGGGAACCCCAGGGGGACAAGGGGGGAAAAGAGGCGCTCGAGGCCGTCCGACAGCTCCATGGGTTTCGTTGTCAGGGTGAGGAATGAGGCGAAGAGGACGAGGAAAAGAAGCCTCAGCCCCATATAGACCGCCATGGTGACCCCCTCCCTCGTCACCACCACGATTCGAAGGTCAATGAGAGGGCGGCCGTCGGTAAAAAAGATATGGATGAGGGAGGTGAAGATGACAAGAATAAGGACGGGTTTTGCTGACCGCAGGACCATGGAGAAGGGGAGCCGGGAGAGGGCCGTCAGTCCGGCGAGAAGCAGTCCCCAGGGGATGAATGCCAGGGGGTGGCGGACGAGGAAGATCCCTGTGAGCAGCACGAGGACCGAGAGGATTTTTGCCCTGGGGTCGAGGGTATGAACGGGGGATTCGGCCGGAATATACTGGCCGAAGGTCAGATGGTTGAGAAATTTCATCCTCTGTCTCCCGTCAGGGCATTTTTAAGGATCACCCAGTCCCATGTGAGAGGGACTTCCCTGCCGCAGGTCCGCAGGAGGGCCGAGAGGGCGGGGATGTCCGGCAGAAAAAGCCCGGGGAGAGGGTGGGCCTGAAGGTGGTCGATGACCTCCCGGGGGGAGGCGGAGAGGACCTGCTCCCCTCTTTCGAGGATGACGATGGAATCGCTCGCCTGAAGGGCGATGTCGAGATCATGGGTCACAAGGAGCAGCCCCATACCGTCCTGCTGCAGGCGTTTCAGCAAGAGCACGAGCTCCTTCCGGGAGAAGGAATCAAGGCCGGCGGTGGGCTCGTCGAGGACGAGATACCCCGGCGCTCCCGAGAGAACCGAGGCGATGGCGATCTTTCTTTTCTCCCCTCCGGAGAGGTGAAAGGGGCTTCTGGGCAGATATCCTTCATCGAGCCCCACAAGGGACAGGGCCGAGGTCACCCTGGCGGGAATCTCCCCTTCAGATACGCCCCAGTTGCGGGGGGCAAAGGCTATCTCCTCGAAGACCGTCTCGGCGAAGAGCTGCTGCTCCGGGTACTGGAAGACAAACCCCACTTTCCGGCGGATCTCCCGAAGATCGGGGCTTTTCTCCTCCACGGCCATGCCGTCCACGGAGACCGACCCTTTCTGGGGGTAGATCAGGCCGTTGAGATGCTGAGCAAGGGTGGACTTTCCGCTCCCCGTATGGCCGACCACGGAGACCCAGCCTCCGGGGGGGATTTCAAGGGAGGCGTCCTTCAGGGCATGGGTTTCAAGGGGTGTTCCCGGATGATAGGTGTGAGAGAGCCTCTCGACCACTATGGACATAGGGCCTCTGCCATTTCGTTCAGGGAGGGGAGGGGGGGCATTTCCATTCCGTCCCTTCTCCGGAGGTCTGCCCAGAGGGATACGAGGGGGGGGATATCAAGCCCCCAGGTCCGGAAGGAGGAGCTGCGGAGAAAAAGGTCTGCGATCCCGCCGTCCCAGGCGACCCTCCCCGAATGGAGGACTATCGCCCGGTCGCAGGGGGTGATCTCCTCGAGGCGGTGGGTTATGGAGATGATGGTCTTTCCTTTTTCATGGAGGGCCGAAAGGACGGCGAGAAGATCCGCCCTCCCCTGGGGGTCGAGCATGGCCGTGGCCTCGTCGAGGACAAGGCACGGGGTATCCATGGCGAGTGCCCCGGCGACGGCAAGGCGCTGCTTCTCTCCTCCTGAGAGGGTATATACGGGTTTTTTCCTTTTCTCCAGAAGGCCGACGGCGTCCAGAGCGGCATCCACCCTCTGGCGTATCTCCAGGGGGGGTATCCCCTGGTTTTCCGGTCCGAAGGCGGCATCCTCCTCCACCACCGTCCCCACGATCTGATTTTCAGGGTTCTGAAAGACCATGGCAACAGAACTCCGGATGGAGAAAATATCCTCGCTCCTGCGGGTTGACATCCCATAGACAAAACAATCGCCCTGCGTTGGAAGAAGCAGGGCGTTCAGATGTTTTGCAAGGGTCGATTTTCCCGAACCGTTGTTTCCGAGGAGGGCTACCCATTCCCCCTCCCGGATGGACAGGCTTACCCTGTCCAGTGCGGGCCGAACCGGCGGCGAATCCCCGGCCGCCTCTCCGGGATAGACGTAGGTCACATCCCGGAGTTCGCATACCCTTTTGGGGAGCATAATCAGTCGACCAGCGATATGACCGCCATCTGGGTACCATCTCCGTGACGGAACCCGGTTTTGACGATTCTCGTATACCCCCCGGGGCGGTTTGCGAACCGCGGGGCGATATCGGCGAACAGCTTGATCGACGCCTCTTTATGGGCCATCTTCTTGCGGACGAGGCGGCGGTCGTTTATGGTGCCGCCCTTGGCGCGGGTGATCAGCCGTTCAGCGAAACGGCGAAGCTCCTTCGCCCGGGTTACCGTCGTGCTGATGCTTTCTTCAAGGAACAGGCTGGCCGCCATGTTCGAGAGCATGGCCATCCGATGGCTGCCATATCTCCCCAGCGTCCTGCTGTCCATACGGTGTCTCATGGATTGACGTCCTCCTTCACTGACTTGTCTTCACTTTTTTCTGTCGAGAGATCGCTTCCGAGTTTTTCCATCTTCTCCTCAATCTCACGAAGGGAAATTTTTCCCAGGTTGCGTATTTTCAAAAGGTCCTCCCGCGTTTTGCTCAGGAGATCCCCTATGGTATGGATGCCCCCTCTGAGCAGACAGTTCTCGCTGCGGATGGAGAGTTCGAGATCCCGGACGGGGCGGGAGAGATGATTGTTCGATTCTGCCGATGCCGCCGCGGTCCCCTCCCCCTCTTCGCCGGAGGGAGTCTCCCCTGAGGTCTCCCCTTCGGCCTTGGCCTCGGGGTGTATCTTCTCCAAATCCTCAACGAAATTATCATAATAGCTCCTGAGGATTGAAGATGCCTCCCGAACGGTCGACTCGGGAGAGTGCACTCCGTTGGTCCAGACTTCGAGGACGAGCCGTTCGTAGTCCGTTCTCTGGCCGACCCGGGCTGCCTCTACATCGTAGTTCACCTTCAGAACGGGCGAGAAGATCGCGTCCACCATGAGGGCGTCCACGGGAAGATAGGCCGGGCGGGTTCTTTCGATGGAGGCATATCCTGTCCCCTGTTCGACATAGATATCCATGGAAAGCCTCGCTCCGTCCTCCATGGTGCAGATGGGCGCTTCAAGATCCACGAATTCGATTTCGCTGTCCCCCTGGATGTCCCCGGCGGTCACCGCACCGCCCCCCTCCGCCTCGAGGCGGAGTACCCGCACCTCGCTGCTGAAGGACCGGACGGGGATGTGCTTGAGGTTCAGGAGTATCTCGATGACATCCTCGCGAACTCCGGGGATGGTGCTGAACTCGTGAAGCACGCCGTCGATGCGGATCGATGTGATGGCCGCACCGCTGATCGAGGAGAGAAGGACCCTCCGGAGCGAATTGCCCAGAGTGGCTCCATACCCCCGGTCGAGAGGCTCAATAATTACCTTCCCGTAGGTGGGGCCGCTTTCCTCGATCCGGATTTCAGGCCGTATATGTTCCAAGGCTTCCAACACCTTTCACGCCATTATCTGGCATAAAACTCGACTACGAGCTGTTCCGTCACCGGTGCGTCAATCTGTTCGCGCCCGGGGAGCGAGAGTACCTTTCCTTCAAATTTTTCAGCGTTCACCTCGAGCCACTGGGGAGTTGTCCTGGCAGCGGCGACTTCGGCATGTTCCTTGATCAGGGCCATGGTCCGGCTCTTCTCCGTGGCGGCGACGACATCCCCGGGGCTTACGAGGAAGCTCGGGATATCCACCCGTTTTCCGTTCACGAGGAAGTGGCCGTGAAGAACAAGCTGTCTGGCCTGTTTTCTGCTCCCGGCGAGGCCGAGGCGATAGACCACGTTGTCGATCCTCCGCTCAAGAAGCTGAAGGAAGTTGTGTCCCGTCTGCCCCTTGAGCTTGTTGGCGATCTCGTACATTCTGTGGAACTGGGCTTCGTTCATGCCGTAAAACCGGCGGAGCTTCTGCTTCTCCCGAAGGCGTATGCCGTATTCGCTGATCTTGTTCCGGGGACGGCCTTTTTTCATCCGGGTGGTCTTCGCGGCCGCCTCGCTCTTCGTGATGGGACATTTTGCCGAATAGCAGCGGTCAGCCTTGAGGAAGAGTTTCAACCCCTCCGCTCTGCACTGACGGCATGAAGGTCCTATATATCTGCTCATATGAAATGTTTTCCCTCCTTGAATACTTTGAAGCTACACCCGGCGCCGCTTTGGAGGCCGGCATCCGTTGTGGGGAATGGGGGTCGAGTCCTTTATCATGTTGACCTGGAGGCCTGCCGCCTGAAGAGAGCGGATGGCCGATTCCCTGCCCGGACCGGGGCCTTTCACAACCACGTCGATCTCCTGAACACCATGCTCCTGAACCGCCTTCGCCACCTGGGATGCGGCGATCTGGGCGGCGAAGGGAGTTGATTTTCTCGTCCCCTTGAACCCGACGTTGCCGCCGGAAGCCCAGGCAAGGACGTTTCCGCCCTTATCGCTGACGCACACGATGGTGTTGTTGAATGTGGAATAGATATGGGCAACCCCATAGCTGATATTCTTTCTTTCCTTCTTTTTTCCTCTGCGTACGATACGCTTGGCCACTTATTCCAGCCTCCTCGTTTTCCTTTTCAGTGAAGGCTACTTCGTAGCCATCTTCTTGCCTGCCACGGTGCGGCGGGGCCCTTTTCTGGTGCGGGCATTCGTCTTCGTCTTCTGGCCCCGTACCGGAAGGCCGAGCTTATGCCTCTGGCCGCGGTAGCAGCCGATATCCATAAGCCGTTTGATGCTCATGGAGACTTCTCTTCTAAGGTCGCCCTCAACCTTATAGCGGTCTTCTATCTCCCTGCGGATTTTCTGGGTCTCCTCATCGGTGAGATCCTTCACCCTGGTATCGGGGCTCACCGCAGTGGCGGCGAGAATTTTCTGAGAAGTGGGAAGACCGATTCCGAAAATGTAGGTCAGCGCTATTTCCACTCGCTTTTCGCGGGGGATGTCAACTCCGGCGATTCTGGCCATGTCGAGCCTTACCTCCTAGCTCCCTGTCTCTGTTTATGCCGCGGATTTCTGCTGCAGATAATCCGAACGACACCCTTGCGCCGGATAACCCGGCAGAACTCGCACATCGGTTTAACCGATGGTTTCACTTTCATGCCCTTCACGCTCCTCTGATCAAGAACTGGAAACAGCAGCCATGGGCTTCTGTCAATGCCGTTTTTGCTTCAAGCGTTTTATTATACAGGAGATCGTCCGCAAAAGAAACATTTACGGCCCTCCCCCTCATACCATATTTCTATTTGTATCTGTAGATAATCCGGCCCCGGGCAAGGTCATAGGGTGAAATTTCAACAAGGACCTTGTCTCCTGGAAGTATGCGGATGAAGTGAAGGCGCATTTTCCCCGACACGTGAGCGAGAACTTTATGTCCGTTGTCAAGCTCCACCTTGAACATCGCGTTGGGGAGGGGCTCAAGCACTTTTCCCCGTACTTCTACCACTTCGTCTTTATTCGCCATACGGTATCTTCACCCTTCCTGCTGTTCATTTCGATCGAGGCCCGCGAGAAGAGCCTGAAATCTTCCTGCATCCATTTTTTTCTCCGTCAGAATACTCTGCGTCAATTCGTCAAATGACCATCCCGTCGGTTGAAGGTGGATCGTGTTTTTTGCCTTGGGATTTCGGACGGTGTATTTTTTCCCGTCCGCAAGATATACCCTTCGGCCATCCTCTGAAATCCCGACGATCACATACCATCTTCCGGTATCTTTTCCTTTTCGGGATATGACAATGTTTCCAATTTTCCGCAATCTGTCGTCGACGGGTTCATTCAGCTGCATGTCCACGGAGTCAGGATCTCAGGTTCTCCATCCCTGATGAGAACCGTACGTTCGAAATGAGCGGCATCGGAGCGGTCAGCTGTGATTACTATCCACTGGTTGTCCCCCACGACCACGTCTTCTTTCCCTGTCATGACCATGGGCTCGATGGCGATGGTCATCCCCGGCTTCAGGGTAATGCCCCGCCCGGGCCGGCCGTAATTCGGAACCTGGGGGGGCTCATGAAGGTGCTTCCCGATGCCGTGCCCCGAATAATCCCGGACGAGGCCGTATCCCCTGGGGGTTACCCAGCTTTCCACGGCGTGTCCGATGTCGCCGAGGGTGTTTCCGGCCCGGGCGCACTCAATGGCCTTTTCAAGGCTCTGGCGGGTCACGGCGAGAAGCTCCTTCCGCTCGGGGCTGACGGCGCCGACCGGGTAGGTGAAGGCGGCATCGCCGTAATACCCCGAGTAGCAGGCCCCCACGTCGATGCTGAGGATATCCCCTTCGAGGAGAATGCGCTTTTTCGAGGGGATTCCATGAACGATCTCCTCGTTGACGGAGGCGCACACCGCCGCCGGAAAGGGGGATGAAATCCCCGGCACGGTGTACCCCTTGAAGGCGGGGGTGGCCCCGGCCGCGCGGATAAGCTCCTCGGCAGCTTCGTCGATTTGCCCGGTGGATATGCCCGGCCGGACCATGGCTGCAATCATGTCAAGGACATCGGCGACGATTTTTCCCGCTTTTCTCATGTACAGCAGGTCTGCTTCCTTTTTCAGGGTGATCATTCAGCGATCCCCGCCGCCTGTTCCAGCCCTTCGAGAAGGGTGTGGCCGGAAGGAGGGGAAGGAAGCCTCGTCAGCATTTTCTTTTTTTCGTAGTAGGAGATGACGGGCTGGGTCTGCTGATTGTAGACTTTCAGTCGATTCCTGATGACGCTTTCTTCGTCGTCCTTGCGCTGATAGAGTTCTCCGCCGCACTTTTCGCATCTGTCACCCGCTGCCGAGGGACGGAACTCGACGTTGTAGATGGCCCCGCAGCAGCGGCACATCCGCCTTCCGGAGAGGCGCTTCACAACAATGTCCTCACGGACGTCGAGAAGAACGACCGCATCGAGATGAAGGCCATGCCGTTCAAGCATCTTTTCAAGGACTTCCGCTTGGTGGACAGTCCTGGGGAATCCGTCGAGGACGAATCCCCCCGCACAGTCAGGCTCTATCAGCCTGTCCTCCATCATTGCGATGACAATGTCGTCCGGCACGAGCTGCCCCGTCTCAAGGTAGTGCTGCGCCTTTCGTCCCAGGGGGGTTTCATGCTTTACGTTTTCACGGAAGATGTCTCCCGTGGAGATGTGAACCACGGGATATTTTGCCTCAATTTCCGCTGCAAGGGTGCCTTTTCCGGCTCCGGGTGAACCGATGAGAATTAAGCGCATTTGAAATCTCCTTAAAAACGTAGTAAACCGCCGGCTTTGTCCTTGCGCTTGAGTATTCCCTCATAATGCCGCATGAGAAGCTGTCCTTCGATCTGATGAACTGTATCGAGGGCGACTCCGACGACGATCAGAACGGCCGTTCCTCCGAAATAGAAGCTCGATATGCCCATGAACTGGGTCATGAGATTCGGAACGAGGGCCACGCAGGCGAGAAATACCGCTCCTCCGAGGGTAATTCTGCTCATTACTTTTTCAATGAAATCAGATGTGGGTTTCCCCGGGCGGATGCCGAGGATGAAACCGCCGTACTTCTTCATGTTATTCGCCACGTCCGAGGGGTTGAAGACCACGGCTGTGTAAAAATACGAGAAGAAGATGATCAGGGCCACGTAAATAAGGGTATAGAAAAAGCTTCCCGGCCCGAAGATCCGCTGAAAGAAAAGGGCGATATCCCCGGTGAAGAACTTCGCCACGGAGTAGGGGAAAAGAAGAACCGAGGAGGCGAAGATGATGGGGATGACTCCCGCCTGATTGACCTTCAGAGGGATGAAGGTGCTCTGCCCTCCGTAGATCTTGTTTCCGACGACCCTTTTGGCGTACTGGACGGGAAGCCTGCGCTGCCCCTCCTGAAGGACGATGCACCCCGCTATGACCGCGACCATGAGGATCAGGGCAAGGAGGAGAAGGAGTACATTCATCTCGCCGAGCCTGATCATGTTCCAGCTCTGGACGATCGCCTCAGGCACCCGGGCGACGATTCCCGCGAAGATGAGGAGGGAAATGCCGTTTCCGATGCCGTGGTCCGAGATCTCCTCGCCGAGCCACATGACGGCGATTGACCCGGCCGTCACCGTGCTCACCACGATGATCCCGTCAAAGAGCAGTCCGCTGAAGATCCCGAGGCTCCGAAGCCAGAAGGTCATTCCCACGGCCTGGACAAGGGCGAAGAAGACCGCTGCGAGGCGGGTCCACTGAACGATTTTCTTCCGGCCGTCCTCCCCTTCCTTCTGCATTTTCTCAAGGGTCGGGAAGATGACGACAAGAAGCTGCATGACTATGCTCGCGTTGATGTAGGGAGCGACTCCGAGGGCAAAGATGCTGAACCGCCTCAGGGCGCCCCCCGCGAAAATGTCGAGAAATCCGAGAACACCGCCCTGGTCGAAAAGCTGCGCCATGGCCTGTGCGTCAATGCCGGGCGTAGGTACATGGGCCCCCAGGCGAAAGACCAGTAGCACCCCGAGGGAGAAGAGTATTCTTCTTTTCAGGTCTGGCAGTCTGAAGGCATCCCGGAAGGAATCGATCACTTAGATCACCTCGGCCTTCCCACCCGCTGCTTCAATCTTCGCTTTCGCCTGTGCGCTGAAGGCGTCTGCCCGAACCGTAAGGGCCTTGGAGAGATCGCCGTTCCCCAGGATTTTCACCTGGACGGTATCCTTATTGACGAGCCTGTGGGCGTAGAGCTCCTCGAAGCCTACCGTTGCGCCCTGCTCAAAACGCGCCTCAAGGGATCCGAGGTTGACGACCTGGAAGACCTTTGTGAACTTCGCGTTGTTGAAGCCCCGCTTCGGAATACGGCGAATCATGGGCATCTGTCCGCCCTCGAAGCCGGGGCGTACTCCTCCGCCGCTTCTCGCCTTCTGTCCCTTGTGTCCCTTTCCCGCTGTCTTGCCGGTTCCGCTGCCCACCCCTTGTCCGAGGCGCTTTTTTTTCCTCTTCGAACCGGGGGCAGGGCGCAGGTCATGCAAACTCATGGAGCGTCCCTCCCTGATCATCCACGGGGGTGCACTCCACCAGATGGCTGACTTTGTTGATCATGCCGCGTATCTGGGGAGTGTCCTCGTGTTCAACTGTCTGGTTAAGCTTTCGCAGCCCAAGGGCCCGGACGGTACGCTTTTGACTTTCCGGCTTGCCGATGGAGCTTTTCTTCCAGGTGATACGAAGTTTTGCCATGGGACTGCCTCCTAATTTCCGGGAGCTTCGGAGGTCTTTTTCCCTCGAAGCTTGAGTATTTCGTCGGGGGTTCTCATCTCTTCTAGGGCCTGCAGGGTCGCCCAAGCGACGTTGATGGGGTTGGAGGTCCGTCCGATAACCTTGGTGAGGACGTCCTTTACCCCTCCGAGCTCCATGATGGCACGCACGACTCCTCCCGCGATAACTCCCGTTCCGGGAGCTGCGGGCTTGAGAAGGACGGAGGCTGCGCCGAAGACCCCGTTGATGGGGTGGGGGATCGTGTTTCCGATCCTCTTCAGCTCGTGCAGATTTTTTCCGGCCTTGTCGATCCCCTTGCGGACCGCTTCCGATATTTCCTTTGCCTTGCCGATGCCGACGCCCACGATCGAGTTGCCGTCACCGACCACCACGAGAGCGCTGAATTTAAAGCGCTTTCCGCCCTTGACAACCTTGCTCACGCGGTTGATCGCAACGACCCTCTCGGTGAGTTCAAGGCCTTTGGCATCCAACTTCTTTCTGATCATCCCATGCGCCTCCCCATTAAAACTTCAGGCCGGCTTCGCGGGCAGAATCCGCTAGGGCCTTCACTTTTCCGTGAAACATGTGGCCGCCCCTGTCGAAAACCACCGACGTCAGACCTTTGGCGAGCGCCCGTTCAGCAGCTGCCTTTCCTATGACCCGTGCGGCCTCCATATTGCATGTCCCCGAAAGACCGCTCTTTATGGCCGGTTCAAGGGATGACGCAGCGGCAAGGGTGTGGCCCGCTTCGTCATCGATGAACTGAACATAGATATGATTCAGGCTGTGAAACACTGCCATTCTCGGTTTCTCGGCCGTGCCGGAGACGTTTTTGCGGAGCCGAGCGTGACGAATTTCCCGCATGAAGCTTCTGTTTTTCTTTTTCATCCGATTCACCTCGTATTACTTGGCGCCGGTCTTGCCGGCCTTGCGGATAACGTGTTCTCCGGCATAACGGATTCCCTTGCCCTGATAGGGCTCTGGGGAACGGAAACCCCGGATAATGGCTGCGGCCTGACCGACCGCCTGCTTGTCGATTCCCTTGACGGATAACTTCGTCGGCCCGTCCACTGCCACTTCGACCCCGGCGGGTGCCTCGTATTCAACGGGATTTGAGTATCCGAGGTTGAGCACGAGCTTGCTCCCCTGCATCTGGGCGCGGTATCCCACCCCGATGATCTCGAGATCCTTTTTAAATCCGGTGGTCACTCCGGTGATCATGTTCGCTATAAGAGCCCGCATCATCCCGTGCCAGGACTTCGTCTGCTTTTCTTCGTTCTGGCGGCTGACGATGATGTTGCCCTCTTCCACGACAATATCGACTCCGGGGACGGTCGGGGTGGATAGTTCCCCCTTCGGTCCCTTCACCTTCACGACGCCGTTGTCCACTGAAAGGGTGGTGCCTGCAATCAGCGGAATTGGTTTTCGTCCGATTCGCGACATTTATTCCACCTCCGCCTTACCAGACGTAGCAGAGAACTTCGCCGCCAAGACCGAGCTGAGTAGCCTCGGTATCCGTCTTGAGTCCCTTGGAGGTGGAGATCACCGCGATCCCCAGACCGCCCATAACCTTGGGAAGATCGGAATGGCCGACATGCATTCTTCTGCCGGGCTTGCTGATTCGGCGAAGCCCCTGAATGACCCGCTCCCTGTTCGGCCCGTAGGAGAGAATCATACGGATCGTGCTGTAGGGTTTTTTCGGGTCGTTCACGACCTTAAAGTTCTTTATATAGCCTGCATCCTTGAGGATTCGGGCTATTTCCATTTTCATTTTGCTCATGGGCACATCAACGCTTTCATGATACACGCTGTTTGCATTTCTGATGCGCGCGAGCATATCCGCAATCGGATCGGTGACGTACATTCCTCGTTACCCCCTTCGGCCCGCTCGCCTACCAGCTTGACTTCACTACGCCGGGGAGTTTCCCCTCGCGAGCAAGTTTCCTGAAGCAGCAGCGGCACATTTCAAATCGTCTCATATATGCGTGAACGCGGCCGCAGAGCGGACACCTGTTGTATTTCCTTACAGAAAATTTCGGGGGCTGCGTCGCCTTGATCTTGAGCGCCTTACGTGCCATTCCGTCTCCCCCTTCCTATCGGTTGAACGGCATGCCCATCTCACGGAGAAGTGAGAAGGCTTCCTCATCCGACTTTGCGGAGGTGACGATGGTAACGTTCATTCCCCGGGGCCGGATGACCTTGTCGTAATTGATCTCGGGAAAGATGAGCTGCTCCCGGAGACCAAGGTTATAGTTTCCCCGTCCGTCAAAACCCTTTTTCGAGATCCCCTGAAAGTCCTTGATCCCGGGAAGAGCAAGGGAGATGAGACGGTCAAGAAATTCCCACATCCGCTTCCCCCTGAGGGTTACCGTGGCCGCCACGGGCATTCCCTGGCGGAGCTTGAATCCGGCGACCGACTTTTTCGCTCTCTTCAGAAGGGGCCTCTGCCCTGCGATAGCCGTGAGTTCCGCCATGGCGACATCCATGTATTTGATATCCACCTTGGCCTCGCCCACACCGACGTTCAGAACGACCTTCTCGATGCGGGGGATCTGCATGACGTTTTTATAGCTGAATTCCTTCATCATCTTGGGTGATACTTCGTTTTTATACTTCTCGTGAAAACGAGGGGTCATGGCGCACTTTCCTCCTTATACCTGGTCCACGATCTCGCCGCAGGCCTTGCACAGACGGACCTTTTTTCCGCTGTCAAGAAATCCGCGGCCGACGCGGGTTGCGGCACCGCAGGAAGGACAGACGAGCATGACTTTGCTGGCGTAGATCGGCCCCTCCTGTTTCACGATGCCGGACTGGGGGTTCTTCTGGGAGGGCTTGACGTGCTTGGTCGCTATACTGACCCCTTCAATCACCAGAAGGTCTCTGTCAGGGACGGAACGAAGGACTTTGCCTTCCTTCCCCTTATCTTTTCCGGAGATGACCCGGACCCTGTCGCCTTTCCTGATCCGCATTTTGCCCATAGTCCATTGCCTCCGTTATACGACTTCCGGCGCAAGGGAGAGGATGCGCATATATTTTTTTGCGCGGAGCTCTCTTGCCACCGGCCCGAAGATTCGGGTTCCTTTGGGGTCGCCGTTGTTGTCGATGATGACCGCGGCGTTGTCGTCAAACCGGACGTAGGAGCCATCCGCTCTGCGGATTTCTTTTTTCGTCCTGACGATCACTGCCTTGACAACGGATCCCTTGGCCACGTTGCTGTTGGGAATTGCCTCTCGTACAGAGGCCACGATCACGTCTCCGATCGAGCCCCATCTCCGCTTGCTTCCGCCGAGAACCTGGATGCAGAAGAGTTTCTTCGCTCCGGAATTGTCGGCTACATTGAGAACAGTAGTGAGCTGAATCATGGTCTATGCCTCCCCGCCGTTCTCCCCGACCAAGTCGAACACAGGTGCCCGACGTACGATCTCAAGAAGGGTCCATCTCTTTGTCTTGCTCAGGGGCCGCGTTTCTCCAATGGTCACGAGATCACCATTCCTGCACTCATTGGCTTCATCGTGGGCCGTATATTTCTTGGCCTTGACGATTCTCTTTCCATAGAGGGGATGGGTGTCATACCGCGTCACCCGGACGACCACGGTCTTGTCCATCTTCGTGCTGGTGACCGTACCTGTCCGAACCTTGCGGTGTGCTTTCCGCTCTTCCATTCAGGACTACCTCCTTCCGGCAGACTGCTCGCCGGCCATCTGTTTCTCTCGGACAACCGTCAGCACCCTGGCGATCGTCTTTTTGACAATGTTGATTCTGCTGGAATTCTTCAGCTGCCCGATGGCATTCTGAAACCGCAGATTAAACAGCTCTTCTTTATACTGCCTGTGCTTCTCGTTCAGCTCTTCGATCGTGAGATCGCGAAACTCTCTGGCTTCCATTGTCATTCACCACCAAAACCGTCTCGGGCGACGATACGCACCTTGACAGGCAGCTTGTGCGAGGCCGTCCGGAAGGCTTCTTCCATGACATCCTTCGACACTCCCGCGATCTCGAAAAGGATGCGTCCGCGCTTTACCGGGGCCACCCAGAACTCGGGGGCTCCCTTTCCCTTTCCCATACGGGTTTCAAGGGGTTTTTTCGTGAAGGGACGGTCCGGGAAGATCCGTATCCAGATTTTTCCGCCCTTTTTCATCTTTCTCGAAATCGCCACACGGGTCGCCTCAATCTGCCGCGCAGTGATCCACGCGCAGTCCAGAGTCTGAAGGCCGTACTCACCGAAGGCGACGGTAGCTCCGCCCTTTGCCTTTCCCTTCAGGGGGCGCCGGAAGGGCTTCCGATACTTCACTCTGCTCGGCATCAACATATCGGTCTACCCCCTTCTCCGGGACTGACGGGCAGCCTGAGCGGGACGTTCGTTCGCCCTGTCGCGGTACATCCAGACCTTGACGCCGATGACGCCGTATATGGTAAAGGCCTCGGCAAATCCGTAGTCGATGTCGGCCCGGATGGTGGACAGGGGAAGCTGCCCCTCGTTGTACCATTCAGTCCTTGCGATCTCCGCTCCGCCCAGCCGGCCGGATGTGGAGATCTTTATCCCCTTCGCTCCGCCCTTCATGGCGCGGAATATGGACTGCTTCATGGCCCGGCGGAAAGAAACCCTCCGCTCGAGGGCTGCGGCCACGCCCACGGCTACAAGCTGGGCGTCCACGTCGGGGTTTTTTATCTCCTGGACGTTGATCATGATCTTGGCTCCGGTCTTCGCCTGAAGCTCATCCTTCATGACCTGTATCTCTGACCCGCCCCTCCCGATCACTACACCGGGCCGGGAGGTCCAAAGGGTGAAACGAATGACATTTCCCACCCGCTCGATCTCAATACGGGAAATTCCCGCATGCTCCCATTTCTTCGCAATGTACTTCCGAAGCTCAAGGTCTTCGTGAAGATTTTTAGAATAGGTCTTTCCGCTCGCGTACCACTTGGATTCCCAGTCGCTCACGACTCCAAGTCGGAATCCGATTGGGTGAACTTTCTGTCCCACGAGTTCCCCCTCCTTAACGTTCTGCAACTATGACAGTCACATGGCTAGTACGGTGGCGATAGGGATGGGCCCTGCCCATGGAGACGGGACGAAAACGCTTCATCACCGGTCCCTGGTCCGCCGTAGCTGTTATTATCCGCAGTTTATCCGTATCGAGGCCGAAATTATGTTCGGCATTCGCCACGGCGCTCTGCAGCACCTTTCCAACAATTTTCGCAGATCTCTGCTGACTGAACCGAAGGGCAACAGCAGCGTCTCCGACTTTTTTCCCGCGGATCAGGGCAAGCACCCGCCGGACTTTGGTGGGAGAAATACGAACCTGCTTCGCAACGGCTTTCGCTTCCATTTCCATTCCTCCTAACGAACCCTGGAAGAGCGTTCCTGGCCCGCATGTCCTCCGAACTTGCGGGTGGGAGCAAATTCGCCGAGTTTATGTCCAACCATGTTCTCGCTGATGTAGATGGGGATGTGAATGCGGCCGTTGTGCACCGCTATGGTGTGTCCGATCATGGCAGGAACGATGGTGGATCTCCGCGACCAGGTCTTCATGACCCTTTTGGCGGTTCCCTCGTTCATGTTCTCCACTTTCCGGAGCAGCTTCGTATCCACATAGGGCCCCTTCTTTCTGGAACGAGCCATCTCGAGTCCCTCCTTACTTCTGGAACCGCCGGCGGATGATCATCCGGTCGGACGGTTTTTTCTTCCGGGTGCGGTACCCCTTCGCCGGAGTTCCCCAGGGCGACACCGGATGCTTGTGGGATTTGCTCTTTCCCTCTCCGCCTCCCATGGGGTGGTCCACAGGGTTCATGACGATTCCCCGGGTCTGGGGGCGTCTCCCCATCCAGCGTGTCTTTCCCGCTTTGCCGTAGGAAATGTTTTCATAATCCTCATTGCCGACCTGCCCTATGGTGGACATGCACTCATTCAGGATGAGGCGGAGCTCTCCGCTCGGCATTCTGAGGTACGCGTACTTGCCTTCCTTTGCCATGAGCTGGGCCGACGTACCGGCGGAACGGACAAGTTTCCCCCCCCGGCCGGGCTCGAGCTCCACGTTGTGCACCATGGTGCCCACGGGGATATCCTTCAGCTTCAGGGCGTTTCCGGGACGGATATCCGAATCGGGGCCGGCAACGATGCTGTCCCCCACCTTGACATCCTTTGGTGCAAGAATATACCGCTTGTCTCCATCAAGGTAATGGATCAGGGCGATGCGGGCGTTCCGGTTGGGATCGTACTCAATTGCGGCAACCTTGCCGGGAACGG
>JALHFZ010000091.1 GCA_022837505.1 Synergistaceae bacterium
TGGTGAAGGTTTTTGTCTTCTCAGGCATAATCTTACCGCTGTTCTCCGAACAGTGCAAAGATGTTTTATTATTTTTAAAAGGGCGGATTGAGGCAAGAATAAAGAAAATCTTCCCCTTCTTCCCGCATATAAGAATCAGGGGACTGGTGAAGCCTCTGAAAGAGCTTTCGCTTTGACCGGGCTGAAGAGAATATACAATTCAAGGGGCGACTCATCGGGATGGAGATGAAAAAGAATCCTTCAGATTTCAAGGGCGGGTCAACCGCCGAGTTCACAGAGGGTCTGCGAAGCAGCGGCCCGATTCTGCTGGGGGTCATCCCCTTCGGAATCACCTGCGGCGTCATGGGGCTGACCGCGGGGCTGACTCCCTTTGAAACTGTGGCCATGTCTCTCGTCGTCTTCGCCGGGGCCGCCCAGTTTATCGCAATCACCATGATAACGTCCGGCGCGGCCTGGGGCCTCATCGTTCTGACCACTTTGATCGTAAACCTGCGTCATCTGCTCATGGGGGCCTCCCTTGCTCCCTCCATGGCTCCCCTCTCCCTCCCGGGGAAAATTCTCCTCTCCTTCCTCATGACCGACGAGGCGTACGCCGTAACGGTCAGCCGCATCGACAGCAAAGGGTACAGTCCGGCATTTCAATTCGGAGCGGGGATAAGCATTTACGTTACCTGGGGGGTGACCACCCTTGCGGGGGCCCTCGCGGGCAGCAGGATCCCCGATCCCCTGGCCTGGGGGCTCGACTTCGCCCTGCCGGCCACCTTCCTCGTGCTGCTTCTGCCCCGGCTGAAAGACCGGATCAGCCTGACCGTATGCGTGGTCGCCGGGGTCATATCCGTTGCAGGGTCAGTCTATCTGCCGGGGAAATGGTACATGATCGCTGCCGCCCTTGCTGCAGTGATCACCGGCGGGGTTCTGGAAGGAGTGAGAGCTCGTGGGAAGTGAGATGTTTTTCATTATCGCGGGGATGGCCCTGGTTACCTTCGCGACCCGATTTGCCGCCGTGGCCCTTCTGGGTCAGAAAAAAATGCCCGCAGGACTTGAGCGATGGCTCAGGCATATCCCCACGGGCATTCTCACCGCACTGATCGTCCCTACGCTTCTGCTACCCGAAGGGTATGTCAACCTGTCCTTTGATAACCATTATCTTATGGCCGGACTGGTGGCCGCCGCTGCGGCATGGAAAAGCAGAAACATGGTCACCACACTGATATTGGGCATGGGAACCATGTTCCTCCTCCGGCTCCTGAGCTGAGAGGAAAAAGGAACAGCATCCAAAAGCTTTAGGGTTTACACTGAAGGGAGATCTTCTTTTTCGTTCTCGGGGTCGTTTTTATCAGTCTTTTTTTCCCGCAAGAACAGGATTTTCTCTCAGCAGAAACAATTCTGCTAAAACAAGGAACGCAATTGCCAAAAAAGCTGCTCCGTATCCCATGAACTCTCCTACTGCCGTAAAAAGCGGCGGCCCGAGAAAGTACCCCGCCCCCCAAAGGAGATAAAAAACTCCGGAGATCGACCCCTTCAGAGAAACAGGAACTGTTTCGTTGAGAAGTATCATCGACGCTATGCAGAACATCCCGAGGCCGAAACTTCCCAGAAACAAAAGCAGATAAACGAGTTTGCCGCTGAAGGCCATGAATGCCCCAAGCCCTGCCGCCACAAGGAGAAGACCGGCATACATAGGACGATTGGGGCCGCTCCTGTCAGTCATTTTTCCAGCAACGACCTGGGCTATGCTCAGGGCAACGTAAAAGAGCGAGAAGAAAACCGCTACTTCGCTTTGGCTGAATCCCTTTTCACTCAGAAGCGCTCCGGGAATGGCAGTCACGAAGATTCCGTACCCTCCTCCGTAGATGGAAACTCCCGCAAGAACTGCAGGGCGTCTTATTGCCCCTATGGCGCGGAGGACTTCGCCATAGCCGGACCCCCTCTCGACCCCCTCAGTCTTTGGGGGGGGTTTAACGAAAAGGGCGATCAGTATGGAGCCGATAATCCCGCAGACCCCGAAGAAGAGAAAGGCTTCCTTTCCGCTCCACACTCTGCAGGCCCAGATGCACAAGATGCTCCCCGCGGTCAATCCAAGGTGAATCGAGGCGTTATAATACCCTATCTCTGTACCCTTCGACTTGCTGAAAAGCAGAGAGAGAAGGGCCGGGCCGAGAGCCCATATCGGAACTTCCCCGAGTCCCTGAAGCACCCTGCCCGCAAGAAGGCTCCAGACGAGGTCCGAATTGAAATAGACAAGACCCGACAGAGCGCAGATTGCGTAGCCGGCCAGAAGGAAGCCTTTGAAGCCGTACCGGTCGGCAAGATGGCCTGCGGGGAGCTGGAACAGGACGAAAGGAAGGGCAAAGGCGGAGGCGAGATAGCCGACGTGTTTCATCGACCCGGAAAGCTGCATCAGTCTGCCCGGAAGAAGGGCGACGATCAGCCCCACTCCGGCCATCTGAATGAATGCCGCGGTGCAGAGCGCTAAAGATGAGGTCCGGCTGCTCAAAGTTATTGCCCCTCTTTCGTAAATCTGAATTTACCCTTTCAAGGCCTCCAGATTGAATCGCCTCGCTTCTGCGAGGAATGAAAACCTGTCCGGCTGGCAGGTGATGATCAGGATCTGCAGGTTTTCGGCGGTCTCCTCCAGAATTTCAAGAATCCGGGGGAAACGGAGGGTGTCCGTGGCCATGAGGATGTCGTCCAGGACCAGGAGCTGCCTCTCCCCAGATCCGGCTGCTTCGGCAAGGGCCAGGCGAACGGCAAAGTGGACCTGCTCCCTTTCACCCCCCGAGAGGGTTCTCAGAGCGACGTCCTCCCCTGTTTCTTCGGGGATGAAGGCCGACGGGGCCATACCGTCATTCAGGAGTAGCCGCCCCTTCCGCCTTCCTGCTATTCTTCCGATTATTTCCGTCGCCCTTTCTTCCACAATGCGGTTGACCGTCTCTGCCAGTTCCTTCCGGCAGGCCCCGTAGGTATCCCAGAGAAGTCGAATCGAATCGGCGGCGATCTTCTCCCCCCGGCAGGTCCTCCGGAGATCTTCCAATTCTTCCTCAAGACCGGCGATTACGGTGTAGAGCCCCTTTCCCGAGGCTATCTCAAGGCGGGTCTCCTCCTTGGCAAGGGCCATCTGCACCTCATGGAGGGCTTCGCTCAGTTTTCTTTCCTCCTCCCTGGTTCTGCGGAGGAGCTCAACAGGGTTCTCATCGAAAGCGGCCAGAAGCTTTTTGTATTCCTCCCCTCTGGCTCTGAATATATCCCAGCGGTTGAAGAGCGCCGAGAGCTCCCCCTCCCTTTCTTCAGGGGATTTTCCGTCTCCCTCGAGGATGCGGAGTTTTTCCCTCAGGGCTTCCTGCCTCTCCTCAAGGGACTGAAGGGTATGACGCACCCTGTCACGTTCCCTTTCTTTCTCAGCTGCCATGGCCTGAGCCCCGTCCCTTGCCGTCTCGGCGGATGCCGCCCTCTCCATGGCGGCGGCCCTTTGAGCCAGGGCTTCTTCCTCAAGCTCTGAGGGGTCCTGGGGGCTTTCCCTCCACTCGGGAAAGCGCGCCAGTATCTCCCGTGCATCCCTTTGACCTTTGGCTATCCTTTCTTCAAGGGATTCAAGGGAATCCCTCCCGAGAAGGGCGGCGAGCCGGGTCTTCTCATTTTCAGACCGCCTGGCCAGTTCGGAGCCCTTCATGTAAAGGTCTTCCAGTTCCTCCCTGCCGTTGATCCCGTAGGGTCCGGTCAACTCCGCAAGGGAACTTCGTGCTTCTTCGAAGGTCGTCCGGACCTCACCGGCCCTCTCGCATGGTCCGAAGGCGCGGATCTTTCCGAAGGATTCGATCTCGAGGCAGACTTCCGGCGCGCCCTTCACCCGGGTTATCCCTCCCGGCTCCAGGGAGACGGGTCCGGGGTTTTCCCCTGAGTCCACCCGGGCTCTGAAGTAGGCCTCCGGGGTGATCTCGAGGGTTATCATGGAGGCATCGAGCATGATCCTCGCCTCTTCAAAGATTTCGAAGGCCCTGCGGATCCTCTGGATCTCCTCCCTTCCGGGGAAGGTTCTTCCCGCCCCTTCCCTCTCCGCCCGCTCGATCTCTTCCTTCGCCCGGCGAGCCTCCTCAAGGGTTTCACTCTCTTTACGGATTTTCTCCTGCAAAGAAGCCAGTCTGCGGCATTCCCGGGCCCGGGCCAGCAGGGCTTCTCCATCGTCCTTCCCCTTCCGGGCCTCGGCGAAGGCCTCCCGGGCAGTCTCGAGATTTTTCGTACAGACCTTCAGATCCTCTTCGAGCTCCGGAAGGGCTTTCCGGAGGTTCGCCGCTTTCTCCTCCGTTTCGCCCATTTCCCCCCGGATATCCTCCATCTGGCCGAGAAGGGCCTTGAGGCGGAGATATTCCGATTCCGCCGCCTTCCCTTCCGCTTTGGCCTTTTCCAGTTCGCTCAGATAGGAGGCATACTCCGACGACTTTTTTTCAAGCTGTTTCAGAGCTTCAACGGAACGCTCCCCTTCCTCCCTCAATTCTCCGAGGCGGGAGGCAAGGGCTTTCACGCCTTTGGAGAGAGTCTCTGTTTCTTCGTATTCCGCCCTCTTTGATTCGAGTTCTCTCTCTTTGCCCCTGATCGATTCCTCGAGGGAGGGAAGGGCGGAGGCACCGCTCCCCGTCCGCAACCGCCCGGTGGGCGTGAAGTACGCTCCGTAGCGGGCCTTCAGCTCTTCCTCCACCGCCCGGATGCCGCCGTGGACAACCTGGATGGACAGAGCCTGCCGGATGCTCGCCAGGAGATCCCCCGAGAGGCCGTCCAGCTCAAGTTTTCCCTGGGGCGTCCAGAGTACCTGCTGAATTCCCCAGTGCTCCGGGCGGGACATCCCTTTCCTGGGGGCATTGGAAGAAAAGAGCTCCCGGGTGGCCGAGTCCGCCTTCGGCCCCTCCGCGAGGGGTCTGTAGGTCTGTCCTTCCATCCTCTCGAGAAGGGATTCCGGCCTGTCCAGAAAGCGCTTTCTCACCCGGTAGCGGCATCCCTTCACCGAGAACTCGACCATGACCCGGGGGGAAAGCTCCCGGCCCCAGGGGCGGAGCTGCTGCGCTTCCTCCCCCTGGGTTCCGTGGTTGTCCATGAGGGCACACCGCAGGGCTTCGAAGAGGGTGGATTTTCCCGTGGCGTTCGGGGCGTGGAGGATGTTGAGCCCTTCCGAGAAGGGGCCCAGGGTGGTCTCCCCCACAAGGCAGCGCCAGTTTTCGACGGTGATCCCATGGAGGAT
>JALHFZ010000092.1:0-5168 GCA_022837505.1 Synergistaceae bacterium
ACTTTTCCTGTCTTTTGATTCCTATCATCTGCTGCCAGGTCTCCCGGGGAGACCCTTTTGTATGATCCCCTTCATCCAGGGAGCCCTTATGAAGGGCGAGAATCTCAAGATCCGTTCTCAGAGAACCGAGGGTTTCAACCATGATCCGCACCTTCTGCCAGTCCACTTCCTCTTTGCCCAGTTCCTCCCCTATCAGAAGCTGGTATTCACTTATAAGGTCCTGAAGGGGAGATAGTTGTCTCGTATCCGTCACCAGAGAGGGGGAAGACCTCGTCCATACCGCCGGCACTCCGACTCTGGCGTAGGAAGGGATATTGTTCAGAGCCCTTCTGTCCCCCGCCACAAACCCTCCGTAAAAGAAGAGGACAAGAAGCATCGCCGCTGCTGCCGATTTCAGACAGAAGGGGAGGGAAAACAGCCGCACAGGGTCTTTTGAAACGGCGGGACAGGCCGGCAGGTCGAGCCCTTCCCGGGAGTTCTCAAGGAACTCGCTCCACTGAAGATTTTTTTCGTAAAAGTCCCTGCAGTGCGGGCATTTCCCCAGATGCCGGGAGAGGGTTTCCTTTTCGCCCGTTGAAATTTCCCCGTCGAGCATTTTCGATACCAGCATTTCCATACTTTCGCATTGCTCAGTCATCGTTCATTCACCTTCCCTGTCGGGAGCCATTATTTCGTACAGTTTTCGCCGTGCGCGGCATATTCTCTGGGCAACGGCGGATTCCGAACTGCCTGTCAGAACGCCGATCTCTTTGTAGGTCATACCCCCCATGACCGCCAGAAGGAGGACCTCTCTCTGCTGAAAAGGCAATTGACCAAGGGCCTTTTCGATGTCGATTTTCACGTCCGCGGTATTTTCATAGACCGGATCATGCTGAAAATCCTCAAGGTCTTCCACGGGGATCGGATTTCTGGAACGGAAGCGGCTTCGGACCGCGTTGCCGGCAATCCTGAACAGGAATGAAGACAGGCGCCCCTTCTCTTTGTAGCGTTTTCTGAATTTGTAGAGAGCCATAAAGGTCTCCTGCACTACATCTTCGGCCTCAGCCCTATCCTGCAGGGTCCGGGAGGCATAGGACATGATCCGCCTCCCCCAGCGGGCATACAGGATCCTGAATGCTCCGTCGTCGTCGTTTTTTATGAGTTCCATCAGTTCGTCGTCGTTCACAACATGCTCTCCTCTTTTAGCGATCCTTCCATAAAGCTAAACGCTGGAAAGGACCTTATCATGACATGTCCTGAGAAAGTTTTCCTCTGGAAGGAGAAAATACAGACGGAAATGAATTTCAGGGGGTGACATTTTCCCTGTCCGGTCACTTGCCGCCTCCGACCATTTGACAATTCGGAAGAACAGCCGTATTCTGCGGTTTACGGAGGAATGCACAATGAGCCCGAAGATCGCCCCCACTCGGGGAAATATGGTGAAGTTCGCCTCGTCGCTGAAACTGGCGGAAAAGGGGCATGACATTCTTGAGCAGAAACGCACCATCCTTCTCATGGAGCTCATGGGAAAGATTGATGAGGCGCGGGAGGTGCAGCGCGCCCTCGAGGAGGTTTTCTCCAAGGCCTATTTCAGCCTCCAGATGGCGGGGCTCTCCCTCGGCATCGACAACGTGGAGGAGCTGTCCCACTCCGTCCCGGAGGTCACGGATTTCACCCTCCGCCTCCACTCCGTCATGGGGGTGGAGATTCCGAGGGTCGATCCTGTCGAGAAGCCCCCCGAGCCGTGCTACTCGTTTCTCGGCACCTCCGGTGTGCTCGACAGCGCCTATCTTCACGCCCGGACGGTCCTCTCCCTCATCGCCCGCCTGGCGGAGGTGGAGACCACCGTCTACCGGCTGGCCGTGCAGATCCGCAAGACCTTCCGGAGGGTGAACGCCCTCGAGAAGGTGGTCATCCCCTCCCAGAAGAGAGTTCTTGCCTGGATCGCCGACGTTCTGGAGGAAAACGACCGGGAGGATTTTATCCGCATGAAGATGGCCCAGGAAGGAGGAGAAGGATCATGAATCTCGCCGACGTGCTCACCGCCCTTCTGTCCGCCGAGGACGAAGCGGCCGATTCCGTGGAGGAGGCGAAGCGGAAGGCCTCGGACATCCTTCGGGAGGCCCGGGAGAAGTTCGCCGCCGATCAGGAGGCCCGGCTCAACGCCGCCCGCGCCCAGGCCAAGGCCATTGTGGAGTCTGCCCGCCACTCCGCTGAGCTGGAAGCGGCCCAGATCTCCGATATGGGGCTCCGGGGGCGGCAGAAGATGAAGGATCAGTTCGCCGAAAAGGCCCCCTCCATCGTTGCGGCCCTGGCCGGGGAGACAGCGGAGCGGTACGGGAAAAAAGGAGGGGCCTGAGTGTCCTTTCTCGCCATAGGAGAACGGGCCGCCGTCACGGCGAAGGCCCGGATCTACCGGGGGAGGCTTCTCTCCCCGTCAGACTACGCCCGCCTTCTCGACTGCGAGACGGTGGGGGAGATCGCCGCCTATCTCGCCCGGACGGAGTCCTACGCCCCCTATCTCGCCGCCCTCCACCCCGAGGGGATGCACCGGGGAGAGCTCGAGGGGGTTCTCACCGTCATCCCGCTCCTCGAGGAGATCCCCTTCTGCCATTATCTCGGTCCCGGGAGGAAGGTCCTCCTCCGGGCCTGGGGAGAGCGGTTCGACGGGGACATCATCAAGAGGATGCTCCGCATTCTCGCAACGGGAAAAGGCAGCAGGGATGCCCTGCGCGCCCGGGCCGAGTCTGTTCCCCTCACCCTCGTCGACCGGGAGAAGCTCTTCGCATCCCGGACCTTTCGAGATGTCCTGGCCGCCCTCGAGGGATCCCCCCTCCGGGAGATCCTCGCCGACCCCCTGAAGCGGGCGGAAAAAGAGGGGAAGAATCTCTTCCGGGCCAAGATGGCCCTGGACAGTTTCTTCCTCACCCGCATCCTCTCCGCCGGAAAAAAACTTTCCGGCAGCGAGGGACGGGGGGTCCGCACCCTCTTCGGCACCCGGGCGGACCTCATCAACCTCTACTGGATCTACCGGGGAAGGCGCTTCTTCGCCATGTCGCCGGAGGAGGCCCTGAGCATCACCCTCCCCGTGCGCTACCGGCTCTCCTTCCAGACCCTGAGCACCTTCGCCTTCGCCCCGGACATCCCCTCCCTCGTGGATCTCCTCTCCCGGAGCGTCTACGGCGAGGCCTTCCGGATCCGTCAGGAAGAAGAGATGGAGGTCAGCGAAATGAAGCTGGAACACAATCTCTACCGGATACTGCGGAGGACGGCGGCGAAGATTTTCTCCTCGGGCACGTCGGGGGTTCATGTTGTCCTCGCCTACCTCACTCTGAAGGAGCTCGAGGTAAAGGATCTGTTCACCATAATAGAGGGTGTACGCTATCACTATGACCAGAAGAAGGGCCGGGAGTTCCTCATCTCCACAGGTTCGTCCTCCCTTCTGCGGTCTGAAAGGGGAGATGCGCCATGGCTGTCGTAGAAATGATGGGGCTCTCTCTCATAGGCCCCCGGGAGGAGATCGAACCTCTCGCCGCCGAGCTGCTCACCCTGGGAAATTTCGAGCCCGTGCCCCTGGAGTACGCCCTCGAGAAGCGACCGGCCTCCCTGGCCGGACCGGGGGGGTCACGCATCAGCACCTCGGGGAAAAACCCCTACGACGAACTGCTCGAGACCCTTCTCTCCGTCTGGAAGGCTGCCGGGGCGGAATTGCCCCCCGAGGAGACCTGCCGCTCCTCCCTTCCCCGCCTCTCCTACGAGGAGGCGAAGGCCGGAGTGCAGGATGCAGCGAAAAAGATCCGCCTCTGGCAGAAGCGGGCGGAGGTCCTCGAGGAGGAGCGGGAAAAGTTGCTGGCCGCGGCCGTCTTTCTTGAAGCCCTCGCGGGGGCCGGCCGGGACGTGGAGGAGACCCTGAAGACGAAATACCTCTCCATCACCTTCGGCCGTCTGAGGACCGACAACTACCGGCGCCTCGAGGAGATGGCCGCCGTCACCCCCCTGCTCGTCTACCCCGCAGTGGCGGAAAAGGGGTACGTCCTGGCGGTGATCTTCTGCTCCCGGGAGTACCACCCAGAGGCGGAGAAGATCTTCCGCTCCGTCTATCTGAAGGAATATTCCCTCGGCGACATCTTCGAGGGAGCGGGGCGGAACATGGGAGGCAGGCTCCGGAACCGGGTGGGGGATTCCGCCCGGGCGATCCGGGGGCTGCAGGAGGCCCCCCGGAACTACCTCGACCGCCACCGGGCCGATCTGGAGACGCTCTACTGCGCCGTCCACTCCCTTCAGAGGGTCTACGCCCTCATCCAGAAGCGGGGGGAGCTGAGCGGCATCTTCATCCTGTCGGGAGTCGTTCCCGCCCCGACGCTGCCCGAGGTGGCCGCAGCGGTGGAAAAAATCGGCCCCAACACGCTCCTCCTCACTGAGAAGGCTTCGGAGCTCGAAAGACGGGGAAAGAAGCTGCCGACCCTGCTGAAGAACAATTTTCTCGTCCGGACCTTTCAGGAGATCGTCTCCCTCTACAGCCTCCCCTCCTACGACGAGACGGACCCGTCCGCCCTCGTGGCCCTGAGCTTCTGCCTCTTCTTCGGCTTCATGTTCGGCGATGTGGGGCATGGCTTTCTTCTCGCCCTGGGGGCATGGTATCTTAATAAAAGGAGAATTCTGAAAAAAGCCTTCGCCTCGGTGATCCGCATGGCCGGCTATTCCGCCATGGCTTTCGGCTTTCTCTACGGAAGCGTCTTCGGCTCGGAGAATATCCTCCCATCCCTGTGGACCTCCCCCATGGAGGGGATCTCAAACCTCATCGCCACGTCCCTTTTCGTGGGGGTCGTCTTTCTGAGCCTCGGCATCCTGCTGAACATCCTCTCCCTTCACCGGAAGGGGCAGACCGGAAAGATGCTCTTCGACGGCGAGGGAATAGCCGGGCTGCTCTTTTACTGGATCGCTGCCGGAAGTGCGGCTCTGGCCTTTACGGGGAGCTCCCCTCCGAAGGCCCTTTATTTCCTGCTGGGAGGGCTCTTCCTGGTGATCCTCTTCAGCTCGGTTCTCGACCGGGCGATCTTCGGCCCCCGGGAAAAGGAAGAGGGTGGGGTGGTGCATACCTTCACCGTCTTTCACGACCTCCTCTCCTTCCTCAGCAATACGGCCTCCTTTGTCCGGCTGGCGGCCTTCGCCCTGAACCACGCCGGGTT
>JALHFZ010000092.1:5181-6774 GCA_022837505.1 Synergistaceae bacterium
AAACCAAATGATTAGAGGAGGAATTCCCATGACGGGACTCGTGCTGTTGACAGCGGGAGCGGTACTCACCTGCGCCGCCGGATATGTTCTCCGGGGCCGCAGGCCGGCCCACGGACGCAAAATACTGGGGGGCGCCTCGGCGGCCCTTCTCGGACTGATCATCCTCGCCCTTTTTCTGACCCTCTCCCCGAACCTCTCGGCGGCGGCTCAGACGGGCGCCGAGAGCACCGCGTCGGGCCTGGGCTTTCTGGGGGCGAGCCTCGCCACCGGACTGGCCTGCCTCGGAGCGGGCATCGCCGTGGCGGTGGTGGGCGCGGCAGCCCTGGGCGTGGTGGGAGAAAAACCGGAGCTCCTGGGGACGACCCTCATCTATCTCGGCCTGGCCGAGGGAATCGCCATCTACGGAGTCATCGTCTCCCTGCTGATCCTGGGCAAACTGTAAGCAGGAAAACGCCATGAGGGGATTCCTGGTGAGCGATAATCATGACACTCTTGTCCTGCTGCGCCTTGCGGGCATTCCCGGAGTGCTGGTCCACGGGCCAGAAGAGACGGCAGAGGCCATCGAGGACGTACTGTCGAACAGAACCGACGTGGGAATCCTCGTGATCACAGAAAAAGCCGCCGCCGAGATTCCCGCCCTCGTCAAGTCTCTCCGGGAGCGGGACGAGCCTCCCCTCCTGGTGGAAATCCCCGACCGGCACGGAAGCAGAAGAGAAAGCGACTTTTTGACAGGGTACATCCGCGATGCGATTGGAGTGAGAATAGAATGACCGATTCCCTTCCCGACGAGAGCCGGAAATACGAGGTTCAAAACCCCGAGAAACTGACCTCGCTGAAAAATCTGCTCTTCAAGAAAGCCGACGATGAGCGGGAGGCCCTTCTCGATTCTGCCCGCCGGGAGGCAGCCGAATGGCTGAGCGAACAGAACGAGTCCCTGGACAGGATGGTGGAACAGATTCACGGAGACGCGGTGAAGCGGTCGGAGGAGATCTCGAAGCGGCAGATCTCGGGGGCTGAAATGACCCGGACCAAGGACCGCCTCCGCCTTCAGAATTCCCTCCTCGACGAGGCGATCACCCTGCTTCAGAAGGAGCTTACCGACCTTCGAAACCACGAAGAATATCCGGACATCCTCGCTGGGCTCGCCCTCGATGCGGCGGAAAAACTCCCCGGAGGAAGCGCCGTGAACATGCAGCTCTCCCACGAGGATCTCGCTCATGGCGAGACCGTGGCCGGACGGATCCGGGAGAAGCGCCCTGATCTGACCGTGACCTTCCTGAATGACGCCGCCCCCATCCTGGGGGGAGTCTGGCTTTCCGCCCCCGACGGCTCGTGGAGGGCCCCCGCCGACTGGCGGGAGATCATCTCGGGCCTCAAGGATACCCTCGCCGAGCGTATCCTTCCCGTCCTGTGAGGATCCCGGAATGAAGAAGGAAGGACGGATCATCACGGTCAACGGCCCTGTGGTGCGGGCGACGGCGATGCGGGACTTCGCCATGGGGGAGATGGTCACCGTGGGAAAGCTCGCCCTCCTGGGGGAGATCATCCGCCTTGACGGAGAGGACGCCCTGCTCCAGGTCTATGAGGACACGG
>JALHFZ010000252.1:0-941 GCA_022837505.1 Synergistaceae bacterium
GCCTGATGTCGCGCCGAAGCCTCGATAATGCGGGTCCGGTCGCCGCTTTTCAGAGCTTCGATGATCTCTCCGTGATCCTTCGGCGCGTCCTGCAAAAGGGGGCTGTCCGGTGAGAGAAGCTGCCGCTCCATCATATGGATGCGCTGCAGCCGGATGGTGTTGTTCACCTCATCCAGATATTCGAGAAGCACCTTGTTGGGGTAGACGCCGTAAATCTCCATATGAAACCGGTCGTTCTCCTCCAGAAGTCTTTCGAACTGCCGGGTCTCGAGGAAATGCCGCATATTCCCGTTCATCTTCTCAATTCTGGTAAAATTAATCTTCGATGCGAAAGGGACGATCTGCTCGGCCAGATACGACTTGATCATATGCTGGGTCTCCTGATACTGAAAGAACTCCTCCAGGGAGAGGAGGGAGACCCTCCACCCGATCCGCGGCTGAGACTGCACAAGCCCCTCCCGGGCCAGCCGGCCCAAAGCCTCCCGGATGGGCGTTTTGCTCACGTTCAGTATCCGGGCCAGCTCGTCCACATTCAGCCGGTCTCCGGGAACATACTCCCCCTCCAGCACCCGCTTCTTCAGGTCCGCCTGAATAACCTCCACCATGGTGGGAACTTTCATCGCCGGTTCCTCTTTTCTCTTTGTAATAAATCTGATATAGTATCCGATATTACGAGATCATATCCCGAATAATACCCCTTGTCAACAAACCGGGGTCAGGTCTTGCTTAATAGCAGCTTCAAGTCAAGTATTTTGAGAATCAACCGGTCAGTCTGCGGGCGGCCGGATTTATATCATTTCAAAAGGAGCTGAAGGATATGAGAAAGTTCTGGATCCTGGCACTCTGCATCGCAGCATCACTCATGCTTCTGGCAGGTACAGGTTTGGCGGCGGAGAAGTACATCATCAAGATCGGCAACGTCACGGCGCCCGACCATCCCC
>JALHFZ010000252.1:987-1774 GCA_022837505.1 Synergistaceae bacterium
GAGCGGCGGACGGATCGAGGCGAAGGTCTATCCCAGCGCCCAGCTCGGCAATCTGCGGGCTCTGGCGGAAGGACTTCAGCTAGGGACCATCGAGATGGGTACCCAGAGCCCCGGCGGGCTCGCCTCCTTCATGCCTCTCATGGGAGTGCTCGAGCTTCCCTATATCTACCGGAGCAACGAGCACGTCTACAAAACGGTGGACGGACCCATCGGGCAGGAACTCAACGAGAAGATGAGGGAAAAAACTGGTATCCGCATCTTGGGCTACTGGATGAACCTCTACCGAAACACCACAAACTCGAAGCATCCCATCGTGGTCCCCGATGATTTCAATGGCCTCAAAATCCGCGTTCCCGAGACGAAGACCGTCATGGACACCATCGCCGCCCTCGGCGGGAATCCTGTTCCCATGGCCTTCGGTGAGGTGTACACCTCTCTGCAGCAGGGGATCATCGACGGCCAGGAGAACCCTCTTTCAATTATCTGGGCATCGAGACTCTATGAGGTGCAGAAATACCTCTCTCTTACGGGGCATGTCTACTCCCCCGTGGTCATCATGATCTCTGATGCCTTCTTCAAAAAGCTTCCCGAAGATCTGCAGAAGATAGTCGTCGAGGCCTTCGAAGAGGTCCGTCCTGTCTCCCGGAAAACCGTGGAGGACCAGGAGGCGGAGATCACCGAAAACCTGAAAGAAAAGGGAATGATCGTCAACACCGTGGACCCCGCTCCCTTCCAGGGAAAAATGGGTTCCGTCTACAGCGACTTCATCAAGAGTGCGGGGGCCGAG
>JALHFZ010000019.1 GCA_022837505.1 Synergistaceae bacterium
CAACCACCCCTTCTTCATGCAGCAAGCCTTCCTTGGCAACGCTTCCAAGCACTTCTGACACATCCATTTTATAGGGAGGATCAAGGAAAATCAAATCAAACTTGATTCCCTCTTTGCCCAATGTACGCAGGCTGGTATGCCAAGCGCCCTTCAGCAAGCATACCTGTTGCTCACAGCCCAGAATTCTCGCGTTATCGCGGATCACCCTGATGGCTTCCTGGCGCCTGTCGCAAAACACAACGCTTTCAGCGCCGCGGCTAAGCGCTTCAAAGCCCATGGAGCCCGATCCCGCAAACACATCAAGTGCGCTGGCATGCCGCACCTGTCCTAGCAGCATATTGAACACTGCTTCACGCACCATGGCCCGGGTAGGGCGGGTATCATGCCCAGGCGGCGTCCGGAGCAGCCTTGAACGATATTTCCCGCCCAGAATCCTGATCGCCATCAAACCAATTGCCTTGGTTCCTTGCGTTGTTGCTGCCGTGAGGCTGCGGCCTTGCGACGCTTGCGTGCTGCGCGTTTGGCATTGGATGCGATGCCAGAGTGGATCAAGGCCCGGAAACGCTCACCCCGCGCGTAACCCACACCATAAGACATCGGCGCAACCAGGACCAGCAACGGCGAGAGGCGCTCCACAATCAGGATGGCATCAGCATTTCGCACACCAGCTATGTTGACAAAGGGAAAAATCAACAGACGGACCACCATGCGCAAGGCATCTGCCAAGCCAAAAGCCGCGCGGTCATGATAGTACAAAAGCGCCGGGCCAATGTCCGCACGGGTCTCATAGGCTGCCACCCAGGATGGCAAAGGCCCCAACATATAAGTGTCCTTGACAGCCTGCAGAGCATATGCCAAACAAATCAGCACAATCAGCAGCGCACCGGAAAAGGCGGTCACGAACCCTTTGTACGGATGAAAACATCGCTCAAGGTCCTCACGCGTTGCTTCACGCCCATCCGCCTGGCGGATGAGGGCAATCTCAGCAAACGCCACGTCGCCTTCTCCATCGCGCGCGCCGGTGGAATACAGCAAGCCGGCAAAGGCAGCGATAACCACAAGGTTGATGATTGTGCGAAGCCAATCAATGTCAATGACCAGCAACTGACCCAGGAAGAAAAACAACACAGCGGACAGCACCAGATAACCCAGGATGCGGAGGCCTCGCTTGAGGGCCAGACGGCTGAAAGCCTTTCCTTTAAGGTAGGGTTTCTTGATCAGTGGCTTTTGTTTTTTGTTAGCGCCGGATTTGCTTGTAGGCAATGAACTCGTACCTTCCTTTATGAATGTAAATAAACTCTCGGCACCCTTGGTGAAATAGCAATCAAGGTCTCATAAGGGATGGTGCCGGATAAATCCGCCAGTTCCTGCGCGGAAATGGATTCTCCCCCGTCCCGTCCAATGATGGTTGCTCGCCCGCCAACGGCTACAGGGCCTGCATCCGTAACATCCACCATGGTCTGGTCCATGCAGATATTGCCGCTGTGGGGAACCCTTCGGCCTCCGATGAGGACGTCCAGCTTCATCGAAAGCGCCCGGGAGTAGCCGTCGGCATACCCCACGGGGAGCACGGCGATCCGTTCCGTCCCCCTCGTCATGTAGCGGAGGCCGTAGCCGACGCCGCTTCCGGCGGGGAGGTCCTTCACGAAGGCGATTTCAGTCTTCACCTCGAAGGTGGGCAAAAGGCGAATTGGGCGGGGGCACTCCCGGGAGGGCCACATGCCGTAGAGGATGATCCCCGGGCGGACGCCGTCGAGATACATCTCCGGGCAGGCGAGGATCCCCGCGCTGTTGCAGGCGTGGCGGAGGGGGATGGAGATTCCCTTCTTCTCCGCTGCCTCAAGGGAGCGGGTCAGCCCGGCGAACTGACGGGCCGTATATTCGAGCCTTGCCTCGTCGGCCACGGCGAAGTGGGTGAACATCCCCTCGAGAACGATGCCGGGGAGGAGGGAGAGTTCGTCGAGCACTTCGGGGATGTCTCCGGGGAGGAAGCCGATGCGCCCCATCCCCGTATCAACCTTCACATGGATCGCCGCCTTCTTTCCAGCCCTCACCGCCTCGGCGCTGAGGGCCCGGGCGAAGGCAAGATCAGTGACGGTCGGAGTTATCCCCCGGCGCACATAGTCCCGGGCGGATCGCTCGGGGGAGGGGCCGAGGACGAGGATGGGGGCGGTGATCCCCCCCTCCCGGAGCTCGAAGGCTTCGTCAGGGATCGCCACGGCGAACCGCCTGCACCCCCCCTCAAGGAGAGCGGAGGCGACGGGCACTGCTCCGTGGCCGTAGGCATCAGCCTTCACCACGGCAAAAATCTCGGGGTTCGGCCCTATATGGGTTCGGATTGCGTGAAAATTAGAGACTATATTCTTCAGGCTGACTTCCATTCTGGTGGCGCGATGCATAACGAACAATCTCCCTTCTTAATGAGCAGACGGGAGGAATTTCTCCCTCCCGGTCTCACACCATTTACAAAAAAGGGGCGGAAATTCCGCCCCTTCTGTGGTTTTTTCCTGACAATTTCGTCGTGAAGCTCTTAGATTTTGATTTTTCCCGTTTTGCGTTTCTCGTCGAAGTCCTTCACAAGGCGGCGCATTTCGCCGGAAAGGATGAGAAGGGCCACGAGGTTCGGTGCCGCCATGAGACCGTTGAGGGTGTCGGAAAGGTCCCAGAGGTTGGTGAGGAATGCGGCGGCATCGCCGAGAAGAACGCCTCCCGCGGCTCCGAGGAGGATAAGGATAATCCAAAACACCTTTATAACGGGAATGGACTTGTTTCCGAAGATATAGGTTCCGCAGGTCTCACTGTACCAGTACCAGCCGAGTATGGTGGAGAAGGAGAAGAGGGCGAGTCCCACGGCGAGAATCATGGTACCCGTGTTCCCCAGGACTACTGTAAAGGCGGAGAGGGTAAGCTGGGCTCCTGAGAGCTCGGGGCTCCCGGTGAGCACGCCGCTGGTGAGGATGGTGAGGGCAGTCAGGGTGCAGATGACGATGGTGTCCGTGAAGACCTCGAAGAGGCCGTACATCCCCTGGCGAACGGGATGGTCGACCATTGCGGTGGCGTGGACCATGGGGGCCGAGCCGAGGCCCGCTTCGTTGGAGAAGACGCCCCGGGCGATACCCTTGGTGAGGGCGACCTTGACAGCCCATCCCGCAATGGCGCCGGGCATGGCCATGGGATCGGTGATGGCGTATTTCACCGCGTTGCCGAGGGCGACGGGAATCTGATCCATATGGGTGAATACAACGATAAGCGCACCGATGATGTAGAAGATGGCCATAAAGGGAACAAGGTAGGTGGTGACGTCAGAGATTCTCTTCAGTCCGCCGATGATCACGAGGGCGGTCAGGATGGCCACTGCCACGCCGGTCCAGACTGTGGGGATGCCGAAGCCGAGAAGGAACCCCTCTGCGGTGGAGTTGGCCTGCACTGCGCAGCCGATGCCGAAGGACGCGAAGAACCCGAAGAAGGCGAAGAGCCAGGCGAGCCATTTCTGATTGGCGCCCTTTTCGAGGATGTACATGGTGCCGCCCCGCCAGTTGCCAAGGGCGTCCTTCTCACGGAAGCGAACTGCGAGGGAAACCTCGGCGAACTTCGTCGTCATGCCGAAGATGGCGGAGATGAGCATCCAGAAGAGCGCGCCGGGTCCTCCGAGGTGAAGGGCCGTAGCCACGCCCGCGATATTTCCCGTCCCCACGGTGGAGGCAAGGGCGGTGGAAAGGGCGGCGAAGGAGGAGATGGTTCCCTCACTGTCTGACTTCTTGCCGAGGTTGCCGAAGACTTCCTTGAACATAAGACCGAAATAGCGAAGTTGCGGAACTCCCAGTATGACCGAAAGGTAGACTCCCGTGCCCACAAGGAGGGTGAGCATCCACGGGCCCCAGACGATACTGTTGACAAAACCGTTCATTTCCATAATAGCATTCATACTTCCGATTCCCCCTTTCACATCATCGAATGAGCAGGTTCACTCAAAAGGAATGGACTTCTCATGATTGAAAATGGCGGACAGCATGAAACAGAATCGTGAACCTTCTGAAGGTCAGTCATGCATCACCCCCGGGAGCGGCTGCGCTGCGAAGTGCTCTGTTTCACAAAATGATACCATCCAAAATTATACCACTGAAAAAGTCAATAAAGGAAGGCTGAAAGAGCCTTCCTTTATCATGTTAAATATATCCTTTATCCTTCAGCAGTTCCTCCCCCTTTTCTCTGTGCCGGGCGGGGAGCTTGATCACGGGGCCGGTGCACCCCATGGAGGATTCGGCATAGATCCCCTCTTTCCAGAGGGCCTTCACGCCGTCCTCGATGGAGAGGACGTCGATCCCCTGAATCTCCTCATCCGTGGGCTCCGAAGGGGGCATTGCCACCGTCTCGGCCGGGGAGGGCGCCGGCTGAATGCCGGCCAGGATCCCCTCAAGCCCCGCCTGTTTCGCCCCGGAGATCTCTGCGGCGATTTTCCCCGGGAGGTCCCCGGCGATGACCTGGGCCGTGTACTCGAGAGCGGAGGCGATAACAGGAGATCCCGAGGCCCGGGAGATAATGGAGATGATCTTCTTCCACCCCTCCCCCACGGATGGACCGTACCCCCATCCGAGGGATTCGTAGGACCCCCCCGTGGTGAAGGATGAGAACATCTTCATCAGGACATTGCCCGTGAGCGTGTCGGTGACGCAGACATCCACCGCCCCGGCAAGGATGTCGTTGCCCCGGAGAATCACCCCCCCGTCCTTCCGGATGCTCTCACCGAAGGAAAGGGCGTACCCCTTCTCCTTGAGCTGCTTCAGGGCCTTCAGGACAAGCTGGGCTCCGTCCACATTCAGGATGCCCACCGTGGGGTTTTCGATCCCCAGGGCTCTGGCGGTCGCCCTGCCGTAGAGGGCGTTCCGCACCATGGCCTCCACCCTCGAGACCGCGGAGGTCCCGGTGGATGAGGCGAGGATCATGGGCTTTCCCCGGGATGGGGTCAGCACCCGCCCCATGGTGGACACGCCGAGGGGGAAGGGGTAGTGAAGGGCGACGGCCCCCCCTATTCTCCCCACCGAAAGGGCCCGCTCCATCCCTTCGGCCACTGCGTCATCTCCGTCCTCCGTCTCAATCCAGGAGAGGTCGTCGAATCCGGAAATCCTCGGGCCGATGAGCACGGGCTCCAGACGGGGGAACCTCTCAGCGGCCATTCTGGCGCCCCGGGCGAGCTCCTCCGCTCCGAGCTCGCTCCCCCGGGCCATGAGCCCCACGGAGATTCGGGGCCCCCCGGTGCGGGATTCGCTTATGATCTCCCGGAGGGCCTCCCCTACAAGATGTCGAAGATCAGTCATTTCCCCCACCCCCCTCAGTCAATTTTTTCCGACAGGTCGGAGAGGACCTCGAGAAGAAGGGCCTTGATGTCTTCTTTTGATGCTGCGGCAGCTCCGGGCTTTTTGCCCGTGGGGGGTTCGAGAAGGAAGGATGCCCCGTCGGCGAGGTTCGTGAGGCGGGCGAGGAAGAGGCTCCCCTTGCCGATGATCATGGCCCGCTTCATCGTCCCCTCTTTAAGGGCATCGCAGGCGTGGCCGACGAAGGGTACCCCCGAGGGGATATGCCCCTGGGTATGGGCAAACCCCGGAAGGCCCCGCTCCTTGACGAAGGTCATCATCTCCCCCTTTTCGAGGGCTCCCTTCATTACCGCAAGGGCCGCCGTCATCTTGATGTTTGCCAGGGGGACGTCCCCCGCTCCGGCGGGAAGGGTGATCTCGTTGATGTGAAGCTCCGCGGCGAATTTGTCCACGTCGAGGAAGGAGAGGCCCGCCCTCTCCAGAGGATCGAGGATGAGGGCTGTGGTGACGGCCTGGGGAGAGGAGCCCGCCCCCACGGAATGCTTGCCGAGGACGTCGAGGCGCATAATGGGATGGGTTCCGTCATCGGGGACGAGGAGGACGGCAAAGTTTCCGAGGCAGTCCTCGAGGGCCGGCATCTTTTTCTTGACATGATCCCGGCTGTTCATGTAAAGCTTCGGGATAGCTCCCCCCGCAAGGACGACACAGTTCTTTCTCGCCCCCGAGGCCACCTGGGAGGCAGCGTCAATCATGGCGCAGACCGGACCGGCACAGAAGGCCCGCACATCGCATCCGCTGGCATTCACGCATCCGGCGATCTCGGCCACGGCCTTGGCGAAGTTGCCTCCCCCCCGCTGGTTCATGTCTCCCGCCGCTTCCTCGGAACATTCAAGGACGAAATCCACCTCTTCAGGGGCCATGCCGGTGTTCTTCAGCAGGTGAAGCAGGGCGAGGACCCCTCCGGTCTTGCAGGCGAGGTTCTCCAGGAGGACGTAGGCGAAAAGACAGTCGTCGATCTCATGGCCGTTCCGGGCGCATGCGACGACTTTCCCTTCGATGAAGAGGGGCAGGGCTCTTTTGTCCCGCACCTCCCTCTCGATCTCCTCAAGGGGGTGCCCCTCCTCGAGGCGGGCGATTATTTTTTCGTTCAGCACCGGACTCGCCTCAAGCTTCTTCCGCACCGAGGCGGCGAAGTCCTTTTCGAGCCAGATGATGTCGAAGACGTCGCATATATCCAAAAGCCCGATAAATTCATCCTCGGGCATGATTTCACCGTAATTTCCGTACCGCGGACTCTCCGTCAGGCGATGGTCATACCAGGGCTGAGGGGAAGCGGTGAGTTTTTCGAGGGTGATCCCGCCGATGTAGGCCTGGTTCGGAGCGTAATCCTTCGCCTCTTCCCAGCTCTGCCGGTGGGAGGCCAGTTCCCTGATATAATCCGTCTCTCCTTTTGTCTCTCTCTCGATGTTGGGGGTGATTCCGTAGTGATATCCGAGTTCGGGCGCGTGATTCAGGCAGTAGGCGTACCCCCTGATTCCAACGTTGGCCATGCTCTTCAAACCTCCTTGTGCTGTGATCTGCCGAAAGGGAGGCCCGGGGTATACCGGGCCTCCCGGTTATGAAAATCAGTCGGTGAATACCGTCTGCTCCGTGACTTCCGTCTGGAGGGCCTTCAATGCCTTCTCAACGAGATTGCGTCGGATTTCCTTCTCCTCCTCGGGAGTTCTGTTCGGATCTCCGAGGGGGTAGGGTATGGCGACGGCCGGAACGATCCGGTTCGCTCCCACCGTCAGAGAGATGGGGACTATGGTGCACACATGAACCACCGGAAGGCCTGCCCGCTCGATTTCCTTGACCATCGTTGCACCGCAACGAGTGCAGGTTCCTCAGGTGGATGTGAGGATGACCGCGGTGACTCCGTCGGAGATCATTCTCCGGGCGATCTCCGCTCCGAAGCGCTTTGAGCTGGCCACGGAGGTTCCGTTGCCCACGGTGCTGTAAAACTTGTTGTGGAGCTTTTTGAAGACCCCTTCTTTTTCCATGTCCCGGAGGACGTCCACGGGAAGCACCCGGTCTGGATCCTGGTCGGCGTAGGTGGCGTCGTATCCGCCGTGGGCCGTGCAGTATTCGGTGCATACGAGGTCCTTGATACCGGTGATATCGTATTCGCCGAACTTGCTCGCGCTGGAGGCTTCGATATGGTCGGGATTCCCCCCCGGACAGATGCCTCCGGAGGTCACGAGGCCGATGACGGCATTCTTCATGTCCGTCACCGGGGGGTTCGGCTCCACCCGGTCGAAGACGGGCATTGGATATTCCGTCACGAAGGGCCTGCCGTGGAGCTTCGCCGTGAACATGTCCACGGCCCGCTCTGCGGCGAGCTTCTCATAGAACTTGTTCTTCCGGATCCCCCGCTCGATGTACCCTTCCTCGGAGGGAGAACCCACGGGTTCGCCCTTGAGCAGCTTGAGGACCAGGGCCGCCATGGCTGGGATCGCCTTGCGCATGCCCGCGGCGCTGTCGGTGGTCTCGACGATGTAGCAGCTCCTCTTGTAAAGATCCACTCCCGGGTTTTCCGGATACATGGCGGACACCACGGGGATGCCGAGCTGTTTGCTCACCGCCTCGCAGATCCCTCCCGAGGCGGTGCCGTACCGGCCGGCATTGAAGGCCGGGCCGGCGACGACGGCGTCGGGGGAATACTTCTTCATCATTTCGATGATTTCCTCCGATGCCTTCTCGAGGTTCGAGGCGAAATAGGAGTCGCCGCAGATGACCGTGGCCACGATCTCCGCCTCGTCCCGAAGAGCGGCCTGAAGGGCCATTCCAGGTCCGACGACCCCTTCCCGTATCTCGGGGGTGATATCGGCCTTTTCCTCTCCGCCGATTCCCGCGTAAAACTGATTAATGTAATGAATGATTCTGTAGGTCACAATTTTTCCCTCCCCATTGATAGGGCGTACCTGCCGTACTCCCCGCGAATGCCCTCTGCGGCCCCTGCCGGTATCTCAGGACCGGACGCATGGTCCGTCACGCCGGTCTTGATCTGCCGGGGCAGCTCCGTGGCATCTCCCGGGGATGTACTTTCCGGATCAGCTATATGGTGTAGCAGCCGAGTTTCGTGAATCCGAGTTCGCTCGTGGCTCCGAGGATCGCCTGAAGCTCCACGGTGATGGTGCCGTCCTCGGCAAGGGATCCCTGCCACCCACCGGCGATGACGTTTGCCTCTTCGGGAACGCCGATGACTTTATCCATGGGAGGAAGGACCACCACTTCGTTGGCGTTTCCGGCGGTGACGCAGGCGTCCCCCTCGGGGGTGGAGTCGGCCAGAGACTGGCTTGCCCCGTCCTGCCCGGCGTACTCGTCGGTGAGAAGGGTCGTCTTGATCCCTGCCCGTTCGGCCTTCCAGCAGTTCATGATGAGGTCGGCGTCGGGGTTGCCGAACCCCTCCTCGGAGATGAGCAGGCCGTCCACGCCCAGGGTCTTCGCGAGGTTTATTGAATAGGAGGAGCACCGCTTCTTGTCGGCGAGGGTGACGTTCTCGTTGGTGACGATGCACCCGAGGAAGTTGAAATCCTTGCCGTGGCGTTTGAACATCTGGTGGATTATCGGGTTGTTCTGGTGGGAGTAGGTATTGTTCTTGTCGCAGGCGGATACGCAGTTCCCTGAGACGATGGCGCCGTCCATGACCTCCGTGGGGTTGAGCAGAGTGGGGAGGATCTTCTTCACGTCCACACCGTAGAGGTAGGTGTCGTGCAGCAGGCCCTGGGACTGGAGCATGTAGAGATAGGCCACCTTCGGAAGCCCCTCGTGGGCCGCCATGGCGTCCTTCAGGTTCGGGGTCTCGTAGGTCTCCACGGAATCCACCGCGGCGCCGAGGCACTTGCGGGCGAGGTAGGCCGCCGTCTTGAGGCCGGCCATCCGGCAGGCCGTTTCGTAATCGTGCTTGTCGAGGTCTTCCGTGTTCTCAAGGATAACGACTATATTGCAGGTCCGGGAAAAGGGCGTATATTCGGCCCCCGGCCCCTTCATGTCGATGATCCCCTCCTGGAAGCGGACGATCTTGCCGGTGGTCACCACCGCAGCGCCGGAAAGGACGAGGGTCTTGCCCTCCCCCACGGTCTCCACATCGGAGACCATGCCCGGAAAGACTCCGCCGGGACCTTCCATTTTATACCGGGGCTCCACCACGTCCTTCACGGGAAGTATGCGGACGCTCTCCCCCGGAGAGGCGAAGTCGAGGTCGACTTTCGCGAGCCGTTCGTCTTTGCGGAGCATGGTCAGCAGCTCTTCCTTGTTTACCGTGAGAAGGCCGTCCCTGGCCGAGGTCTCCTTACCCCAGGCCAGCTTGTGTATCTTTACCCTATGCAGTTCGAGCTTCATGGTTATCTGTTCCCCCTTTATGGGCGCGAAAGGCTGCTACAGAAGCGCTTCCACCTTTTCCCTGATTTTCTCCAGGGTGACATCTCCGCCGCTGATCCTGGCCACTTCCGCTCCATCCTTCCAGAACAGGAAGGCCGGAAGGCCCATGACCTTGTTGGCTATAGCCACCCTCCGGTTCTCAGAAACATCCACGGAGCAGAACTTGACCTTTCCTTCGTACTCCTCCGCCATCTTGTGGACGTTGGGAAGAAGGGCCATGCAGGGTCCGCACTTCGGTCCCCAGAAATCCACGAGAACCGGTCCGGATGCCTCTTTCACCTCGGCATCGAAATTCTCTTTCGTCAATTCAATCATTCACTTCACCTCCTTTCAAGAGCATCAAAGGTACCGCCCCTCCATCCCCTGCCGGGGAAAGAGCCGGTACCGTTCAAGGGTTTCTTTCATAAGCTCAGCATCTATGCAGGCAAAATCCTCCCTGACCTCCTCGGGCATGCCCTCGGAAGAGAGGATGGAGAACTCCTGGGAGGTATAGATCAGAAGGGCGTTTTCAATAAGTTCAAGGGAGAGAAGATCAACCTCTCCGGACTGACTCTCTGATTTTTCGATCAGGACGGAGCGGTAGGGGTGCTGGTGGGGGCGAAGGTTGCCGTAGAGGGGGGAGGAAAGAACGGCCCACCCGCCATGGACATGCTCTCTTGTAATGCGGAGCACATCAAGGGACGTTCCCTCTACGGGAAGGCTGCAGGATATGTTTTTGGAGAGAAAGGGGTTGTTGGTGATCAAAAGCCTGCGACAGGACATTCAGCTGCCTCCCTATGCCTATAGGTAAGACGCTCTCTGTCGCACAGCTCCGGCGGAAAAAAGACAACCGAAAAGGAACTGTTTCTTTCAGAGCCCCGTCTGACCGCAATCCTTTCGCCTGAGAGTTTCCGCCCGAACTTCGGGCCTTGCCCCTTCGGCGCTCTCCATGTCAAAGGAGAGTCTCTCTCGCGGCCTTCATCCGGAAATCGTTTCTATTCTTGCACAATGGCGAATACGAGTCAAGTTTTTTGTGAAAAATTCAACGTAAAAAGGGAAGAAAAAACCGGAGCCGTTGCAGGCTCCGGTTTCGGATGTTTCGTCAGATTACCACTTCAGGCCGGTGAAGAATATGTAGAGGATGGCCAGAGGGGCGATGACCCTGCATACCCAGATCCAGATCTCCATCATGCCGAAGGAATGGGTTCCCTCGTTGGTAACTTCTTTCCGGGCGTCGGCAGTCCAGACCCACCCGACGAAGAGGGCGATGAAAACGCCGCCGAGGGGGAGAAGCACGTTGGAGGCGATGAAGTCCATTGCATCGAGGAAGTCCTTCCCCGCAATCTTGGGAGCCCCGGCAAGGGACATGGCGGAGGGAACGCCGAGAAGGAAGATGAGGAATCCCATGGCCCATGCCGCCTTGGGCCTGCTCCACCCCTTGTCGATGAAGTAGGCCGCAACGACCTCAAGAAGGGAGATGGCCGATGTGAGGGCCGCGATGAAGAGCAGAAGGAAGAAGAGGGCGCTCCATATGGGACCTCCGGGCATCTTGGCGAAGACGGAGGGGAGGGTGACGAAGGTGAGGCCGGGGCCGGCTCCCGCGTCGACGCCGAAGGCGAAGACCGCCGGGAAGATGGCAAGGCCCGCGAGAATGGCCACCAATGTGTCGATGAGGCAGACCTGGATGGCGGCGCTCGGAAGGGTGGTCTGCTTATCCACGTAGCTGCCGTAGGTGATCATGCACCCCATGCCGAGGGAGAGGGAGAAGAAGGCCTGCCCCAGGGCTGCGGCGATGGTCGGACCGGTGATCTTCGAGAAGTCGGGCTTGAGGTAGAACTCAAGTCCCTTTCCCGCACCCTCGAGGGTGACGGAACGGACGATGAGGATCAGAAGGATGACAAACAGGGCGGGCATGAGGATCTTGCAGTATTTCTCTATCCCCTCGCCGATCCCCTTAAAGACGACCCAGGTGGTGATGATCATGAAGAGAGCCTGAAAGAGGACGACCTGGGTAGTATTGGTGACAAATCCGCCGAAGACGTCTCCGGCCTTCCCTGCGGCTGCCTCAGTCATGAGGCCGGTGAAAGAGTAGCCGAAATACTTGATGGTCCAGCCGCCGATGACGCCATAAAAAGAAAGAATCATGAAACCTGCTGCGACTCCCATCCAGCCTACGATGGGCCACATTCCGCCTTTGAGCTTCTGGAACGACCCGACCGCGTTGAGCTGAGCCTTCCGGCCGATGGCCATCTCTGCAAGCATGACCGAAAAGCCGAGGACGAAGACGATCGCTAAATAGACAAGGACAAACGCCGCGCCGCCGTTTTGTCCCGTGACATAGGGGAACCGCCAGATGTTGCCGAGTCCTACGGCGGAACCTGCGGCCGCGAGGATAAACCCGAGTTTGCTTCCCCAATGTTCTCTTTCAAAATTCTGAGCCATTTCTTGTATCCCTCCTTAATGTCATGGCCTGATGCTGCCTGTACCAGCCGGTGTTTTCCCCATATCTTGCCTTCGTTCACCTCCTTATAAGATTGAATATTTTTCTTTATGGGGAATTATCGAACCATATTATACACCAAATAAAAATCTTTCCAAGGCCGGAAAAGAAAGCCTTTTGTTTTTGCCCTTTTTCAAAAAATGTCCCCTTGGAGTACAATAGAGGAAAAGGAGGAATGTACATGTGCCTTGCTGTTCCCCACGTGATTGAATCCGTCCTCGACGGCTCCCGGGCGGTCGCCGTCGCAGGGGCCGTCCGGACGGAAATCCGGACCGATCTCATCGAAAACGCCCTTCCCGGGGACACCGTCCTCGTTCACGCCGGATTCGCCATAGAGAAGCTCTCCCCCGAGGATTCGGAGGAGCTCCTAGAACTGTGGAGCGAACTCCGCCGCCTCTCCGGTGATCCCTTTGCGCAGTGACATTTCCCTTATCGTGGACGGGCTGCACCGTCTGAACACCCGTCCCCTGTCGGTCATGGAGGTCTGCGGAACCCACACGGTGTCCATCTTCCGCTCGGGGATCCGCTCCCTTCTCCCCCCGGATCTGCGTCTCGTGTCGGGGCCGGGATGTCCCGTCTGCGTCACCGACCAGGGGGAGATCGACGCTGCTCTCTCCCTCGTTGAAAGGGGGGCCATAGTGGCCACCTATGGGGATATGCTGAAAGTCCCCTGCGACCGGGGGTCCCTCGCGTCGAAACGGAGCGAGGGGTACGATGTGGCTATAGTCACAAGCGCCATGGATGTGGCGGCCCTTGCGGAGAAGCACCCCGACCGGGAGGTGGTTTTTCTCGCCGTGGGGTTCGAGACCACCTCGCCGGCGACGGCCGCCCTGGTGAAGGAGGCGGAGCAGAGGGGCTTATCCAATCTGTCCGTCTTGTCCCTTCACAAGAGAACGCCCCCGGTGCTCGCGGTCCTCGCGGGAGATCCCGGCCTGAAGATTTCGGGCTTTCTCCTTCCCGGACACGTATGCGTCATCCTCGGGCATGAACCCTTCAGCTTCCTTCCCCGGGACTGCGGCCTCCCCTCGGTCATCGCGGGGTTTGAAGGGGAACAGATCCTCCTCGGTCTCGCCGAGATCCTCCGGCAGTACAGCCGGGGGGAGAGCTCCCTTGCCTCCGTCTACGGGAGGGCGGTCCGCCCGGAGGGGAACGAGAAGGCCCGCACCCTTCTCGATGAAGTCTTCGTCTCCCGGAGCGCCCCCTGGAGGGGGATCGGGGTCATTCCTGACTCGGGGTATGCCCTGGCGGAGAGATACGGTGTTTTCGACGCGGAAAGGCGGTTTTCCCTCACCATAGAGCCCGGCAAGTCCCTGCCGGGATGCCGGTGCGGCGACGTCCTCACGGGAAAGATCACTCCGCCGGATTGCCCCCTCTTCCGCATGGCCTGCACCCCCCTCTCCCCTGTGGGGCCCTGCATGGTCTCGAGCGAGGGGACCTGCGGAGCCTATTTTCGCTTTTACAAAGGAGATTCTTGAATGAAGACGACTACAGTCACCCTCGGCCACGGAAGCGGCGGACGGCAGAGCGCCGAGCTCGTGCGCTTCCTGGTGGAGGGGTTTATGACCCGGGGGATCGGGCCGGAACTCGAGGATGCAGCCCTCCTTCCGGGCGGATACGCCATGACGGTGGACGGCTTCACCGTTATGCCCCGGAAATTCCCCGGCGGGGATCTCGGCCACCTGGCCGTGTGCGGCTGCGCCAACGACCTGGCCGTCCGGGGAGCGAGCCCCGACTACCTCGGCCTCTCCCTGGTCATCGAAGAGGGGTTTCCCCTGGATGAGCTGAAGGACTATATGGAAAGTGCGGCGGCCACCTGCGCCGCCATCGGAATGACCCTCGCCGCGGGGGATACGAAGGTCGTTCCCGCCGGAGGGGTGGAAGGGGTTCTTTTCTCGGGGTGCGCCTTCGGCAAGGTACACTCCCCCTTCCCCCTCGGAATAGGAAATCTCCGGGAGGGAGACATCCTCATCGTCTCGGGGCCCATCGGGCGCCACGGAGCGGCCATCGCCTCAGCCCGCTTTTCCCTCGAAGTGGAGGGGCTCGAAAGCGACTGCGCTCCCCTCTGGCCTGCCGTACGCCCCCTTCTCTCCCTCGGAGGGCTCCGCTGCATGAGGGACTGCACCCGGGGGGGGCTCGGCACGGTCCTGTGCGAATGGGCCGAGGGGTCGGGCCTCTCCATTGCCCTTGAGGAGGAGGCAATCCCCATAGAGCTTCAGGTTCAGTCCCTCTGCGACGTCCTGGGGTTCGACCCTCTCTACATGGCCTGCGAGGGGACCCTCGCCCTGGCCGTTGCCCCCGAGGACGGGCAGAAAGCCCTTTCCCTGCTGAAGGAAAGTGCCATCGGCAGGAACGCGGCGGTCATCGGACAGGTCAGCGGAGGGGAACCGAAGGGAATGGTCTCCATGAGGACCTCCATCGGAGGAGAACGGCTGGTGGATATGCCCTGGGGGGAACTTCTTCCGAGGATATGCTGAAAAAAACGGAGGCCCTTTTAAAAGGGCCTCCGTTTTTTTATCGGGAAAGTCTTTCGAAGATGCGGGAGATCTCCATCGCCCGCCCGGTTTCGTCATCCAGGGTAAGGAGGACTCCGTTCAGGGCGAGTCCGTCCCCCGAAACTTCAAATTTTGAGGGCATGCCGGTGAGGAACCTCGGCAGTACGCCGTCGAACTTCATTCCGATGGAGCTTCTGTGCCCGCCGGTCATCCCCGCATCGGTGATGTAGGCCGTACCGCCGGGAAGGACCTCCTCATCGGCGGTCTGAACATGGGTATGGGTTCCGATGACTGCCGCGGCTCTGCCGTCGAGATAGTGGCCGAGGGCTTTCTTCTCAGAGGAGGCCTCGGCGTGGAAGTCGACGAAAAAGGGGACGTCTGCTGCCCCGGCGAGTATTTCATCCGCCTTCCGGAAGGGGCAGTCAATGGGGGACATGAAGACCCTCCCCTGGAGGTTCATCACTCCGAGACGGAGTTTTCCACTGGAAAGGATCGTCCACCCCTGGCCGGGACACCCTTCAGGATAGTTCGCCGGGCGAAGGATCCTTCCGTCCCCGGCAAGGAGGGCAACCCCCTCGTTTTTGTCCCAGATGTGGTTTCCAGAGGTCATGGCGTCTATTCCCAGGCTGAAGAGCTCCTCCGCGGTTTTTCCGGTGATCCCCCTTCCCGCGGCGGCATTCTCGCAGTTCGCGAGGATAAAGTCGAAGGGCCCCATGGCGCTTTGAAGAACGGGAAGGAGGGCCGCGGCGGTTTTTCTTCCGGGACTCCCCATAATATCGCCGATAAAGAGAATTTTCATGACGACTGCAGGCTCTTTACTTCGCGTATTCCGTGGCCCGGGTCTCCCGGGTCACGGTGACCTTGATCTGGCCGGGGTACTTCATCTCCTCTTCGATCTTTCGTGCGATGTCATAGGCAATTTTATGGACCATCCCCTCGTCGGAGATGTTCGGAGAGATGATTACCCGCACTTCCCGGCCTGCCTGGATGGCATAGGCCTTGCTGACTCCGTTGAATCCCCTGGCCAGCTCTTCGAGCTTCTCGAGGCGCTTTACGTAGGCGTCGAGGCTCTCCCTGCGGGCTCCCGGGCGGGCTGCGCTTACTGCGTCGGCCGCCGCGACGATGACGTCGTAGACCGTCTTCGCCTCCTGGTCCTCATGATGGGAGGCTATGGCGCTCACCACATCGGGCGATTCGTTGTACCGCCGGGCGAGATCCGCCCCGATGAGGGCGTGGGGCCCCTCGATCTGGTGGTCCACCGCTTTGCCGAGGTCATGGAGAAGACCGGCTCGGCGGGCAAGTTCCTCGTCCAGCCCGAGTTCCGCGGCGATCATCCCCGAGATGAAGGAGACCTCGAGGCTGTGCTGAAGGGAGTTCTGCCCGTAGCTGAAGCGGTATCGAAGCTGTCCGATGGTCCGGATAAGCTCTGGGTGCATATTCTTGATCCCCGTCTCGAGAATGGCCTGTTCCCCCGCCTCGATGATCTTTTCCTCCACATCCTTTGCAGCCTTTTCGATGAGTTCCTCTATTCTGGCCGGATGGATTCTTCCGTCGGTGATGAGCCGTTCGAGGGAGAGGCGGGCAACCTCCCGCCGTACGGGATCGAAGCTGCTGATGGTCACCGCTTCGGGGGTGTCGTCCACGATGAGATCGACCCCTGCGATGGTCTCGAAGGTCCGGATGTTTCTGCCCTCTCTGCCGATGATGCGCCCCTTCATTTCGTCCGATGGAAGGTGAACCACGCTTACGGATGCCTCGGAGGTGTGTTCCACAGCGCACCGCTGTACGGCGGTGACGATGATCTCCCGGGCTTTCCGGTCGGATTCCCTCTTCGCCTTTTCCTCCAGTTCCTTGAGGCGCAGCCCGAGGACAGGCTGGGCATCCTCTTCGGTCTGGCGAAGAAGGAGCTCCCGGGCTTCCTCCCGGGTCAGGCGGGCGATCTCTTCAAGGCGCTCCGTCTGCTTCTGAGCGCTCTCCTGGGCCTCGAGAAGGCGGGCTTCAAGCTCTTCCTGCCTTGTCTTGAGTTCATCCTCCCGGTGGGCGATCCGGTCGAGTTTTTTGTCGAGGTTCTCCTCTTTCTGTTCAAACCGCCGCTCCGCCCGCTGAAGTTCCGCCCGGCGTTCCTTCCCCTCCCGCTCGATCTCCTGCCTGAGTCTGAACCCCTCTTCCTTTGCCTCGGTGAGTTTTTCTCTCTTGGCCTGCTCGGCGGCCTGTTGTGCCTCCTGGATGATCCTCTGGGCTCTGGAAGAAGCTCCTTCAATTTTTTTCGCCGCCAGAGTTTTGGAGATCATGAACCCCGCTCCAAGCCCGGCAGCGACCCCCACGACTATTGCAATGATTGCTGTCATGTAATTCATAATACCGTGATCACTCCTCAATTTTATTTTCAAGGTGCTGAAAACGAAAAGACATGGACCGCACTCTTTTCCATGTCCCGTCTATTTTACCGTTCAGGGGTCTTCGTCACAAGTCCCCCGGGCGATCTTTCTGCACAGGGATGGAGGAAAGCCCCTCCGAAGGAGCCGACCTTCGATCTTCCGCCCCTCCATTCCCCCCTCGCGCCACTCCTCAGCAAGGGCGGCCGCCCGCTCTTCCTCGTCCACTTCCTCAAGGGCGGCGGAGAGAAAGGATTCCCTCACCCCCCGCCGCCGCAGCTCGTCCCGGAGCCTGCGGCGCCCCCAGTCTGCATGGGTCTCGGCGAAGAGGAGGGCATAGGAGCGGTCATCAAGGTAACCGGCGTTTCGGTACATTCGGACGAGATCTTCCGCCCGGTCTTCATCCGCCCCCCGGACTTTCAGCTTCTCTTTAATCTGCTTCTCCGTCCACGTGCCCCGGGTGAGGAGGGATAGAAGATATTTTTCAAGGGAGTCCTCCGGGGGGTCGGAGGGAGTCAGAAGTGGATCAGGCGGTTTCCACAAGGTTCAGCGACCTCCCGAGGAGAAAAAAGAGCCGTTCCTTCAGCAGGGGCTCGCCAGCGAGTTCGGGGTCTCCCTCCACGAGGGAGAAGGCTTCCTTCCTCGCGCACTCAAGAAGAGCCCTGTCCTTTATGAGATCGGCCACCCGAAAATCGGTGATCCCCGACTGGCGGACTCCGCATACCTCCCCGGGACCCCGGAGTTTGAGGTCTGCCTCGGCGATGGTGAAGCCGTTTTCCGTGGAGCAGAAGACCTCAAGGCGCTCCCGGCTCTCAGGAGAGGTCGGAGTGCCGAGGAGAAAGCAGTACCCCTCAAGGTCATTTCGCCCCACCCTTCCCCGAAGCTGGTGGAGCTGGGAGAGGCCGAAGCGGATTGGGTCCTCCACCACCATCACCGTGGCCCCTGGGATGTCCACTCCCACCTCCACCACCGTGGTGGAGACGAGAAGGGAGATCTTCCCCGATTGAAAATCCTCCATGACCTGCTGCTTTTCCTCACCGGAGAGCCGTCCGTGGAGCAGGCCCGTTCCGAGGGGGGAAAAGCGGGCCTTCAGTTCTTCCGCCCGGACCGTGGCGGCGGCGAGATCGAGAGTCTCGCTCTCCTCGATGAGGGGGCAGATCCAGAAGACCCGCTCTCCCCCCCTCATCCGCCCCTCGAGAAAGGTTATCAGCTCCGGGAGCTTCCGGGGGGAGATCAGCCTGGTGGTGATCTTTTTCCGCCCGGGAGGGCTCTCTCTGAGGACGGAGACGGAGAGGTCGCCGTAGACGGTGAGGGTCAGGGTCCGGGGGATGGGAGTGGCAGTCAGGACGAGGACGTGGGGGCTCTCCCCCTTGGAGCGGAAGGTCTGTTTCTGAAGCACGCCAAAGCGGTGCTGCTCGTCCACGATGGCGAGCCCCAGGGAGGCAAAGGCCACATTCTCAGATAAAAGGGCGTGGGTGCCGATGGCGATCCGGAGGGCTCCTGATTCAAGCCCTTCGTGGATCTCCCTCTTCTCCCTCTGGGAGAGGGAGCCGGTGAGGAGGGCGCAGGGGATCCCCAGGGCATGGAAAACCGGGGCAAGGCGCTGGTAATGCTGGGAGGCGAGGACTTCCGTAGGGGCAAGGAGGGCTCCCTGCCGGCCTCCATCGAGGGCGGCGAGAAGGGCCAGCAGGGCCACAACCGTCTTGCCCGACCCCACATCCCCCTGAAGCAGCCTGTTCATGGGGACTGAGCGGGCCATGTCGCCGAAGATCTCCTCCGCGACCCTTTTCTGATCCTCCGTGAGGGTAAAGGGGAGATGGGCCGAGCGATAGGCCTCCACGAGAGCCCCGGGAAAAAGAGGGGGCGCCGGCGCCTCTCCTCCGGAGGCCCTGGCCTTTCTGAGGGCGAGGCCTGTCTGGAGAAGAAAAAATTCGTCGAAGGCAAGGCGTTTTCTCGCCGCCCTCCACCGCTCCCGGGATTCGGGAAAATGCATCTCCCCCACGGAGGGGGCGAGGGGGGCGAGGGCAAGGCGCTTTCTTATTCCCGAAGGGAGGAAATCGCTCAGAAGGGGGAGGTACTCCTCAAGACAGGTCCTCATGATCCGGCGGAAGGCCCTGTTCGGAAGGCCGGCGGTTCCGGGGTAGACGGGCACGATGGAGAAGGCTTTTTCATCCTCCGTCTCGTCCGTCAGGATCTCAAACTCGGGGTTGGTAAGCTGCACCCTTCCGTTCCGGATATCCACCCGTCCGTAGAGGGCGGCCCGCACGCCGGGAAGAAACTGGGATTCGATCCCCTGCCGGTTGAACCAGACGGCCTTCCCCATCCCCTTGCCGTCGGAGAGAAGGACGGTGGTGATGGAGAGCCCTTTTTTCAGGCTCCTTCGCCCCTCGATGGCCACGACCCTCGCCACCACGGAAGACATGGAGCCTCCCTCAAGGGAGGAGAGGGGGGTCAGCTCCCGCCTGTCCTCATACCTCCGGGGAAAGAAGAAGAGAAGGTCATTCACACTGGCAATTCCGAGCCGTCCGAGGAGGACTTCCCGGGCGGGGCCGACGCCCTTCACATACCGGACGGGATCGGAAAGACGGCGTACCGGGGGGGTCACCGTGCCGCGTCGTCCTCTCCGGCGGTCCGGTCTTCCTCTCCGTCCACGAGGGCGGCAAAGCGGGAGAGCATGGAGCGGAACTCGGCCCTGGTCTCCTGCCTGATCTGCCGCAGGCGCTGAATCTCCCTGCGCTCTCCGTCCCGGGCGGCCGTTGCCTCCGCGAGGATCTGCTTCGCTGCGAGCCGGGCCTCCGAGAGGATCGCGTCCGCCTGGCGGCTGGCCGCATCCTCCTTCGCCTCGGCGGACTTCTGTGCCATGAGAAGGGTCCCCTGAAGGGTCTCCTTCAGATTGTCATATTCCAGGATCTGCTCCCGCAGGCGTTCAACCTGCCGTTCAAGGTCGGCGCACCGAAGGGAATACTGCTGGATATCCTCCGCAGCCCGATCGAGAAATTCATCCACTTCATCCGGGGCATACCCCCGGAGAGCTCTGCCGAAAGTCTTTGTCTCCAGATCCCTCGAGGTAAGCAGTTCAGACACCCTTTGTTTCCTCCCATTCCTCTATCATCGTCTTTTTCGGGGCGACGAGGAAGACCCCTCCCGCAACCCGCACGACCCTTCCCCGGCTGGCCGAGGCCACACCGCAGAGAAAGTCGAGAAGGCTCTGGCCGGGCTCCCGCTCCATCCCCCGGAGATCAAGAAGGACCATCCGCCCCTTGCGGAGCTCCTCCGCGAGCTCTTCCTTCCGTTCTACCCCGGCGGAGCCCCGGAGCAGAATAATATCCGCCTGCTTCAGGGGGGGGCGGAGGATCCGCTCCTCCCGCTCCTCGAGCCCGTTTGTCCGTTCGGCGTCCTCATCTTCGAACTCTTCTCCGTTCCTGTCCACAAGCCCGAGAAGGGCCATGAGGCGTTCAAGCACTCTTCTTCACCTCCGCTTACGTTCCTCTTCGTTCTCCGAAGAGGGCGGAACCGATGCGGACCATGGTGCTTCCTTCTTCTATGGCCCAGGAAAAATCGCCGCTCATCCCCATGGAAAGCTCGGGCAGAGGGAGGGAAAATTCCCTCCGGGCCTTTTCGGCCAGTTCCCTCAGGGAGGCGAAGGACCGCCGTACCCGAGCCTCATCCTCCGTCAGGGGACCGATGGTCATCAGCCCCTCCACGGAGAGAAAGGGACACTCTCCGATGATCTTCCCGAGGGCCGGAAGGGCTTCCCCGGGAAGAAGGCCCATCTTTGATTCCTCTCCCGATGTGTTGACCTCCACGAGGACGGGAAGAACCCTTCCCGTCCTCTCCCCCTCGGCGGAGAGACGCTTCGCAAGGTCAAGGGAGTCCACCGAGTCGACGGAGGAGACCTCTCCGAAGACCTTTCTGACCTTGTTCTTCTGCAGATGGCCTATCAGGCGCCACCGGACAGAGATATTTTCAGGCCACCGGGCTTTTTTTTCAAGCAGTTCCTGAACGCGGTTCTCCCCCACGGCGGTGACGCCCCACCGTACCGCTTCAATTATATCCTCCACGGGACGGGTCTTCGTTACGGCCACGAAAAGTATGTCCTCTTCCCTTCGACCGCTTCTTTTCGCCGCAGTGCGGATCTCCTCCCGAAGACGGGCCAGGTTTTCCCTTATATTCACCATAGTTGTATTTTTCCCTCCCGGGCGTTCTGGGCTGACCGGACGACGAGATTTCCCGGCGTCAACCCCGAGGTGACGAAAAAACGCCCCTGTTCTACCGGCATACCCCGGATCTCCTGAAAGCGGACCATATTTCCCTCAACCTGAAGTACGCCCTGCCTCCCCTCCCGGTGGATCACCGCTGTCTCCGGAACGGAGAGGCCCGTCTTCTCCTCTGACTCCAGCAGGAGGTCGAGCTCCCGGGAGCGGATAATATCCGCAGGAAAAAACGGCAAAGTGACGTAGAGCTTCACCGTCCGGCCGTGGAAACGGGATACCCGCACATCGACCTTCTGAGCCCACCCCAGGTCCTCTCTTTTCAGCCTGATGAACCCTCTGCGGATGTCCCGCTCATGGGAGGGAGCCACATCCGCGTAGAGAATGCACCGCAGGTCCTGGGGCTGGGGGATGAGCTTCCCCACCGCCTGTCCCTTCTCCACTGTCCCCCCCTGGGGAAAGAACTCCGGGAGGGGAGACCTGGGAAGGGGGGAGAGATCATTCCAGAAATCCTTGTAGGCCCATTTTCCCTCAGCGCCATCCAGGGCCGGAAGAAAGTACCCCACATCCTCCGCCCGGACGGCCATCTTCCCCTTGGAAGTTTCCACCACTGCCAGGGTCTCCCCCTTCCGAACCCGGCGGGGCTCAAGGGAGGGGTAGGTGACCCTTCCGCTCCATTTCGACGGTACGACCGTCTCCCGCCAGATGAGGATCCCCCGGACAGGGATCCGCTCCGTATGGGTATAGGGGACGGCGGAGATCACCTCCGGATTGAGGAGCCTCTGGTGCTCCCACCAGAGGAAATAGACCTTTACCGTTCCTGCCGCCACGGCGAGTATTATGGCGAAATAGAAAAAGCGTTTCAGCACCCAGGCAAGTTTTTGACTCAAGTGGGCTTTCGCTCCATCTCCTTCCCGTTGAGGCAGGACAGGGGAGGTTCTCCTGCCGCCAGGCGGTCAGCGTTTTCAAGGATGAACCGGAGGACCCCCTCAAGGGAGGCGTCGTTGACCCCCCCGATATGGGGCGTGACCACCACCCGGGGGTTTGCGAGAAGGGGATCATCCGTCCGGTGGGGCTCTTCCCACAGGACATCGAGCCCCGCGCCGGCGATCCCCCCTCCGTCAAGGGCCCGTTCGAGGGCAGAGCGGTCAACCACGGGCCCCCGGGCCACGTTGATGAAAAAGGCGTCCCGGTCCATGGCCGAAAAGAGGGAATCCCCGACGATCCTCTCCGTCTCCGGGGTCAGGGCGAGGGCGCAGACCACGAACCGGGCCCCCCGGACGGCCTCGGCCATCTCCTCCAGGGGGTAGAAGGCGTCCACCCCCCAGGCCGCCCCTCCGTCCCCGGGAGGGGTTCTGTTCACCCCGGCGACGGTCATGCCGAAGGCCTTCATCCGGGAGGTTATGGACCGCCCCACGTTCCCGAGCCCGAGGACGCAGCCCTTCTTCTTCCACAGGGTGATCCCCGGAGGAGTATAGACCTTTCCCTCGAGCAGCTTTTCCTGTGCCCGGAAAAACCGCTTCGCCAGCAGGAGCATATGAAGAAAGGCGATCTCGGCGACCCCCTCGGCGTTTCCCGTCCCGAGGGAGGGGACGTTGCAGGCGAAGATCCCCCGCCTCGAGCAGGCCCCGAGGTCGATCCCCTCGGCACCGGCCCCCCACTGCTGCACCAGCCGCAGGGCGGGAGCTCCCGAGAGGAATTCATCCCCCACCTTCATGGGGCGGACGACGAGCATCTCGGCCGTGCCGAGGGAGTCTCCGTCGGCCTCAGGATCGGCGATGAAATAATCATGGCCGGAAAAAGCCCCGGCGATGATCTCCTTCAGGCGAAGAAACTCCCTCCCCCAGAAGACGACCTTCATTTCCCGGCCCCTCCCGGCAGGCATTCCGCCCTTCCCTCCGCTGAACGGGTCTTGTCCCGTTCGAGGGAGGCGAAGGCATTGTGGTTGTGGATGCTTTCGTTGCTCGTGACCCGGATGCGGTACCAGGAGATCCGCTCCTCCCCTTCGAGGGCAACGGCCACGTCCCGCAGGACGTCCTCCACGAACCGGGGAGTGTTGTAGGCCTGCTCTGTGACGAACTTCTCATCCTCCCGCTTCAGCAGGGTATAGACCGGCGCGGAGGCGTTCTTCTCGGCGATCTCCACCAGTTCCTCTATCCAGACAAGCCCCTTCATCCGTACGGAAATTTCGACGGAGGCCCTCTGGTTGTGGGCCCCCTTCTCCGAGATCTCCCGGGAGCAGGGACAGAGGGTCTGGACGGGGACCACCACGGTGGTGACGAGATCAAAGACGTCTCCCTTGGTGGCCTTGAAGGTTACGTCGTAGCGGGTGTAGCTGGCTATCCCCGTGACGGGGGCTTTCCGGAGAAGGAAATAGGGGAAGGAGAAATCCAGCTCGGCGCATTCAGCATCGAGGATCTTCCGGAGGTCCTCCGTGATGTGCTCAAGGCTTGAAAGGGTAACCCGCCCCTGAAATTCTCCGAGGACCTCGATGAAGCGGCTCATATGGGTTCCCCGGTATTCGTGGGGAAGGGAGACGGACATGGTGACGGAGGCGACGGTGTGCTGAATGTTCTCCTTCTGGTCGAGCACCACGATGGGGTAGGAGACATCGCTCACCCCCACCCGATCGATGGAAATCCGGCGGCTGTCCCGCTCACTCTGGACGTCACGCACGGGGTACATCCTCCTCGAAAATGAGGACGCTGCTCGTGGCGGTCTCCCAGACCTCCACGGAGTAGAGGGAGCAGTTCGGGCGCTTCACCCCTTTTTCGATCTGTTCCCATATCCACAGGGCGATATATTCCGCCGTGGGCTGGGGAATAATATCGTTGAGATAGCTGTGGTCGAGTTTTTGAATGACTTTCTCCTTCACCAGGGATGAGAGTTCGCAGAAATCGAGGATCATCCCCTCCCGGTCGGGAGTTCCCCTGAGGGTTACGGCGATTTTATAGGTATGCCCGTGGAGGCGCTCGCATTTTCCGTGGTACTCCACCAGGTTATGGGCGGCATCAAAGCTGAATTCCTTCCGCAGCAGCATGGATCGTCCTCCCCCTTCCTTATTTTTTCTATTACGGCAGAATTTGTATCCCTTAGATTTTACACTATAAAAAATAAGGGGGAAGACCCCCTTCACCGGAAAAAAGATCCCTTCGGGCGCCCCATGCAGCAAAAATAGACTTTATCATGTCTGCCTCCGGGGCTTACCCCTCCAAAAGGGATATTTTATGTTTTTAAGCATGGTTTTTATGGTTTTTATTGACTCGGCGGAAAGGGCGTGATATAAAATGTCATTCGCATTTTTGTTCGGGAAATTTGAAGGGAGGAAAGACAATGGAATTCGGCAAGGCCCGGGATATTTTCGGAATGTACGTCTTCGACCGGAGGGCCATGAAGGAAAGGCTCCCCCAGCATATCTTCGACACCCTCATGGCATCCGTGGAGGGAGGGCAGAAGCTGGATTCCGCCATGGCGGACATCCCGAGCATCGACCTCGG
>JALHFZ010000020.1 GCA_022837505.1 Synergistaceae bacterium
ATCCACTTCAGCAAGCTTCCATGGATTACCGTTCAACTTGCATGTGTTAAGCACGCCGCCAGCGTTCGTCCTGAGCCAGGATCAAACTCTCAAAAAATTTCTTACTCAGGGGTCGCTGCTTTACCTCTCTCTTCCACCTATAATTCTGTCAAGGTTCGCGGGGCTGGATCGCCCGACACTCGGCCTGCGCCAGAGTGCCTGAAGATAATACCCGAGGATGGCGTTCCTGTCAATGCTTACATCAAGACATCTCAAATGGCAATAAAGTTTACAAGCGGTAGCTTTTGACTTACTATTATCTTGTATTACACGCAAAAAGAGACCCAGTTCCGCACTATTATGGGGCAGGAGCACGGAAAGGGCCTCTATACGAACAATTTGCTTTATTTACTTATTTTCTTCTTCGAGCTCGAGAATCCCCTCTTCGATGGAAAGCCCTTCGTCCTCTTCCTCTCCGGCCGCCAGTTCAACATCCTGTTCCGGAAGCCCCAGGGAGAGCCCCTTCGAGGCTATGGCCAGTACTTCTTTTACCATCTCCTCCATGAGGTCCGGATGGTCCTCCATATACTGGGCCACGGACTCTTTTCCCTGACCGAGGGTCTCCCCTTTGTAGGCGAGCCATGACCCCCTGCGCTTCACCACGTCAAAGTCAATAGCCATGTCAAGGATAGACATTCCCCGGGGTATCCCCTTGCCGTAGACGAGGGTTGCATGCCCCGTCTTGAAGGGAGGGGCAAGCTTGTTCTTCACTACCTTCATCCAGAGTTCGTGACCGATGGTATCGTCTCCCTTAGTGACGCTTTTACCCCGCTTCACGTCGATGCGGACGGAGCTGTAGAACTTGAGGGCCCTTCCGCCGGTGGTCGTCTCCTGGGGGCCTGAGCTGTATCCCGTGCTGATCTTGGCCCGCAGCTGATTGATGAAGACGACGATGCAGTTGCTCTTCGATATGGCGGAAGTGAGACGCCGGAGGGCGTAGGACATGAGCCTGGCCTGCAGTCCCACCTGGCTGTCTCCTATTTTTCCGTCGATCTCCGCCTGAGGGGTAAGGGCTGCCACGGAGTCCACCACGACGATGTCCACGGCGCTGCTGCGGACAAGGGTGTCGAGGACATACAGAGCCTGTTCGCCACTGTCAGGCTGGGCTATGTAGAGGGAGAGGACGTCTACTCCGAGGGTCGAGGCAAGCCGGGGGTCCAGGGCATGCTCCGCGTCGATGAAGGCTGCGATTCCGCCCGCCTTCTGAGCTTCAGCGACGGCGTGAAGTGCTACGGTAGTCTTTCCTGACCCCTCCGGGCCGAAGACTTCCACGATCCGCCCCTTGGGAAGTCCGCCGATGCCAAGGGCCACGTCGAGAGGAAGGATCCCCGTGGGGATAACCTCCACCGCAGCCCGAAAGGATTCACCGAGCCGCATGATGGAACCCTCGCCGAACTTGCTTCGAATGTCATCTATGGCAAGTTCGAGGACATCTTCCTTTGTCTGGGCGGCTTTTTTCTTCGCCAATCAAGAACACTCCTTTCGGAAATTAGTAAGATCCGCAGGTTTTCGGATTTTTCACACTTCCCCTTCTCCCAGGGACCAGGAGTAAAGGGGGGTATAGAGAGGTCCGGAGGGAAGAAGGGTGCTCTTCATAAGCACGACCCTGTTCACCCTCCAGGCCACGGGAGAAAAGAAAGGAAGCTCCTCCCGGGGAAGCCTGAGGGGGTTCCGCGCCCGTGCCAGGGTAATGTGGGGAAGGAAGGGGCGGGAACTCCGTTCTGTTCCGCTTCGCTCCCCCGCTTCCTCTGCCGCCTCGGCCAAAGACCTGAGGGTCTGAGTCTCCCCCTCAAGGGCCGCATAGAGGATCCTCATGGCAGCAAGGGAAGGAAGCCCTCCCGGGGGGCCGGGGATCAGGGAGAAGGAGGGGAACCCCCGGTTTTTCAGGACGTGACCCAGGGATTCGGCATAGACCTCCGCCCTCTGAGAGGGAGCTTCACCGCAGAACTTGAGGGTGATGTGCAGGGCCTTTTCATCAACCCATTTCAGTCCGGGATACTTTTTCCCCAGGGGCTCCCTTCCGCTGAGAAGTATCCGGCGGACCTCCGGCGGCAGTTCAATGGAGAGAAAGGTGCGGATTGTCCCTTCCACGACGTCACACCTCTTTTACAATTCTTCTCCACAGCATTTCAAGACCTGCCATGAGGGCCCTGTCCCGGACGGCCCTCCTGTTTCCAAAAAAGCGGCGCATTGTTGTCTCCTCGATTCCTGAACCGCAGGTACTGAACCATACCGTTCCCACGGGTTTTTCCTCACTTCCGCCCTCGGGCCCGGCGATCCCCGTTACCGCCAGGGAGAGGTCAGAGCCGTATATCCTCAGGGCTCCCTGAGCCATGGAAAGGGCGCACTGAGGGCTGACGGCGCCGTAGGTGTCGAGGACCTCCTGACTTACTGAGAGAATACTTTTTTTCGCCTGATTACTATAGCACACTGCGCTTCCGAGGAAAACCTCCGAACTTCCGGGAATCTCCGTCAGAGCGGCCCCGACGAGGCCGCCGGTGCAGGATTCGGCACAGGAGAGGGTGCGGTTTCTTTTTCTTGACTCAAGGATGACCGCTTCCTCGAGGGATGATGCGCCTGGGGGAAGGCAGTCTCCGGGAAGAAGGGACCGGACCCGGGCTTCTGCCTGCTCAAGCCTTTCGGGCTCGCCCCGGAGGACAAACTCGATGAGGCCGGGGAAGGGGAGGATTGAGATGTGAAGGTCTTTTTGCTCTATCACAGGAGCGAGATGATCTTTCAGCAGATTTTCCGGCCATCCTGCCACAAAAACAGAAGTCATCCTCAGATCGTTCATGAGGATATCCTGAGCAAGTTCCTGTTCTGCCATGGCCCGAAACTCCGCCGGAACCCCCGGAAAAGCAAAGATCCTCGTGCCCCGGACGGTACAGGCTATGCCGAGGGCCGAGCCGACGGGGTTATGTACCCCCCGGGTTCCGAGGGGGATGGCCGACTGGGCCTCCCTGCTCCTCTCGAGGCCCGCCCTGTTTTCCTCGGGATACCGGGCAAGCACTCCGTCATAGGTATTGCGGTCCTCTCCGAGAGGGACGGAAAGATACCGGGCAAGGGCAAGGCGCGTACAGTCATCGTGGGTCGGACCGAGCCCTCCGGAGAGGACGATGAGGTCCACCCTCCCCGCAAGGTACTTCAGGGATTCTTCAAGGTCAGGTCCGCCGTCGGAGAGGATCTCAATTTTGTCCACCTTCCACCCCGCCCGGGTGAGTTTTTCAGCGAGCCAGCTGCAGTTTCCCTCCTGGCGGATGCCGCTGAGGAGTTCGTCCCCCAGAGCGATCAGAACAGCATGGTTCATTCTCTCTCCTCCCGTTCTCTAGAAAAGGGTTTCCCAACCGCCCTGAAAATAAAGCCAGCGGACCCCCGTGAGGATGAGATTTACCAGTACCCCCCCCACGATGTCATCAGCCATGATCCCCCACCCGCCGGGAAGTTTTTCCGAGGCGTTGACAGGGAAGGGTTTGAGGATATCGATAATGCGGAAGAGAAAAAGGGCCGGCAGAAAATAGCCGGGAGGAAAGCCCCACAGGGCGATCCATGTTCCTGCCACCTCGTCGATGATCACCTCCGGAGGATCGGTCCTTCCCGTCTCGATGGAGTAGCGGTGGGAAGCCCAGACCCCTCCGGCGATGACGGCAAGAAGGGCGGCCCAGTGCACCGGGAAGAAGGCATAGACAAAAAAGGCCGCGGCCGAGCCGACCGTGCCAGGCATGGAGGTGAAAAACCCCAGGCCGCAGAGGGTGCTTACGCACCATGGAAGGTTTCTCTTACCCTGAAAATTCCGCGTAGAGATCATGTTCGTCCCCATCGGTCACCATCACCTCCGCGAAGGATCCCGGCTGCAGAGGGGAAGGGCCGGCGATCCCCACGAGGCCGTCCACTTCCGGGGCATCCCGGTAGGATCGTCCCCAGGCGAAACCATTCTCGTCCCGGGGCTCTTCAAGAAGAACGGTCAGTTTTTTTCCGATGAAAAGCTGCTGTCTGGCGAGGGAGACCTCGGACTGAAGTTCAAGGAGCCGCGCATACCGGCGCTCCCTCTCTTCTGCGGGAATCTGGCCGGCCATCCGGGAGGCGGCAGTTCCCTCTTCGGGGGAGAAGGCAAATGCCCCCACCCGGTCGATTTTCGTCTCCTCCAGAAAATCGAGAAGGCTTCCGAACTGTCTCTCCGTCTCTCCGGGAAAACCGACCATAACGGTCGTCCTGAGGGCGAAGAGGGGGTCGGCCCGGCGGGCGTAGGCGAAGATTTTCCGGATATGGCTCTCAGCGTCCGGTCTGTTCATTCTTTTGAGGATGTCACCGTCAATATGCTGTATGGGGATATCGAGGCAGGAGAGAATTCTGGAGCTGGCGGCCACGAAATCGATAAACTGCTCATCCACCCGGGAGGGGTGAAGATAGAGAAGGCGAATCCACACAGAGGGAGGAAGCTCCCGCTCAAGCCCCTCGAGAAGGTCCCGAAGGAGAGGCCGTCCGGAGAGATCCCTGCCGTAGATTGTGAGATCCTGCCCCACAAGGCAGAGCTCCTTTGCGCCCTCCCGGGCCAGGCTCACTCCCATATCTATGAGTTCCGCGAGGGGAACGCTCCGGGCCTGACCGCGGATGGAGGGGATAGTGCAGTAAGAACAGCGGGTATCGCACCCCTCTCCGACCTTGAGGTACCGCGTCCAGGGCCTGGTCTCGGGAAGCCGCCCCCGCCTGGGCATACCGGGGGTGAGGCCGAGGGAGGAGAGAAGGGGAAGCCACTCCTCCGCCTTCGCCCAAAAATCCACGGAGGGGAGCTCCTTCTTCAGCTCCTCTCCGTACCGGTTGACCAGACACCCCACGACGGCTATCCTCTTGATCTTCCCCTGTTCTTTGAGAAGCTCAAGGTCAAGGATGGCGCTCACGCTCTCCTCCACCGCAGGCTGAATGAACCCGCAGGTATTGACGAGAGCGGTATCCGCCCCGGTGATATCCTCAACGATTTCCACGCCCGCCCCTTCAAGAAGGCCGAGGAGGTTTTCGCTGTCCACCGTGTTTTTAGCGCAGCCGAGACTTGTGATGTGAAGCTTCACTGATTAATCCTGCCGGACGTTCCGTCCGGAGCGTAGAACATCCGTTCCACCCCCTTGGATCGCCCGGGATTGCCGAGGTCCTCTCCGTTCCACCGGGTTGTCACGGCTCCCGCCCTTCCGTAGATAACCGTGATCCTTTCTTCCACCGGGAAGGATACGCTGTCCCCCGCTTTCAGGGTGCGCTCGAAGAGGGTCTTTTTCCCCTGCTGAACCCGTACCCAGCAGTCGCCGGAGGCGTTTATGACCAGCTCCTTCTTCTTGATCACCTCAGGGGCTGCCCCAGGGGCCGGAACGGCGGGAGGAAGGGTTTCCCCCACAAGCTCAGCCGCAGTGGGGGTTGCCGTCATCCCCGGAGGCACAGCGGCAGCGAGATCGGGGGATTTCACCCCAGGAGAGGATCCGGTCCCCTCTTTTTCCGGTACAGCTCCGGGAAGGGGGCGCTCCCCTTCGGCCTGCAGATCCCCGGCGATACCCCTGCCTGCCTGGCTGTCCGCTGAAGGAGCTGTTCCATTTTCTCCGTTTTTCCCCTTCTCCTCCAGAAGGGAGAGGGGGGGGACATCCGAGGCGCTCCAGGTGTACCAGACATACCAGGAAGACCCTGCAAGGACAAGGAGCAAAATGACAAAAAGCCAGAAGCGGGAAGCAGGCCTGAACCCCTTTGCAGGGAGTGTGCACGTTCCGACCACCATCTCGCCGTCGCAGTCGGAGGGCCTTCCTTCGTTCAGGACGGGGAGAAAGCTCTCCCAGAGCTCTTCCGCTCCGAGATAACGGAGATAGGTTCGTATGAACCCCCGGATATAGACCGTGCCTGGAAATTCGCTGTAGTCTCCCCGCTCGATCCCCTCGAGAAACTGGGTTCGGATTTTCGTGCCCTCATGGGCTTCCCTAAGGCTCAGCTCCAGTTCTTCCCTTTTCTGGCGGATTCGTATTCCAAGGTCCTGCAGAATGTCTTCTCTATTTTCAGGCACCGGTCATTGCCTCCTTTACTCTCCTTTTGATTTCCTGAACTCTTTCAGCCGGATCAAGGGCGCCGAATATGGCGCTTCCCATAACGAGGACATCGCACCCCGCCCGGGCGATCCGTCCCGCGTTTTCCAGACCGAGACCTCCGTCCATGGCGATGAGCCACGAATGATTGCCCGCCGTTCTCCACCGGCAGAGCTGCCGGGTCTTTTCGAGGACCGGTTCGATGAAGGACTGGCCTCCGAACCCCGGGTTCACCGACATGACGAGAATGTGGTCGATAAAGGGAAGAAGCGGCCGGAGCAGCTCCTCCGATGTCCCCGGGTTGAGGGAGATGCCTGCCTTGACGCCCCGCTCCCTGATGCGCCCAAGCGTTCTGTGAACGTGATGTTCTACCTCCACGTGGACCGTGAGGATATCGGGCCCCGCATCAAGAAAGGCGTCGAGGATTCCCGAAGGTTCTTCCACCATGAGGTGAACGTCCAGGAATGCTCCGGGGTACCCCTTTCTCAGGGCAGCGACAAAGGCGGGGCCGAAGGTTATATTCGGCACAAACCTTCCGTCCATGACATCCACATGAAGCCAGTCGTACTGGTCTCCGAGGGATTCTATGGAGCGGGAGACATGGAGAAGGTCTGCTGACAGCAGGGATGGGGCGAGAAGAACCTTCCTCGTCATTTGTACCTCTCCTGCCAGACAAACTCACCGCCGAGGTAGATCGTCACCACGGCCTCCCGGTTGAAGGGAGAATCCAGGGAGATGTACTCCCCCCCCTTGACGTCCCTCGATAGAATGGTCCGGGTCCCCGAAGTGTCCACCAGCTCGATCTTCAAACTCAGGGGCTTTGTCAGAGGCGGAACCTGATAGCGGATTTTCGCACTTCCCGTCGCCGGCACCCCCGGCTTCGGCTGGGCGGGAGCGGGCTGATTTTCCTGTCCGGGAAGGGCAGCCGGAGGGGTGGCCAGGCCGGTGGCTGCCGCGACCTCCTGCTGTCTCGGCGTCAAGACCGTCTGGACCGGGCCGGCGGGACCGACCTGGCGTATGGTGGAGGGCTCTTGTTCCACCACTACGGCTCCCGATGGCTCCTCCACGGTCTCCGGAGTGGTTTTTTCCGCCTTCGGCTCCTCCCTCCGCTTGTTCGTCGCCACCTGAAGGATCACCGTAGTCCCCTTTTTCACGGGGGTACCGGCCTTCGGCTTCGTGGACATGACCATCCCCTCGGGGGTATTCCGGGTTGAGACATATTCCACCCCTCCAAGGCGGAGGCCGCTCTCTGCAAGGAGATCCCGGGCCGCTGCCTCCTGAAGCTGGGCGAGGTCGGGAAGGGGAATTTTCCCGTCCTTCGGAACCGGCCCGAGGCTCACGAGGAGTTCAATTTTTCTGTCAGGGGGGACCATGGACGCTCCTGCGGGGTTCTGGGCAATCACCGTCCCTGCGGGGCGCTGATCGTCATTGATCTTCAGGGTGTCCCCGGGAGCGAAACCGAGCTCCGCAACTTTATCCACCGCCTGGGAGTATTCAAGCCCCCGAAGATCCGGGACCATCTTGCGGTTCCCCCCCTTGCTGACCTTCAGAATGATGCTTTTATCCTTCCTGACCTTTGTTCCCGGTTCCGGCCACTGGGCGAGGACCGTCCCCGAAGGGATGGAGGAATCCACCTGCTCTATCTTCACCGCGAGACCCAGGCGTTCCGCCTCGTCCACGGCATCAAGGACCGACATCTCCCTCAGGGGAGGGATTACCAGGTCTTTCCCGCCGAAAAAGACGGTATAAAAAGCGACGCTTCCGGAGATCAGAATCACCAGCAGAACAAGGACAACAGCCCAGCGGAAAATTTTACCCATCAACGGTTTTCCCCTCCCGATTTCTTCATCAACAGTGCGATATAAAAGCCGTCAACCCAGGGAAGCCCCGGCAGAATATAGGTTCCCCAGGGTTTTCCCCTGCGGAATAATCTTCCCTCAAAGGGAAAGGACAGCTCCATGCAGTTCTTTTCCGAGGAAATAGCCCCGGCCACCACATTCTCATTTTCATTTTTCATGAGGCTACATGTAGAGTAGACCACAACTCCTCCCGGCGCAATAAGGGAAAGAGCTCTTTTTAAAAGTTTTTCCTGAAGAAGGGCAAAAGCATCGAGTTTTTCCGGTGTCAGCCTCCATTTTCCCTCGGGGTGGCGGCTCCACGTGCCGCTCCCGGAACAGGGGGCGTCAAGGGAGATCATCCCGGGAGGGGCTTTCGGCTCGAGCTCCAGGGCGTCTCCCTGGCGGAGGGTGATATTCTCTCCGAGCTTGAGCCGCTTCAGCTCCCTTCCTGCAGCATCAATTCTTCCCCGGGAAAGCTCCATGCACTCCAGGGGAACGCCGGGAAAGAGGGAGGCGGGGTGCCCGGTTTTTACCCCCCTTCCGCTGCACATCTCGAGGATGGGCCCTCCCCGGTATACCTTTTTCATGACTTCGCCCACAAGCATTGAGGATTCCGACTGGGGCGTGGCGAGCCCCTCCTCGTACCCCGGAAAATCCCTCGGGTAGATGGTTGTTCCGAGCCTCAGGGAGGAGGAGAGGAAGGGAGACTGCCAGCACCGTATTCCCTTCCGGCCGGCCCTCTCGATCAGGTCCTCCCCCCCGGCGCCGGCAGAAAGCCGGAAGGAGGCATAGGGCCTCACACGGGCCATCTTCAGAAGGGATTTTGCCTCATCCCCCCAGGTATTTCTCCAGGAAGAGGCCACCCAGCCGGGGAGGCCGGCAACCAGAGCCTGTTCCTTCTGCCCTCCGGACCGTTCGATCTTCCTCAGTTCCTCCGCCCCGTCGGAGGCTATCCTCCGGAGGACCGCATTGACTACCCTGGCCCCCTTCTCCTCCCCCTTCTTTTTCAGCACCTGAACGAGGCCGTTCACGAGCACCCTGGGAGCAAAGGTTCTCAGCTCCAGGATCCCCGCCGTGCCGATGCACAGGGCATCCCCCGTCAGCTGGGAGACGGAGGAAGGGGAGGCGGAGAGGAACCTGCCGTATATCTCTTTCCAGAGGTATTGCCTCCGAAGGGTGAGATAGACAAGGGAGGATGCGAGGGTGAGATCCCCCGGCGTGAGGAGGGGGGCAACCCTCCGGATGGATTCCGAGGCGAACTGCCCCTGCCGGACGTCGTTCCAGACGACCAGGGAGGCTTCGATCCCCCTCATCAGGAGACCACTTCGGCTTCAAGGGGTTCTCCGGCCATCCGTGTCCGAACAAAGAGGGCGGACGGGACAACGAAGGTGAGGGGGCCGAATCCCCTTGACTCTCTCTTGACATCTACCCCGGTGATTTCCAGTCCGTCGAGACGGGTATCGGTGGTGATGTACCGCTGAACGGCAGGGCTTATCCTCGTGCCGAGGAAATGGGCCACGAGGAGGGCCACCAGAACCGCCAGAAGGCTGAGATTATCCGTGAGCCAGAGGAGAAGAAGAAAAACCAGGGCGGAAAGGGTGTTTACCACGACTATGGTGGTGCCGCATTTCCGATGGATCGCCAGGGACGTCTCTCCCTTCCGGAGACGGATAAGGGCCTGTTCCGCCGCCCCGAGAACTTCGTCCGGGTCGAGGCCGCCGCTCAGGGAGAAGCCGTTCTCCTCGGACGCGCCCTCGATGGAGAGCGGGCCGTACCGCTCCTCGAGAACTGCGATAGTCCCGTGCTCAAGGGCATGGTTCCTCCGAATTTTCTTATTGGAGAGTATCCGGAAGAGCTGTGTCGGTCCCATAAAGACCCAGAAAAAGGAGCGAAGGGTGAACCCCAGGGGTATGAGGAGGAGAAAGAAGAGGAGCAGCAGAATAGCCAGCCAGGGAAAGATAAAAAGGAAGAGCAGGATCACCAGAAGGGGCATGGTTATTCTCCTTTCATAGAAAAATGAATCGGAAACAAAAAGGAGCGACCGGAAAAGCCGCTCCATTCTTCCTTCACGGTCCCGCCGGAAACAAAAAGAATGGGAGAGACCTAATCCCTGCTGCCGAACATGCCCCGGAGAAAGAGAAGGCGGATAAGCTGCGCGAAGGCCATCACAGTGGCGGCCACATATGTCCAGGCGGCGGCCTTGAGTACGGACCGGGCTCCTCCTATCTCCTCGGTGCTTAAAATCCCCGTGTCGGCGAGGACGCGGAGAGCCCTCGAGCTTGCATCGAACTCCACCGGCAGGGTCACCAGGTGGAAGGCGATGACCCCGAGAAAGAGGACGATACCTAGGTTCATGAGAAGCTCCCCCCTCATGAGAATGCCTATGAAAAACAGGGGAAAGGCGAGGGAGGAACCGATTCCCACCACAGGGACGATGGCGTTGCGGATTTTCAGGGGGGAATAGTTCAGGCTGTCCTGGATGGCGTGTCCCACTTCATGGGCAGCGACGCCGATGGCGGCAATGCTCGTGCTGCCGTAGACCGATTCGGACAGGCTGAGGCTCTTGTCCCGGGGGTCATAATGGTCGGTCAGATTGCCCGCGACCCGTTCAACGGGAACCTGGGTCAGACCGAACCGGTCGAGAAGCGCCCGGGCGGCGGAGGCAGCCGTCGTCCCCCGCCGGGATCCCACCTGGCTGTACCGCGCAAAGACGGATTTTACCCGGAACTGCGCCCACATGGCCAGAATCAGGGCCGGTATGAGAAGCATCATTGTAGGATCGAAGAAAAAGGGAAACATGGCGTTCACCTCCTGAACTTTTTATTTCATAGAAAAGAGTACTCTTTTCTCTTCTCTTTCACCATCCGTATTTTACACGGTTCCCGAATAAAGAGCAATATTGGTCAGACATTTTTGCCGTAGAATTCAGCCGCTGCCGAGACGATCCGCCGCTGCTCTTCCATGGTGAGCTCCGGAAAGACGGGGAGCGCGAGGGTTTCCCTGCTGAGCTGCTCCGAGACGGGGAAGTCCCCCTCTTTGTGTCCGAGGAAGGAAAAACACCTCTGAAGATGGAGGCTCACCGGGTAATAAATTCTGCTGACGATCCCCTCTTCGTCGAGGAAGTGTTGGAGTTCGTCCCGCCTCCGGGCTTTGACGACGTACTGATGATAAATATGATAATTTCCCTGGAGCTCCGCAGGAGGGGTTATTGCATCGAGAAGGCCGTACTCTGCGAAAAGGGCGGAATACCTGCCGCTGACCCGGCGCCGTTCCTCGTTCCATTCTTCAAGATGTCTGAGCTTCACCCGGAGAATCGCGGCCTGGAGGGTATCGAGGCGGCTGTTGAGCCCGACTTCATCATGGTAATAGGTTTTCCCTGCTCCGTGAACTCTCAGTTTTTTCAGACGGTCCGCCAGCTTCCTGTCGGTGGTGGTTATAAGTCCGCCGTCGCCGTAACCGCCGAGGTTTTTCGTGGGAAAGAAGGAAAAACACCCGAGAGTCCCCACTGCCCCCGCCCGCATGGGTTTCCCATCTATGGAGCGCCAGGAACCGAAGGCCTGGGCGGCGTCCTCGACTATGGGGATCCCCCGGGAGGCAAGCTGGTCCGCCACCTCTTCAAGGGGGGCCATCTGCCCGAAGATATGGACGGGAAGAAAGGCCTTCGTCCTGGGAGTAACGGCATTCAGAACCCTTTCGCAGTCCACATTGTACGTCCGGGGGTCCACGTCCACAAAGACCGGCGTTGCTCCCAGGCGGGTGATGCAGCTGGCCGTGGCGAAAAAGCTGTAGGGAGTGGTGATGACCTCGTCCCCTTCGCCTATATCGAGGGCCATGAGGGCCAGGAAGAGGGCGTCGGTGCCCGAGGCGCAGGAGACCGCCGAGACACCGCCGCCGAGATACCGGGCGCATTCCTCTTCAAATTTTCCGACTTCAGGGCCGAGGATAAAGTGCTGGCCTTCAAGGACTTCTTCAAGGGCCTCCTTGATTTCACCCTTTATGCGGGCATAGTTGCGGGTAAGATCGAGGGTGGGAATTGTCGTTTTCATAATAAAGGAGAACCTCCCGGGAAATTCGTCCGGAGATCGCCGGACGGGATTTGACGTTATTCTATAGTATTCTCACTGAAAGAAGCCCTTTTTGGCGAAAAAAAAGGGAGCATCCGAGATGTCGGGCTCCCCGAATACCTTCCGCCCCGGAGAAAAAAGGCTATTCTTCCACGACCTCGCTGAGGCCGGAGAAAGCATCGCTCAGATGCCGGCGCATCAGATTCACGCATTTTTCAGCGTCCCGGGAGCGGAGGGCCACCAGGATCTCCCGGTGGGCATCCACCGTAGGGATGCTCTCCCTCTCGTAGAAGGGGTCGTAAAAGACGATATAGGCGTTCGTCCGGGCGAGGATGTTCTCCACGTATTCTGCCAGGACCTTGTTTCCGCTTGCGTCAGCGAGGGTCTTGTGGAAGGACTCGTTCACCTCGAGATAGACCTCAAGATCCCGCTGATCTATTGCCCGGGCCTCCTCCACGATGGCCTCCTCCAGGCGGCGGAGATGACGTTCTCCCACCCGTTCCGCCGCAAGGCGGATGGCGAGGCATTCAAGCTGCTCCCTCACGAGAAAGGTGTCCTCTATCTCCTTGGCTGTGGGAGCGGCGAGACGGGCCCCGCTGTTGGGAATGATAATCACAAGCCCTTCGCTTGCGAGGCGCCTCAGAGCCTCCCGGACGGGAGTCCGGCTGACTCCCATCTGAACTGCGATCGTCACCTCCGGCAGCCGCTGCCCCGGCTTGAGCTGCTTTGTGATGATGCGGTGGCGGAGCTCCTGATAGGCGTAGTCCGCCGAGGTGGTATAGAGCCTGGGTTCCCTCATGAATTATTCCTCCTGTTTTCTTCCTCACGGCGTTGTAGGCGTTTATTGTATAACAGTCAGTATTATATATTTTGGCATACTTTAACATGTCCATAAAAAAGAAACAAGACAGGGAAAAAATTTTCCCCCCCGTGCTACAATCAGAAGAACAGGGAGCTGAGTATATGCGCCAGTTCGTTCTGCTGCTTTCCATGGGAACAATCGTCCTCTACGGATATGCCCTCGCCGGAATGGGGGGGTATCTCCTCGGCCGGGGACGGATCGATTACATCCTCTTCGGCCTTTTAGGAGGATCCCTTTCTGCATGGGCGGCCCTTTTCCTCTGGAAAAAATATCTGGTAACCCTCAGAGACGACGGGGAGGAGCCCGACCGCTTCGACCGCTGAGGCTAGAGCAGGCCCCCCCAGGCCTTCTGCAGAAGCCTCACGCCCTCCTCAATCCGGGAGGCATCCACCGATGCGAGGGCGAACCGCACCCCCCTTACCGGACCCCCCCGGGGAGAAAAAATCCCGCCGGGAGTCACCAGCACTCCCCTCTCCGCTGCCCTTTCCGCCGCCTCCTCTCCCCTCAGCCTTCCCGTGGAAAACCACAGGTACAGCCCTCCGTCGGGCTTTGAAATCTCCCTCTCCGGAAAAGCCCTCCGCAGGGAGGAGTACAGGGTCTCCATCCGCACGGAAAGAACTCCCCTGGCAGTTTCTATCGCCTCGGCGAGGGCCCCCTCCTGAATGAAACGGCACAGGACGATCTGCACCAGGGAGGAGACCTGCCCCTGGCGGAACCGGGCCGTCTCGAGGTAGCTGCCGGTGAGAAAGGGAGGAAGGAGGACATACCCCATGCGGATTCCAGGAAAGAGGAGCTGGGTGAAGGATCCGAGATAGACCACGCCGTCTCCGTCGTCCATCCCCTTGAGGGCGGAGATGCTCTTGTCGCAGTACCGGAGCTCTCCGTAGCTGTCATCCTCAAGGATGAGGAACCCCTTTTTCGCCCGGAGGGAGAGGATTTTCCGGCGGATCTCGGGAGAGAGGGTGGTTCCCATGGGGTTTTGAAAGGTCGGTACAAGATAGAGGACATCTTTTTCGGACAAATTCTCAAGGGGGGACAAATCCCCCTTCCCCAGGAGGGGTACGGTGGAGAGGGGGATATCCTCGTTTCGGGCGATCCCCTGGATGTCGCTGTAGGAAAGCTCCTCCGTCACCACCCTCGCAAACCCCGCCTTGCGGCAGGTGCGAAGGAGGGTGGACAGTCCGTCCTTTCCTCCCGAAGTCACCACCACCTCCTCCGGCCTCGCGGGGATGCCCCGGAGCACCGCATGGCGCAGGAGGGCCCGGCGGAGCTCGGGGGAGCCCTCCGGAGGGAGACCTGCGAGGGACTTCCCTCCGTCGTCCAGGAGGACAGACCGGCTGATCTTCGCCAGAATCTCCGTGGGGACGAGATCTTCCGTCGGCCGCTCGGAATCGAATCTCAGGAGCTCTGCCGGCTCTCCCGGAGGAAGATGCTCTTCAGGAGGACGGTTCTCCACGTAGGTTCCGCTGCGCCCCCTCATCCTGATCAGCCCCTTCTCAGCGAGAACTCCGTAGGCCTCGATCACCGTCGAGCGGCTCACCCCGAGCCTGGCGGCGAGCTCCCGCGTTCCGGGAAGCCTCGCTGAACCGGAGATGGTCCCTGCCCGGATCATCTTCTCGAGGTGAGAGGCAATCTGCCGGAAGAGCGGTCCGGCACCCGAACTCAGGGGGATCTCAAGGAGCATCCTGTCTTCCTCCTCTTTCTTCTCCCTCTTTTCTGCTAAAATGGCCGGTATTCAAGCAGAAAGATCAGGAGGGAACCTGCCAATGGTGTCTTCAGTTCCGAAACCGGACATGATCGTCTTCGATGTGGACGGAGTGCTTGTGGATGCCTCCCGGTCGTACCCCGAGGTGGTATCGAGGGCACTTCTGTGGGGGTGGACCAGGGTTCTCGGGTGTATCCCAGACAGCGAAGGGTTCTCCTCCCGGCACTTCTCAGTCACAAAAACCCATCCGGCCTTCAACGACGATTACGATATCGCCTGGGCCGCCCTGAACTGCGCCGCATCCCGGGGGACATCCTCCCTTGCCGCCGCCCTCCCTTCCCCGGAGGAATGGGGGGCTCTCCTGAGGGGATTCACCGGCACGGACGTCCTTTCATGGGTACGGTCGGCCTTCGGAGAGAGGGTGCTCCGGGATCCCCTCCGGCAGGCCTGCGAAGAGATGTACTTCGGAGGGGATGAATACGAGGCCATGGGAGAAACCCTCCTCTACACGACCCGGAGGGCCGGTCTGTGGGAGAGGGAAACCCCCCTCGCATCCTTTTTCTGGAGGGATCTGCCCCTCCCGGCGGGAATCTACACGGGCCGGCCTCTGAAGGAGCTGCGCCTCGCCCTGAAGCTCCTGAACTGGGAGGACTTCCCCCCCGACCTCATCGTCACCCCTGAGACGGGGATGATAAAGCCCTCACCGGACGGACTGGCACTTCTATGCGAAAAAACGTCCGCGTCCTCTCCGCTCTTCCTCGGGGACGCCGAGAGTGACCGCCAGACCTCCCGATCCTTCGGAAGGGGATTTTTCGCTCCCATAGGAAATTTTCTTCCTGACCTCAAGGGGTATGAAAATCCCGCCCTGGCCCTGAAGGACTACGGCCTGCTGTAAGGAGAGTTCCTCCTCAGGACTTGCAGAAGGCGAGCCATCTCCCCATTCCCTCGATATTGCTCCAGGGCTGGATGCAGACGTCTGTGGCAACACCCTTTCCCCGGCTCCACCCCGAGACCCCGCAGTTCTTGGTCTTGCCGGGCTCTCTCAGGGTCCAGAGGGAGGGAGGGGTATCATCAGAATTGACGACGGAGCAGCACGAAGGGATGTATCCCCGCATCTTTTCACCGATGTTCAGCAGGGAGTCCCCCTCCCGGGAGGAGATCTCCACCCTTCGCATTCCGGAAGAGGGGATCTCAAACCTTCCCCGGAAGGGGAAGATGCCAAGCCCCTCGTACTGGCGGTCATTGGGAAGGGAGAAGGATTTGCCGAGGAGAGGCGTGACCCCGCCGTTTACGAAAACCCCCCTGCTGGAGCGGAAAAAACTGCGGAACCACTCCTTGATGCCTGCATTTCCCAACAGATGCTCCGCCAGAAGGAAGCCGGGCCCGTGGGGAATGTAGAGGGCGTTGAGTTCAGGCCCTCCCCGGCTCTGCAGATCGAGGGTCTTCACCGAGCAGCCGAACATGGAAAAAAGCTGACGGGCGTTGTCCCCTTCCAGGCGCAGAGCGTCATGGTCGATGATCCCCACTGAAATCCCCGCATACTTCCCCTTCAGAGGTTCAGGGGCAACGGTCCACCCTTCGTGAAAGCGGGCGACTCCCCAGAGGATATTCCAGTCCACCTGCCCGGCAACAGTCCCGAGCTGGGCGGCGGCAGACCTCACCTGGAGGGAGACTTTTGCGGAGGAATCGGGAAGGCACATCTCAAGCAGTTCGGGAGCCCCTCTTTCGAGAGTTCCGGGGATATAGCCGAGGGCCATGAGGGGAGACAGCCTCCCCGTCTCAATTTCAAGGAGCTGGTATTCCCTGGGGTTCAGGACGGACGAAAAGAGAGCCGCCGGAAGGGAGATCCCTCCCGGGCCGGCGAAACGTTCCGTCATATCCCCCATGATCCTCGCGGCCACCCCTGCGGAGGAATCGGAATAGACCACGGGGACCATGGGGCATTCAAGCTGCCTGCAGATCTCCGCCCCCTCGGGGAAAAAGGAGAAGACGTCCCCTTCGGTCCGCTCCCCCAGGGGGAGAAGTATTATATTGAGGGAGTCAGGGCGGGACGCCCTCTGAAAAAGAGTCTTGAATATTCTGGCACTTCCGCAGGAGATGGGGTCAAGGATGGTCACGTCCTCTCCGAGAACGAGTCCGGCGAGGCGGGAGAGGTTTTCGTCCGGGCCTGCGCAGAAAACCTTCAGAGGGTGTCCGAGATGCTTCAGCGCGGCAGCGGCAAGGATACTCTGGGGAACCCTTCCGGGCCTCTTTTCATGAGCAAGGGCGATACGGGGAATATTCACTCTGTTTCTCCTTTTTTTTCGCGTGTCGTTTAGTGTATCATATACTCGCAGCCGGAACAGCGGACGGCCATTTTTGCTTTCATTCAGTCTGGGAGGTAGAGTGCATATGTCAGTTCCATGGGTATATATCGGAGATCTTCCGTCAAAAATCGATTCACAGGTCACCCTTCGGGGATGGCTCTACAATATGAGGAGTTCGGGAAAAATCCACTTTCTCCAGCTTCGGGACGGAACGGGCACTGTGCAGGGGGTAATGGTCAAGTCCGAGGTCTCTGAAGACCTCTTTGCCGTCGCCAAGGGGCTCCGTCTTGAGGCGTCCGTGGAGGTGACAGGCCTGGTCCGCAGGGACGAGCGGGCTCCTTCAGGGGTCGAGCTGTCTGTCTCGGGGCTGAAGATCCTTCAGAACCCCGAATCGGAATACCCCATCGGAAAAAAGGATCACGGCATCGACTTCCTGCTCGACAACCGCCACCTCTGGCTGCGGAGCAGCCGTCAGTACGCCATCATGAAGATCCGTGACCGGGTCATCTGGGCCGCCCGGGAATTTCTCCACTCCGACGGATACCTCCTCGTGGACAGCCCCATTATCAGCGGAGCTGCCGGAGAGGGGGCCTCGGGGCTCTTCGAAATCGACTACTTCGATTCAAAGGCCTATCTGGCCCAGACGGGACAGCTCTACGCTGAGGCCGCCGCGGCAGCCTACGGAAAAGTCTACTGCTTCGGCCCGACCTTCAGAGCTGAGAAATCAAAGACCCGCCGCCATCTCACCGAATTCTGGATGCTCGAGCCGGAGGTTGCCTTCTACGATCATAAAGACAATATGGACCTCCAGGAGCGCCTCATCGTTCACCTCGTCTCCCAGGTCCTCGAACATTGCGGCGAAGAGCTTCACACCCTTGAAAGGGATGTCTCGAAGCTTGAGAACATCAAATCCCCCTTCCCTCATCTTCAGTATTCCGAGGCCATCGACATGCTCTCCCGCCTCGGAAGCTCAACCCTCTACGGAAGCGACCTCGGAAACGAAGATGAGACCATCCTCACGAAGCAGTTCGACCGGCCCGTTTTCATCGAGAACTACCCGAAATCCGTGAAGGCCTTTTATATGAAGGAACACCCCGACAACCCCGACCTCGTCCTGTGCGACGATCTGCTCGCCCCGGAGGGGTACGGGGAGATCATCGGCGGCTCCCAGCGGGAGGACGACTATGACCGCCTTCTGGCGAGGATTCGTGAGGAGGGGCTCCCGGAGGAACCCTATGACTGGTATCTCGACCTCCGCCGGTACGGCACGTTTGTTCACAGCGGGTTCGGAATGGGAATCGAACGGGTGGTCGCGTGGGTCAGCGGCCTGCAGCATATCCGTGAGGCCATTCCCTGGCCCAGGACGATCTACCGTCTGAAGCCCTGATAAAGTATTTCCGCGGCTGTGGGGAGGCATCATATTTGAACTACTCAGACTTTGATCCGAAACCAATCTTCCACCGGTACAAACGGCTGATCGGCGACGGCGACGTGGGGGGGAAGGCCCGGGGACTGGCCTTCGCCTTCAATGCCGTCACGGGAAGCCCCCTGGAGAACTGCGTGAACTTTCCCGACATCAATTTTGTCCTTACTACCGAGGCCTTCTGTGATTTTCTGTCGGACAACCATATAGAGGCTCTTCTGGAGGAGGAGACCGCCTCCGAAGGGGACGGATCGGACGATGAGTTCTCTCTCAGGCTCTTCTCCCGCCTTTCCGGCGCCTTTGAAAGAGGGGCGGTGCGCCCCTCTCTTCTGACGGACATCGGGAGAATGATCGCCGCCATCGGGGATGTCCCCCTTGCCATCCGCTCCAGCTCAATCCTCGAGGATTCGCGAAAGCTCTCCTTTGCGGGAAAGTACGGCACAAGGTTTTCGGCGAACATCGGTTCAATCGAAGAGAGAGAGGCCCTCTTCCTCTCGGCCGTGAAGGAAGTCTGGGCGTCCCTTTACAACCCCGCCGCCCGGGCATACCGGAGTAAACACGGGCTCACCGACAGGGATGAATCCATGGCGGTGGTAATTCAGCCGGTAATGGGAAAAGAGCGCAATTTCATGTACTATCCCGAGATCGCCGGAACGGCCTTCTCCAAAGTCTACCGGCGCCCCTCTCCAAGGATACGCAAGGAGGACGGGGTCGTCCGATTCTGTTTCGGCCTCGGAACGCGCACGGTGGACAGGCTGAAGGCCTCCGTGGTCTATCTGTCCCACCCCAGCCTCCGCCCCCAGGGAAACCTGCCCGCCGAGATCGCCATGACGAGCCAGAGTGAATTCGACTATATCGACCGCAGATCAGGGGCCTTCATGACCGCTCCTCTGGCATCCCACCTCCCCTTCCTCCTCCGGGAGCACCCCTTCTCAGGGGCCTTTATCGAAATCTACGCGGACAGCCTCCTCTACTGGGCCGGATCTGACCAGGTGAAGGGAGGGCACCCGATCTTCTCCTTCTCTGCCTTTCCCCAGAGGCACCCGAGGTTTTTCAGCCTCGTCAAAGAGCTCTGCGCTTTTCTTGAGGAGAAGATGGGTAGCCCCGCGGATATCGAATTCACCTACGATACCGGGGAGGAGAAGCTCACCCTTCTGCAGCTCCGGCCCCTTGCCTCCTACGAGGAGATGGCCCTGGTGGTCATTCCTGACCCGGGGGACAGACAGGTGGTGCTCCGGGGAAACAGGATGGTCAGCAACGGAAGGCTGGAAAATATTCACCATATCGTCTACGTCGACCCGGACCTCTACGGCAAAGATCAAAGCTATTTCGAGGTCGCCCGGGAGATCGGCAGGATAAACCACAAACTGTCGGGGACAAACTACATCCTCGCCGGCCCCGGCCGATGGGGGAGCACAAACCCGAAGCTCGGCGTTCCCGTCCGATACAACGAAATCTGTCACTGCGGCTGCCTTGTGGAGATCGGAATTCTGGAGAGCGACTATACCCCGGAGCTCTCCTACGGCACCCACTTCTTTCTCGACCTCGACGTGGACGGCACTCTCTATCTTCCCGTCTTTGACGGAATGAAGGGGAACGTCCTCAACCGTCCATGGTTCGAGAGCACTCCCTACGAGCCGAAGCGTCATCCGGCGGTGCGGCATTACACGGGAAACTTCTCCGTCTATCTTGACGGTGAAAAGGAAGTCGGGGTCATCCTCGCCGACTGACAGACCAAGGTCTTTCCCGGCGGAAAAAGGCCCTTCCACCCTGGCCGGAAAGGACTCCTCCACAGCTCACCTCTCAGACTATCCGGTGCTGCAATATGATCATATGGTAATTTTCCCCTTGAAATAACTGGCTATTTTCATCTAATGAGGGTATAATGCTGAAACGAAACTGCGGCTTCAGAGGCATCCGGAGTGGCAAAGGCTCCTTTTCACTGATGCTTTTTTCAAAAATCCAATCTCAGGAGGTAGAACGAATGACGATTTACAGGCGTACGGGAATTCTTTTGTCGATCATGCTCCTTCTTTTCCTTGCTCAGGCTGCAGCTGCATGCACCCCCATGGGTGTCGGAAAAGACGCAAGCGCGGACGGATCGGTCCTGGTCAGCCACACATGCGACGGCTGGTACGACCATCGTATCCAGATCATCCCCGGCGGAACCCATAAACCGGGAGAGATGGTGGATATCTACAATATCCTCTGCTATGCCACCCGTCCCGACCGGCCGATCAAAAAAGTGGGAGAGATCCCCCAGGCGGAGAAAACCTATACCTATTTCCACATCGGCTACCCCTTCATGAACGACCAGCAGCTCATTATGGCCGAGTTCACCTGGAGCGGACGGGATGAACTCGGAAGCCCCGAGGGGATCTTCTACATTGAAAACCTTCAGGACCTCGGGCTTGCTCGAGCGGCAACAGCCAGAGAAGCCATCGCCGTCATGGGCGCCCTGGCGGAGAAGCACGGCTACGCCGACGGAGGCGAGACCCTCGTGATCGGCGATCCCAAGGAACTCTGGGTCTTCGAGGTCTGCGGCCCCGGCCTCTGGAACAAGGAGTCCGGCCGTCCCGGAGCTCACTGGGCTGCCCGGCGCGTTCCCGATGATCAGGTCTTCGTGGGGGCGAACCGCGCCAGGATAGGCGAGATCGATTTTGACGACAAAGAGAACTTCATGTATTCCACCGACATTACCAAGCTGCCCGAGCAGATGGGGTGGTGGAAAAAGGGCGAACCCTTCCATTTCGCAAACGTATTCAACCCGGAACCCTACGGCTACCCCTACTACCAGGCCCGGAGGGAGTGGAGGGCGTTCAGCCTTGTGGCCCCCTCTCAGAATTTCGAGATCCTCGACGAGTACGAGCATTACCCCTTCTCCGTAGTCCCCGACAAGAAGCTGAAGATTCAGGACATCATGAACATCTACAGCGACCATCTTGAGGGAACCGACTACGACCTGACCAAGGGACCGGCAGCAGGCCCCTTCGGCAGCCCCAACAGATGGCCCACCCCCGTGGCAGTTCGCCCCGAGGGGAAGAAGGGTCTCGACTGGGAGCGCCCCATCGCCATGTTCCGCTGCTCCTACAGCTTTGTCTCCCAGAGCCGGGACTGGCTTCCCAACCCCGTGGGCGGCGTTCTGTGGTTCGGCGAGGATGCTCCGGATACGACCGTCTATGTCCCCATCTACTGCGGCGTGACCGAGCTTCCGAAGCCCTGGACGACGGGCAAGCGGCACGTATTCGACCGGGACAGCGCCTGGTGGGCCTTCAACCTCGTCAATAACTGGGCCAACCTCCGGTGGAACGCCATGTACGCCGAGATCAGAGAGAAGAAGGCTGAGTTCGAGAACGTCTTCTTCGAAAAACAGGCCGAGGTGGAGAAGAAAGCGGTCGAACTCTATAAGAATGACCCCTCCCAGGCTGTGAAATACCTTACGGAGTACACAAACGACGCATTGAACAAGGTTGAAAAGGGATGGTGGAACTTCGCCTTCCATCTCATCGGAAAGTACCAGGACGGCGCGGTCATCAATGAAGAGGGGAAACAGGTCTCCGTCGGCTACCCCACCGAGTACCTTGAAGAAGTGGGCTTCGGCGAACTGACCCTCCGGGATCTTGAAAGAAAAAAATCAGGCAAAACCGGTAAATAAAAGGATTCAGCCAGAGGGCCGGTTAACCGGCCCTCATTGCCGGCACCCCTTCTCTGAAGAAAAAGGAGGATTACTGAAATGAAAAAATTAGTTTTTGTATTGGCGGCCCTGCTGCTCTTCGGCAGCCTCGCCTTTGCCGGTGAGACCGACCAGATCACCCTGGAAGGCCCCTTTCTCGTCACCACCTGCGGCCAGAGCCCCGGTGCGGTGATGATAAAAATGTCGGCCATGCAGGTCGGAGTCAAGGCGGAGAGCAATAACCAGCTCTCGGCCTCGGACCTCGAGGGCACGGACGCAAAAACCCTCATCGTCACAAGCGGCACGAGCATGAAGGGGATGGGTGCAGCGGGAACCAACGTGGACAAGGAGATCGAACGCTGCACCGAGCTTATCGCCGCGGCAAAAAAAGCGGGGATAAAGGTCGTGGGCGCTCACGTTGAGGGGATGGCCCGGCGCACGGACTCCTCCGACCAGGCATCCATCGAGGCGGTCATGAAGGACGCCGATATCATTCTTGTCATTGACGACAGCGACAGCGACGGCTACTTCACGAAATACGCCGCCGAGCACGAAAAACCCCTTCTCAAGGTCAAGGACGCTCTCGCCATAGGATCCGCGCTGAAGTAATTTCCTCCAAGCACAAGGGGCCTCTTCTGAGGCCCTTTTTCTCTACCTTTTTCCGAAAGGGTGTCGTAAATGACCATTTTTCATCATTCCCTGCTCGTCCTGGGCGTTATTGTCGCAGTCTTCGCCCTGAGCAAATACCTGAAGTTCACCACGGAACTCTCAATGTTTGCCGCTACACTGGCGGCTCTCGCGGCCCATGCCGTTCTGCCGAAGGGGGTCGATCCGAGGTCAGCCCTCCCCTTCTCCGAGATGATCCGCCATCTCGTGGAGGGGTCCTTCACCTACTTCGACGTCTGCCTGATTTTTCTTACAGCCACCTATTTCATGGCTCTCTACAAGGAGGCGGGGGGCGTGGCCTTCATCGTTCGGGAGATCGTCCGCACCTTCCACTCCCGGCGGATCGTCTGCCTTCTTCTCCTCGTGGTCGTCATGATGGTCCCCGGAGCGATCACCGGTTCGGGAGCCACCACCGTACTCACCGTAGGCTCCCTTGTGGGTGCCGTCCTCGTGTCCATGGGGGTTCCCGAGGATAAAAGGGTCGCCCTCATCTTTCTTCTCGCAGCCATGAGCGCAGCCTGCCCTCCCATTAACCTCTGGGCGATGATGGCCTCCGCCGGGGCGAACATGCCCTATGTGGGCTTCGCTATTCCTCTGGCCATCCTCTCCATCTCGGGGGCCCTTTTTTCCGCCTTCTGGCTCGCCGGGCGGGGAAAATCCGTGGACCTCGACAAAGCCCTCGCCGATCTGCCGGAGGTGCCGGCAGGATGGAACTGGGGCCGGGCCTCCCTCCCTTTCGTCGTCCTCATCGCCCTCGTCCTTGCGGGGAGGATACTCCCCTACTCCTTTCCGATCCTGGGGCTCCCCCTCATCTTCATGATCAGCGGGCTGACCGTTCTCTTTGTCAGTCCCGTGAAACCCCGCCTTTTCCCGGTAGCCTGCGCTACGGTGAAAAACCTGCTGGGGCTTGTGGGAATCATGGTCGTTGTTGGCATTCTCATTCAGGTGACCGCCCTCAGCGGGGTGCGGGGGCTTCTCTCCCTCGCCGTAGTGACCCTGCCGCTGAGCGTTCTCTTCTATACCCTCTGGATCATCCTGCCCGTCTCGGAGGGTGTCCTTCAGTATGCCGTGGCGCCCCTCTTCGGCGTTCCCCTCATCATGCTCTTCAACATGAAGGGGCTGAACCCCATTATCTCCCTTGCTGCATGGTCGGTGATGTGGCCTCTCGGGGACTGCCTTCCTCCTACGGCAGTGGTGGGCAGGGCATCCGTCATGGAGCTTAACTACAAGGGAAGCTACTTCGGAGGTTTTGTCAAAGCCACCCTTGTCCCCATGGCATTCATCCTCCTTCTGTCGACGCTGTTCATGGTCTACAGCAAGGAACTGTCCAACGTGATCGGAGGCTGACTCAATGAATCTCGTATTGCTCAACACGATCGTTATGGTGCTCTATTACGGAATCACTCTTTTCTTTCTGGCGGCGATTATGTGGAATTTCGCCAGGACAAAGAGCAGGCAGGAGGCCCTTCTTTACGGAATTATCATGATTCCCTTCGTGCTGCGGGTTCTGCGCCTGAAGTAGATGCGGAAGGGAGAGAAAAAAATGAACCTGCGAACATTCAAACTGGCCGTTCTTATCATCCTCGGCGCCTCGGCGGCCCTGGGCGGCTATATGTTCCGGGAACACCGGACGTATGAAGAGGCCGTGGTGGTCAGCCCGGCCATCACCGAGGTAAAAAAACTCAGCGACTACGATGAGGCTGTCAAGGGTACGATCAACGACGCGAATGTCTATATTTTCGACAGCGGCGCAGCCGGAGGGACAGCCGTCATCATCGGCGGCACCCATCCGGAGGAACCGGTGGCGAACCTTGCAGCCCAGATATTCACCGAGAACGTCAGGGTAACCCAGGGGCGCCTGATTATCGTCAACCGGATCAACAGAAGCGCCTCCACCCTGACGAGGCTCGGAGAGGCCTACCCCCGAT
>JALHFZ010000093.1 GCA_022837505.1 Synergistaceae bacterium
CTCCACATTACTTAATTTTATTGACTATTTTTCGATGGGTTAAAACCAGTGAAATCCCTTCATCCGGTCCAAATCGTAGACCCACTCGAGGATCTCGTCTCTATCGTTTTGAGAGAGTATGCTTTCCGTGAGTTCCTCGAACTTGCGGCTTATCATTTTCCGGTCCATGGGATTTTCCGGGTCTCCTTTGCGGAACCGGTTTTCCGCTTTCATAATTTTTCCGTTCTTGAGCCGAATAGTCACTTCGCAGGGCCTGCATTCAGGAAAGAGTTTTTCAAGTTCCGGATCGGCAACCAGAACAACCTTTGACATCAGCGTTCTTATTCCGGGATTCAAAAGATCGTCTTCCGAAAGATTGGTGAAGGTGATGTCTCCTTTGAGGAGAAGGGACGCGACGCAAAAGGCGTTGCTGAATTTCGCTTCTTCAAGGGATTTGGGATTTTCTATCCCCGCGACTTCGATGGCTTTTTGATACACCCGCGCTTCGACTTCTTCTATTTCCTCCGGAGAAAAAGTTTCTTCGGCCATTATCTTCTTCACCCCGTCGATTACGGTGTGAGTCTGTCCGCAGGTAGGATACCCCTTGAAATTTACCTCGTCGACCTTGTAGACCTGACCGAGATCTTTAGTCAGAAAGTCGAGACGACATTCTGAAGATACGGACCGGCAAAATCCCTTTTCACCCTCAAAAATTCGGCGTGCTCCCTCTATTCCTCGAAAGGCTAGTTCTGCAGCCAGAATGCCGTTGAAGGCAGCTTTCCCCGGATGAAAAGGCTTCGCCGAAACAGCCCCGTCTTCAAGAAATTGCCAGAGTCCCGCGGCCTGGGTGCCTGCATGTCCAAGGGTATTTACGATTTCGTCCACACTCAAACCAAGCATTTTTGCAGCTGCCGCCGCTGCCCCGAAAGTTCCGGCAGTGGAGGTGGTATGCCAGCGGGAGTAATGATCTTTTCCGAGGCATTCTCCCGTTCTGATGGCCAGGTCGTATCCGCATACGGCGGCTTCAATCATCTTCTTGCCGTTAGCTCCGTTTTGTTCCCCATAGGCGAACACCACGGGGAAAACAACCGTGCCGATATGCATGATCGACATACGATGTCCGTCGTCCACTTCCATGATATGCCCGAGACAGGCGTTCGCGAAAGCCGCCCAGGGAAAGGATGTTTTTTCCTTTCTGCCGATTAGGGAGGTCTGCCCCACGCCGCCCAGGGACAGGGCAAGATCAGCATATGTGTTTGAAAGATCATTTCCCGCAGACGAAAAAACAGCCGCCAGCCAGTCCGCCAGGCAATGTTTTGCCTTGAGCGCCGTCTGCTCCGGTATCTTGTCAAATTCGAGCCCGAACACATATTCAGCCATCTGTCTCGAAATCGTCATCTTCTATCACCTTTCTGAAAAATCCTGTTCAATGCCCGTATCGTATAAAAGCCTCTTCAAGGGAAAATCAAGCAATATCCTTCAGATGTTATATCATGAGCTGCGGGCACCGCTTGTCGAAACTTTTCCAAGATATCTGTAGATCGAATTTTCAGAGGTCTCCAAAAGCCGGGCCACTTCACCGATAGCTCCTCTTAGCAGAAACACTCCCCGGGTATTCAATTTATCGACGATCATCATTTTTTCATCAGGAGTCATTCTGGAGGGTGCCACCGGAGAATTCTGTATGGTTTCTTTTATTATTGTATGGGTCAGATCCTTGATCGAGTCGTCTTCGCCTTCCGGAAGGCTGACAAGCTTCGGCTCTTCCTTTTGCATCGGTACAGAACCGAGAATATAGTCGTCAAGAGATTCGCGAAGTTCTTCAAATCTTGTGAGATCGGTATTGATGCAGAGAAGTCCTATGACATCACCGTCTTCATCCTTTATGATATAGGTAGCGGTCTTTCTTTTTTGCCCCTTCTCGTTAACGGTAAGACGCGGCTTGATAAAGTCAGCCGAAACCTTCTGCTGCTCACGAAAAAAACGGCCGAGATTTTTTAAGGGATCACCAACTGAGCGGCCGCTCAGATGGCTGTTTTCGATCGCAACAATAGAATGTTCGATGTTCCGAAGGTCATGAAGCACTATCTCCGAGTTTCTTCCGAGGTACTGCGCAAGAAATTTCACTAAAGGAATATATGCAAGCAATTTCGCATGAATAGCTTCGTCTGTTTTCATGAGACCCTCCAGGATTCATAATGCTCACTTCATCTTCACTGTGCAAATCTTTCCATATTGGTGATTTATTTTTACCACAAAAATAAATTTTTACAAGGGGGGATTGAACCAAAACCTGAAGCGGCACAAAACAAGAAAGTTTCTTCTTTCCGTTAGCATAACTCTCTTCAGTGAAACTATATGTTCGAGTCCGAAAAGGTTTTTGAGGTGCTATGCCGCAGATTCCATTAATGGCGACCGGTACGGATGTTCGGCAGGCGTGGAACTCGAACCGAAAATCCAACAGTTTGGCAGGCTGCTGCCAAGTTTGACGATTACACATCTAGGCTGTACATTTTTATCAGCAGAATACCAACTAAAGTGGAGACATGTCCCATGAGAACGAAAATGATAAAACACGGCAACAGCCTGGTGCTGGTCATTGACAAACCCATTCTTAAACTCCTTGGAGCTGACAGGGAGACGCTTTTTGACGTCACTACAGACGGGCAGGTGCTCATTCTTACGCCGGTAAAGGATACCGTACACCCAACATCCTTTAAAGATGCCCTCGAAAAGATAAACATCCGCAACCCGAAGGCTCTGAAAAAACTTTCTGAGTGAGTTACGGAAGGCATATTTCTCATGGGATATACTTTCCAAAAGGCTTGCAGGGGAATGATGAGGAGGCTCCATGGATAAATCTGTTGTACGAAATTTGATCGTGGATTTTCTTGAGGGTTCAGGATGCAACCGCGTTCTCCCCGAGATTGCCATAAATGAAGAGGTCGCCGGAATGGAGATCTTCTCCCCTCCCCTGCTCGGGGTCGCGGGGGCGGCTGACCCGGCCTTTTCCGGTCTGAAAAAGGAGGGGGTTGTGGGGGATCATCTCCTTCTTCCGGAAGAATGGCTCCCCGGAGCCCGGTCGGTGATCTCCTTCTTCCTTCCCTTCACGGAGACCATACGGCGGGCGAACAGGGCGGACCCCGCCGAGCCGTCACCGGAATGGCTCCACGGACGTATCGAGGGGCAGGAGTGCATCAACCGGCTTATGGCCTTTCTCGTCTCCCGACTTCAGGAAGAGGGGGAAAAGGCCCTTTCCCCCTCCCTTGACTGCCGCTTCGCCTCCTGCACGGGGGAGAACAGGGTGTTTCTGGACGAAGAGGGCAGACCCCTGCCCGTCTCCTTCACGAGCAACTGGTCCGAACGGCATGCCGCCTACGTGTGCGGACTCGGCTCCTTCGGCCTTTCCAAGGGGTTCATCACAGAGAGAGGCATCGCCGGAAGGTTCGGAAGCGTGATCACCACCGCTTTCCTCGAACCGGATAATACAATCCCCTCCTCGGTGTATGAACGGTGCACCCTCTGCGGCGCCTGCGTCCGGAACTGTCCCGTGGGGGCCATCACCATCGAAGGGGGGAAAGATCATGTCCGGTGCGCGGAGTACCTCGATATAATGAAGAAAAAGTATTCTCCCCGGTACGGCTGCGGCAAGTGCCAGGTGAATGTCCCCTGCGAGTGGGGCATCCCTGATCCGGCCGAAGGGCAGTCAGCTTCTTCTGCGGTTGACGGGCCTTCAGAGATGAGGGGATGCATCCCGGAAAAATGAAACCGGGGGCGGTCCCTTTCAACAAAAGGCGGAACGCCCGAGAGTTGCAGCGCTCCGCCTTATTTTGCAATGTTATAATCTTTTCAGATTAGTACCGCAATACCGCCGCCAGCCACTCTCCTCCCGGCATTTCTTCCTGTACCATGGCGTAGACGTCTCCGCCGTTCCGCATGGTCTTTGCCGCTGCGAGGTCGAGAAGGTCCTGGGCTCCTGCGGGGTGGTCTTTCGCGATCTCGATGGAGTCGCTCTCCCGGTCATACCGTCCCCAGACCTGCCGGTTCTTCGGGATGAAGAGAGATTCCACCCTTCCGTGCTCCGCCGCCCGAAGGGCTTCGGAGATGTCGTTCGTGATCTGTTTTGTACCCGTAAGTTCGAAATATTTTTCCTTCGCTTTTTTCATGGCCTCTCCGAAGATCGGCTCCACGAGGGGCCATGCCTTTTCATGGAGGCACTCAGCACGGAGATCCTCGGGATTTCCCGTCACCCCTCCCTCCACAAGATGGGGGTAGGTGTTTGCCTCCCTGTAGAGATGGAACAGATATTCCACCCCCGCAAGAACAAGGGGTACTTTTCTCCCCTTCAGAATGCCGGACAGTTCGCCGTCGATCTGATGAAACCATTTTTGAATCCGGTCTTTCTCGTCATCGTGGGGGTTGTGTCCGTGATACATGGCGGCCCGTTCCCCTCCTGCAGAGGAGGTTCCGGTGTGATACTGAAGATGGCTATCGACTTCGTCGATGTTCAGCGCCTCGGCAACGCTCTGGGGCATGTCCTCAAGATTTACCTCTTCCACGGTGAACCGGGTGCCCTCGAGAAGGCGCACCTGCTTCTGGCTGAGGGCGAGGATGTAGAACCTTCCGTCCCTCGCGAAGTAGGGAAGGAGGGGTTTGAGGTGAAAGCGGTCAGAGACTACTGCCAGCTCCTCGAAAGTTACGGGTAGCCTGTAGAAGCGGCTCTCTCCGGCACCCAGGAAAGCTGCCAGTCCGTCGCTCTGGTTCTGCCAGAAAAGAGGATCCTGATGATACTGCCAGGCTGTCTTGAGGCATTCTTTGATGTCCGCCGGGCGTATTCCCTTCTTTTCGAGCCGTTCCTCTGCGGTCCGGAGGAGATTCTTCCACCGATCTCCGCTCCGCCCCGATGGGTCGGCATATAGAGAGATACGAGCCACTCTTCATTTGCTTCAAGAAGCGGTTCCAGATCTTTCATCGTGAGATAATCCATCAATTACTCCTCCTTTTTGTGGAAACATTGTCACTGACTGATCATGCGGAAATATTTTTGACGGAGCCGTTTCAGCGGAAATTTCGGAAGTTGAGGACTTCGCCCATCACGGGATAAGACCACGGAATATTTTGGGCATGCCTTATCAATTATTATAACAGATTGCATGATGTCGCCATGAATATGTCAAGATTTTGCAGAGAGTTCCCCAGCGTT
>JALHFZ010000094.1 GCA_022837505.1 Synergistaceae bacterium
CTCCGCCGTGCCCATGGCCGCGCGGGTAGTGCAGCGGGTCTCCCAGAAGGAGAACCCGGGGAACTTCCTGCTCATGCACGCCATGGGGCCGAACGTGGCGGGGGTCATCGGCACCGCCGTGGCCGCCGGAGTCATGCTCACCCTCCTTACCTGAGATAACGATCAGAGGGAAATATCCTGCTGAAAGAAAAAATGAGAGGCACTTTAAAAGGGTCTCTCATTTCTTCAGCAGGAGCCGATCATGCTCGGGCATTCTTTGACTTCGCCGTCAGTGGCTTCGGGAGAGGGCTTTTTTCGTCCTTTCCTCAGCATTCCGAAGATGAAGATCGACGATCTTCTCCACCTCGTCGGGGTCATGGGAGCGAAGAGCCTCGATAATTTTGATGTGTTCCTCCGTAACCTGCTCGATGACCTCTTCACGGAAGGGGCCGTTTTCGGCGAAATAGCGGATGCGCCGGGCGTGAACGCTGAGGTTGTTCAGAGATTCGAGGATGAGGGGGTTTTCGGTGTGTCCCGCGAGGAGTTTATGGAGGGCGAGGTCTGACTCCTGATAAAGGTCAAAGTTGTCGGGATGTTCCCGCACTTTCTGGACCTTCTCTTCAACTTCGTCAATTTCTTTGTCGGTGCATTTGAAAGCGGCGTCCCGGGCTACCTTCGCCTCGAGAATTCTTCGGAATTCCCAGACATAGCCCGATCGTTTTTCGCTGACCTGGGTAACCACGGCCCCCTTGTTTCTCTCTATATCCACGAGACCGATTCCCTCAAGACGGAGAAGTGCTTCCCGTACCGGAGTAGTGCTCACGCCGAATTCGGCGGCCAGCTTGTCGATCTGCAGAACTTCTCCCGGCTGGTAGGTGTTGTCGATAACATACTCCTTGATTGTTTCAAAAACCTGATCCCCTAAAGAATGAAAAATACGGTTTACCATAAAAAAACCCACCCCTCTCCCTATATACTGTCTTCTGTATTCTATCATTCCACGATAAATTTTTCATTAATGTGCAAGCATTTTTACTATACAGAAGGTCCTTTCAGATCTAATGCATTTACTATAACGCACTTGACACAGACTCCGGCGGCGGATAATAATGAATAACAACCCAAAAATACTTAACTTAAGGGAGTGATCACCTTCATGACCCCGAGGATCTCAAGGGCAGTCCTCAATATCAGCCCCTCCGCAACTGAATCCACTTCATCCCTCGCAAACACTCTGAAACGGGAAGGAATAGATATCATCAGTTTTGCCCAGGGTGAACCGGGTTTTGATACACCCGATTATATTTCTCAAAAAGCTTTAGCGGCTATTGAAGAGGGTTATACACGATATACTGATGTTCCGGGAATGCCGGACGTATGGGAGGCAGTGAGACGTCAAAATCCGTAGGATTCTTATTGATCAGGGTTTGGATATTTCAGGCATCAGTATTTGACAGGAAATATCTTACACGATATGTTTTGATCCCATAATCAGGGGCGTTTCCAATACCTTTGAACTCTCTTCCCAAAATATTCCAGGAGGTCAGACCATGACTAAAGACACATGGCAGTACAGCCGATCCCGCAGCAAAAGCGAAAAATTTCTTGAAGGTGCCATCGATCTCCACGTTCATCCCGGTCCTCATCTTATAAGCAGCCCCAGAAGCACCGACCCCATCAAAACGGCTATCGAAGCCAGGGACGCAGGCATGCGCGCCTTCGCGATCATGGATGTCTTCAATATGTCCGTGGGCACCGCGTGGATGGTCATGCAGGTGGTGGAAGGAATTGAGGTTTACGGAGGAATCATTCTCAACACCGTTTTCGGGGGAATGAACCCCCGGGCGGTCAAAACCGCCGTGCATTACGGTTCCGGTGCGCGCTTCCTAACCTTTGGCGCCCATTCCACCTTTTACCAGGCGGATAAAGAGGGCCGGTTTGAAGACGGTAAATGGATACTGCTGAAGGACAAATATCCGAAGTTTGTCACGGAAGAACTGAGCCGCTGCATCCGTATCCCCGAAGGTGAACCGGGGGAAGAACTCACAGAGATCCTCGAGGTAATCGCCGCAAACCCCCAGATGTATATGGAGACAGGGCACGTTTCGGTGGCCGAGGCATTCCGCCTTATCGAGCTCGCCAAACGCTTCGGAATTAAGAAAGTTGTGGTTTCAAACGCAGTGGTGGAGAATTTCACCGATGCGGACATGCAGAAAGCCATCAATTCCGGTGCGGTCATCGAACGTCTTCTTGCGGCCCATACCCACACGACCCCCATCCCAAAAACCCATTACTATACTGAGCCGGAATACCGTGCCATGGACGAAGGCCTCCAGTCCACCACCGTAGGCGGAGTGGCAAAGGTAGCGGAGCAGATACGGAAATTCGGTGCCGATCATTTCATGATCGGAACGGATTTCGGAGTCTATACCCTGCCGACCCCTGTGGAGGGCTTCCGTGAATTCATAGCCTGCCTTATGGACCTCGGCCTTACCGACGAAGAAATACGGAAGGTCAGCAGCATCAACCCGGGGCGGCTTGTGGATCTGAACGATTAGCGAGAAGAAGCATCAGGCCTATACGGTGAATATCATTTCAGGAAGGGAAGTGGAAGTGGTGAGAAGAAACAGGTTTTTTCTCTGGGCAGTGGTAGCGGCGGCGATATTACTTACGGGGTCTTTTGCAGGAGCGGCCGAATTCCCGAAAGATAAGCAGATCAGAATGGTGGTTCCTTACGGTGCAGGGGGCGGAGTCGATATTTCGTCCAGAGTCCTCGCCACTGCCGCCCAGGATACCCTGGAACAGCGGGTGGACGTTGTCTGCATGCCCGGAGCTGGCGGGCAGGAGGGAATCAACTTTGTCCTTCAGCAGCCCCATGACGGATATACTCTCCTCGTGACGGACTACGGCCCTCTCGTAACGACTGCTCTCACCGAGGAAGTGAACTATGAACTCTCCGACTGGCTGCCTCTCGTGCAGATCACCGAAGTGGTCCCCACCTTTTTCGTGGTCTCTGAATCACCCGTAAAGGATGTTCCCACCTGGGTGAAGATGGCCAAAGAAAATCCTGGTTCCCTTACGGTCGGCCACGGCCGGCATTTGAGCGTGCCCCATCTCCCTCTCATCCTTTTCGAGAAGATCGCCGGAATTAAAAATACCCACGTCCCCACCACAGGAGGCTCAGAAGCCCTTGCCTTCGTCCTCGGCAAAAAGGTGGATATCGGTTCATCTGTTCCCAGCACCATCGCGTCAACTGTGAAGGCCGGTACTGTCAGACCCCTGGCCGTCTGTTCTCTCGAACGGGTTGCCTCCCTTCCGGATACGCCGACCATGAAGGAACTTGGATACGATGTGGTCCTTCCCGCCTGGTACACAGTCTTCGCCCCCAAAGGAACCCCTGAAGAAGCCCTCAAAATTCTCGAGGAAAAGTTCCTTGCGGCCCTCAAATCTCAGGGAGCAGTGGAGATGGCTGGGAAGGCGAATATTCTTCTCACTCCCTATGGAAGAGACAAGACCGTGCCCCTCTATGACGGGACCATCGCCAACCTGAAGACTATTCTTGAGGATGTAAAAAAGAAATAGATCCGATGTCCTGCAAAAGCGGGAATACCTCGGAAATAGAGGGATTCCCGCTTTTTTTGAAAGTGATTATGACCTTAACCTGAGTAACAGAAAGGAGAAGCTGTGGAAGACCTGCTTATGCAAGTTCTTCGGGAAGCCTTTGCGCTGCCTGTTATTTTTTATACCACTATAGGAGTATTTCTTGGAATAACGGTCGGTGCCATACCCGGGCTCAGTGGTGACATGGCCATCGCACTTCTTTTGCCGCTCATTTACAAAGTATCGCCCGCGTCGGCTCTCGGCATGCTTATGGGAATTTATAAAGGGAGCATGTTCGGAGGGTCGATTTCCGCCATCTCCTTCGGTGTTCCGGGTACAGCCGCCGCTGCCGCGACTGTGGAAGATGGGTATCCGGCAAAATTGCAGGGGCATCCCAAGCAGGCCATGCTCACAGCCCTGTATTCTTCCGTCACGGGAGATCTGCTGAGCACTCTTATCCTTGTGTTTGTGGCCGTCCCCATGGCCAGGGTAGCCCTCCATTTCGGCCCGGTGGAGTTCTTCGCCCTCTATATCTTCGCCCTGATGATGATCTCCCTCCTTGTGGTCGGGGAGATGAAGAAGGGGATTGCCGCCGCGGGAATAGGGCTTTTTATCGGTACGGTCGGCATGGACCCGATGATGGGGTCGGTCCGCCTCTCCTTCGGCATATCAAGCCTTCGGGGAGGGATTCCCCTCATTCCCCTGCTCGTCGGGGTTTTCGCCGTGTCGGAGCTTATAATCCAGTTCGCCAAAGAATGTGCCCTCCGATCTGAAAAGAGGATGAATGATTTCGAGGAAAAAGCCCGGGACCTTGCGGGGTATGATCCTTCAAAGGATAAAATGAGTTTTAAAATCTACTGGTCCACCCTCAGGGCCACTCTTATCGGTTCGGGTATGGGAACCTTCATAGGAGCTCTTCCCGGGGCTGGCTCCTCCCTGGCGGCCTTCATGAGCTACGGCCTTGCACGGAAACTGTCCAGAAAGCCTGAGAAATTCGGCCATGGCTCTCTTGAAGGCGTTGCCGCTCCGGAGGCAGGAAACAGTGCCACGGCAGGCTCCTCACTCATTCCGCTCTTCGCCTTCGGCATCCCCGGAAGCGCCACGGCCGCCCTCTTCGGCGCTGCTCTCGTGATGCAGGGGATAAATCCCGGGCCCATGATGATCGAGGAAAACAAGGTGGTCATCTACACCCTCTTCGTCATTATCATCTACGCCACCTTCATCAA
>JALHFZ010000021.1 GCA_022837505.1 Synergistaceae bacterium
CCCAGGCCTGTGAGGGCGAAGGGGAGGAGAAGAAAGAGCTGCTTTTTGTCGGTGAAATTCCAGTATTTCCCCAGGGCGAAGAGGTCTCCCAGAAGGAGCAGAGGGAGAACCACCCCCACGGACATGCGGGAGGGCAGGGCCATGGCCATGAGGACCACCACGAGGATGCCGATTCCGGGAAGGGCTGTCTTGGCGATGCCCACGAAACTGCCCGCAGTGAGAACGATGATCCAGCCCCAGAGGGACAGGTCGACGCCGGTAAAGGATGAGAGAAAGTCCATGGGCAGTCCGCCTTTGTCTGAAATAGGTAACCCCTTCATTATAGCCGGAAAAAACCGGCACCGCTGAAGTTTCGGCGATACCGGTTGAGAGGAGAACACCTCTCTGAAAATACTTGACTCAAAGCTGCTATTTTACAAGACCTGACCCCGGTTGAAGGGAGGGTTGAAGGGAACGGAGGAAGGGGACGGCTTTTTTCTCAAGGCATTCCAGGTTCGTGCCGCAGGGTTCGAGGAGGGAGATCAGAGCGCTTCCCACGACCACGCCGTCGGCGGCCTCCGCGGCCAGTCGGGCTTTTTCCGGGGAGTTCACCCCGAAGCCCAGAGCGAGGGGGAGGGAGGTGATGGACCGGACCCGGTCTGTGTATTCCTTCAGGGGGGTGCCGGCATTTGCCGAATCCCCCGTGACCCCCAGAGTGGAGACGCAGTAGAGAAACCCCGAGGCCTTTTCTGCGATGGCCTTCAGCCGCTTGTCCGTGGTGTTGGGGGTCACCATGAGGATGAAGTCCATGTCTCGCTCTTTCAGCAGGGACGCCAGCTCCTCCGACTGGTGGAAGGGGAGGTCCGGAACGATGACCCCGGAGACCCCCGCGGCGGCGGAATCGTCGGCGAAGGCTTCGAGGCCGTAGGCGATGAGGGAGTTCATATATCCCATGAGCACCCGGGGAGCACTTATCTCCGGGGCGAGGGTTTTCAGCAGAGCGAGGATCTTTTTCAGAGTGGCTCCTCCCGAAAGGGCCCGCTGCCCCGCCTGCTGGATGACCGGGCCGTCGGCCAGGGGGTCGGAGAAGGGGATCCCCACCTCGAGAAGGTCCACTCCCTCCCGGTCGAGGAGTTTCAGCAGAAAAGCGGTGGTCTCAAGGTCTGGGTCCCCCGCCGCGAGATAGGTGATGAGGGCTTTTTTTCCCGCGAAAGCCTGTGCGATGGATGTCATGATCGTTCCTCCTTGGAAAGAGAGAGAATGGTGTCCATATCCTTGTCCCCCCGGCCGGAGAGGTTCACCAGCACGATGCAGTCCTTCGGCAGGGAGGAAGCGGTGCGGTAGACGTGGGCGAGGGCGTGGGAGCTCTCAAGGGCGGGGATGATCCCCTCGAGGCGGCAGGTGCGCCGGAAGGCTTCAACAGCTTCGTCGTCGGTGACGGAGACATAAGAGGCCCGGCCTGTGTCGTAGAGGTGGCTGTGCTCCGGGCCGACCCCCGGATAGTCGAGCCCTGCGGAGATGGAATAGGGGGGCTGAATCTGTCCGTCGTCATCATAGAGCACGTAGGAGTAGGAGCCGTGGAGCACCCCCGGCCGTCCTCCGGCGATGGTGGCGGCGTGCTTTCCCGTCTCCACCCCCATCCCCCCCGCCTCCACGCCGATTTCACGAAGGCATGGAAGATCCCCATGGCGTTGCTTCCTCCCCCCACGCAGGCGATCACCTGGTCGGGAAGGCGCCCTTCCTTTTCGAGGATCTGCGCTCGCGCCTCGATGCCGATGACCTTCTGAAACTCCCGCACCATCAGTGGGTAAGGGTGCGGCCCCATCACTGAACCGATGACGTAGAAGGAATCCTCCACGTTGGTGACCCAGTCCCGGATGGCCTCGTTCACGGCGTCCTTGAGGGTACCCGTTCCGGAGGTGACGGAAATTACTTTAGCACCGAGGAGGTCCATCCGGTCCACGTTGGGCGCCTGCCTGCGGATGTCCTCCTCCCCCATGTAGACGACGCACTCCAGGCCGAAGAGGGCTGCAGCCGTGGCTGTGGCGACGCCGTGCTGCCCCGCCCCCGTCTCGGCGATGATCCGCTTCTTTCCCATGCGCTTCGCCAGCAGCACCTGTCCGAGGGCGTTGTTGATCTTGTGGGCTCCCGTGTGGTTCAGATCCTCCCGTTTCAGGTAGATCTTCGCTCCTCCCAGGGCCTTTGTCATCCTGGAGGCGAAGTAGAGGGGGGTGGGTCGTCCGTCATAGTCCCTCAGAAGGGTGAGGAGCTCCTCCCCGAAGGAGGAGTCCGTGGCGCTTGCAAGAAAGGCCTCCTCCAGTTCGTCCAGGGCAGGGATGAGCGTCTCAGGAACATACTGCCCTCCGAAGGGGCCGAAGTACATGGATGTCTTCATGAATGGCGTCTCCTTTCAAATCGATCGAATTCCCGCACCGCCTCGAGGGCGGCGGCGAGTCGTGCTCTGTTTTTGATGCCGGGGACGGGTTCCACCCCGCTGTTCAGGTCGACCCCGAAGGGGCGAACCTTTTCGAGGGCCTCCCGGAGGTTGGAGGGTCCGAGCCCTCCGGCGAGGAAAAAGGGGCGGGAAAAAGTCCTCCCCTGAAGGAGGGAATGGTCGAAAGTCCTCCCCTTTTCGAGGTTTATTTTTCTGCTGTCCAGCAGGAGCATCTCTCCCCCTTCGTATGCCGAGGCCCGGTCCAGATCGTCCTCTCCTTCAACGGAGAAGGCCTTGATGGTGCGGAGGGAGCACCCCCTCAGAAGGTCTGGTTCTTCCGAACCGTGGAACTGGATGCAGTCGAAGGCCCCGCTCCCCACCGCCCGGGCGATTTCCTCTTCGTCCGGATCCTTCATCACCGCCACCCGGCAGACCGGAGGGGGGACGAGTTTGCCGAGGAAGGCCGCTTTTTCCAGGGAGAGGGTCCTGGGGCTTCCGGGGGCGAGGAGAAAACCGAGGGCCGAAACCCCCAGCCCCACGGCGGCGGCCATATCCTCCTCCCGGGTGATTCCGCAGACCTTGACGAAGGTCATGCCGCTCTTCCCCTTCCGGCTCTCTTGAAGGCCCGGAGAGAGGCGGCCGGGTTTTCCGACCGCATGAGGGCCTCCCCCACGAGGACGGCGTCCACGCCGAGCCCGGCCAGCCATGCAGCGTCCGCCTCGCTCGTCACCCCGCTCTCGGAGATCACCAGCGGACGGTGTGCTCCGGCGAGGGGTGTCAAACGATTCAGAAGGCGCTCCGTGGTGCGGAGGTCCACGGAGAAGTCATCGAGATTGCGGTTGTTGATCCCGAGGAGGGTGGGTTCCAGGTCGAGGACGCTTTCCAGCTCCTCCTCCGTATGTACTTCAACGATGGCCTCGAGCCCCAGCGTCCGGGTGAGCTTCAGAAGGGCCTTCAGCCGCGCCTTCCCGAGGACCGCGGCAATGAGCAGAAGGGCGTCGGCTCCGAGAAAGAGGCTTTCGTAGACCTGAATTTCCGCAAGGATGAAATCCTTTCTCAGAAGGGGCAAAGAGGTATTTCCCCGGAGGAGGCGGAAGTCCTCCCCGCTTCCTCCGAAGAAGACCCTGTCGGTGAGGATGGAGACCGCGTCCGCCCCCCCCTCTTCGTAGAGTCGGAGCTGAGCACGGGGGTCCACCCTGCCGTTGATGATCCCTTTGCTGGGGGATGCCCGCTTGATCTCCCCGATGACGGACAGCCCCTTCTTCCTGACGGCATCCGACAGGCCCGTTCTCGGGGTGACGAGCTCTTCCACTTCCCGGTGCTTGTTCGCTACCATGCGGTCGAGGATCATGATCTTCCCTCCCTTGTCTCTTTAGTTACGCCGATTGAAGAATTCGCGCCTGCGGCCGGGAAAAGGCCCGGAGCTTCTCCAGAATTCCCGCCGCCCTGCCCGAGTCGATGCTCTCCTCCGCCAGAGCGGCCCCTTCCCTCCACCCCCTCGCCTGACCGGAGGTGAGAAAGACCGCCGCAGCGTTGAAGACCACCACATCCCGGGGAGCTCCCCTTTCCCCCGAGAGAACACCCTCGATCAAGGCTGCGTTCTTCCGGGCGCTTCCCCCCTTCACCGACTCCCCTCCCCGGGAGGAAAGGCCCGCGTCCTCGGGGGATACAAAATCCTCCCGCACCCCCCTCTCCGTGAAGAAGGCCACCCTGTTCGGACCGCCCAGGGAGAGTTCGTCGAACCCGCCGTGCCCCGCGATCACCATCCCCTGCTTCCGGCCGAGGGTCCTGAGGACCTCCGCGAGAAGGGCGGGGAGGGAGGGATCGAAGACCCCCATGACCTGATGGGTGAGGGGGGCGGGGTTGAGAAGGGGGCCGAGGATATTGAAAAGGGTTCTCACCCCCAGGGTCTTCCGAACCTCCGCCACGTTCCGCAGAATCGGGTGAAAATGGGGGGCGAAGAGGAGGACGAGCCCAGTCTCCTTGAGGCAGCGGGAAGCCTCCTCCGGCGAAGATGGCAGAGGGGCGCCCAGGGCCTCGGCCACGTCGGCGCTGCCGCACTCGCTGGACACGGAGCGGTTGCCGTGCTTCGCCATGGGGATCCCTCCTCCCGCCGCCACGAAGGCCGCCGCCGTGGAGATATTGAAGGACCCCGTGCAGTCCCCACCCGTTCCGCAATTGTCCATAAGAAGGGAATGGGTCGAGGGAACGGCATTGGCTTTCCGGAGAAGGAGCCGGACGGCCCCGGTGATCTCCTCAGGGGTTTCTCCCCGGGCCCGCAGGGCCGCAAGAAAAGCCGCCACCTGAAGGGGAGGGACCGCTTCCTCGAGAAGGGCCTCCATGGCCTCCTCCATCTCTCGTTCCGTGAGCGAATTGCCTTCCATTGCCTGAATGAGCCGTGCTTTGAACATGAAGTAAACCCTCCTCAGGGAAAAAAATAAACAGGGGGGAGAGAAACCCTTTCGGCTTCTCTCCCCCCTGCTGCGAGGATACAAAAAAGCCGTGGATGAAGATCCCTTTTCGGGACCTGCCTCCACGGCCTTAAAGAACGCGTTTTTTTACTCTATCGCGGTCTTCAGGGACTCAGGCGGCAGGCATCTACGCCCGCCACCACCAATTTTGAAGTAAGAAATTACGAACCATGCAAACTGCCTCCCGGTTTCGATTGGAGAGAAAATACCATGCTTGGCCCGTTCTGTCAACAGGGGAAAATTTTTTGTGTGGTCGGACTGCGATAAAGTCATCTCAAAGTGGGACAGGAAAAATGTCACCCCGCAGGGGAATCCCCTGGAAATATGGTGGTCGGGGTGAGAGAAAAAACCGTCGGTGAGAAAGGTTCTTCCCACCGACGGCATGAAAAATCTGTTTTGAAAAAGTGTTTGATCAGGCAGGGGGCTGATTGGTCCCCGCCAGAACCCTCCGGATGGCCTCGGCAGAGATGCGGATGTCCGTATCCGTGGTGGACCAGTTGGAGACGGAGATTCGCATCACAGGACGCCCCTTCCAGAGGCTTCCTCCCGCCCAGCAGGTCCCCTCTTTCTGGATCGCCGCCATCACGAGGGGGGTGAAGGTCCCGTCGTCCGCTTTTCCGGCGGGGAGGAACTCCACGAGGACCTGGTTCAGCACCACGTCGTTTAGAATGCGAATGGAGGGATCTTCCTGCAGCAGGGAGGCCATGAGACGGGCCTGGCGGCAGTTCCGCTCCACGAGTTCCCTGAGGCTCTGCTTTCCCAGGGATTTGAGCCCGCAGTAGAGGGGAAAGGCCCGGGCGCGGCGGGAGGATTCGGGAACCCACTGGCTCGGGTCCCGGACTTCGCCGGGGGCGGCTATGTAATAGGGGGCGTTCAGGGCCATGGACGCCCGGTGGGCCGCCGGATGGCGGACGATGGCCAACCCCGAATCGTAGGGGACGTTCAGCCACTTGTGGGCGTCCGTCGCCCAGGAGTCCGCCAGTTCCATCCCCTTCGTGTGGGAGTTCAGTTCGCTCAGCAGCTTTCCCCAGAGACCGAAGGCTCCGTCCACGTGAACCCATGCCCCCTTCTCCTGTGCCAGGGGGATGAGGTCGGCGCAGGGGTCGAAGGCGCCGGAGTTGACGTTCCCCGCCTGGAGGCAGAGGATGGCGGGGCCGGAGATCTTTTCCAGGGTTTCTTTGGCTGCCCCGAGCTCCATTCGCCCCTGGGCGTCTCCGGGAAGGCGGACCACATTCTTCGTCCCCAGTCCGAGCATCCGGAGGGCGACGAAGAGGGTGGCGTGGGCTTCCTCCCCGGCGAGTACCGTGACTTCCGGGGCTCCTCGAAGCCCCTCCTCCTCCACATTCCACCCCGTCTTTCTGAACACCTCATGCCGGGCGGCGGCTAGGCAGGTGAAATTGGCCATCTGGCACCCTGTGACGAAGCCCACGGAGCATTCCGGGGGGAAATCGAGCAGATCGAGGATCCATGAGGCGACAACCTCCTCCGTCGCGGCCGCGGCCGGTGAGGCGATGGCGAGGACAGCATTCTGGTCCCAGGCGGAGGTGAGCCAGTCGGCCGCGAGGCTCGCCGGAAGGGCTCCTCCCGTGACGAAGCCGAAATACCGCGGCCCGGGGGAGGCGACGAGGCCGGGGGTGGCCCCCTCAGCAAAGGCCTCCACCACCTGGGCGGGGTCCGCTCCCCTCTCGGAAAGGGGGCCGCCGAGGGTTGTGCGCAGCTCCTCAACTCCGGAAGCCCCTTTCACCGGGCGATCGGGGAGGGAGGTGAGCCATCGGGCGGCCAGGGAGGCCGTTTTGTCGATGAGTTTTTCGTATGTTCCGGAGGGGTTCTTCTTCTCCATCATTCCTCTCCGTCGCAGAAGCATTCCCAGTCGAGGGGGGCGGTCTCTCCCGAGTATTCCACTCCCCGCTTCTCCTCCTCGTTCACGAGAAGGGAGAGGACGTCCGGGCGGGAATAGTGCCCCATGACGTCGAAGTCGTACCGGGCTTCGATGACCTGCTCCATGTCGAGATCAGCCAGGAGGATCTCCTCTTGGTCCCACACGGGGCCGGCAACGTAGTTCCCCAGAGGGTCGATGACGGCGCTTCCTCCCCGGCTCATAATATCCGGCTGGTTCTTCAGCTCGGAATACCCTTCAAGGTCTTCGGGGTACATGTCCTTTGTGACGAACTGGTTGCAGGAGAGGACGAAGCATCGCCCCTCAAGGGCGATATGGCGCATGGAGCACTGCCATCCCTCCCTTTGGTCCGCCGTGGGGGCGAGGTAGATGGAGGGGTTCTGGCTGTAGATGGCCGTCCGGGCGAGGGGCATGTAGTTCTCCCAGCAGATCAGCCCCCCCATGACCCCCCAGGGGGTCTCCACGGCGGAGAGGGTGCTGCCGTCCCCCTCCCCCCAGATGAGCCGTTCGCTCCCCGTGGGCTTGAGCTTCCGGTGCTTGGCGAGGAGGCTTCCGTCGGGGCCGAAGTAGAGAAGGGTGCAGTAGAGGGTTCCCCCCTCCCGCTCGATGACGCCGATGGAGAGGTAGATCTCATGGGCCGCCGCAAGGGCGCCGAGATACCCCGTCTCCGCTCCGGGGACGTCGATGGAGTTGCGGTAGTAGCGGGCCCAGTCCTTCCGTCCCGCCTGGGTTCTGCTGCCCACGATGGAACCAAAGGAGAGCCCCCGGGGGTAGCAGGGAATGAAGGCCTCGGGGAAGAGGACGATCTTCGCCCCCTCCCCGGCGGCCTGTTCAGTGAGCTGTTCTATCTTCCGAAGGGTCCCTTCTTTATCCATGATGACCGATGCCGCCTGGACCACGGCGACCCGGACCGTTCCGCTCTTCAGCCCCATTAAGAACCCTCCTGTTTTCTGTCCGTACCCTTAACGGGCAGGGTCAAGACCGTTGTGTTTTTCCGCGATCTTCTCGGCGAGGTCGTCGAGGGCGGCGTAATCCTCTTTTCTCGGCATTCCCTTGCACAGAACCGTGCCGAGGACTTCCACCTTCAGGTTGGGGATGAGGCCGGAGATCTGCTCCACCGCCTTGGTTCCCCAGCCATAGGATCCGATGATGGCCGCGTTTTTCAGCTTCGGCCGGAGGGCGTTGGCGAGATGGACTGCCGAGTAGACCGCCGGGTGGGGGCCGAAGTGGACCGTGGGTGTGCCGACCACGATGGTGGCGGCGTCCACGAGGTCGATGGCCAGCCTGCCGATGTCCGTGGCGGTGAGCTCGAACTTCTGGGCCATGACCCCCCTCTTGACGAGGGCGTTGATCAGGTGGTCCACCATGAGCTCCGTGCTGCCGTGCATGGAGATGTAGGGGATGACCACGAGATTGGTCACCCGGTCGGAGATCCAGTCGCGGTAGGCGTCGAGGATGAAGGCCGGCTTGTCGTAGACGGGCCCGTGGCTCGGGGCGATGAGATCGAATTCATACCCCTCGAGCTTCTCCATATTCTTTCGGATGATGGAGCGGAAGGGCATCATGATCTCGGCATAGTACCGCTTGGCCCCCTCGTAGATCATGGGGTCCTCTCCGGCGTAGAGGGAGGTGGTGGCGAGGTGGGAGCCGAAGAAGTCACAGGAGAAGAGGATCTTGTCCTCCTCCAGGTAGGCGCACATGGTCTCGGGCCAGTGAACCCAGGGGGTATGGATGAATTTGAGGGTTTTTCCGCCGAGGGAGAGGGTCTCTCCGTCCTCCACGGTGCGGATTGCGGCCTCTTTCAGATGGAGATGATCCACTAGCAGCTCCTTCGCCTTGGGCGAGCAGATCACCTCGGCCCCGGGGTATTTCGCGAGCACCGAGGGGATGGAGCCGGAATGGTCCTGTTCGGAATGGAGGGAGATGATATAGTCGATCTTTTCCACGTTCCTGAGCTGCTCCATAAGGACATGCTCAAGGGCCGGGTCCGCCGTGTCGATGAGGGCCGTCTTCTCCGTCCCCTCGACGAGGTAGGCGTTGTAGCTTGTCCCCTCGGGAAGGGGGATGAGGGAATCGAAAAGTCTCCGGTTCCAGTCCACCACACCAATGAAATGCACGCCGTCACGCATGGCTCTTTTTTCCATGAGAATCGCTCCTTTCAAGGGTTTCACGTTCAACAATTCAGACTGTCAGACCAAAGTTCACGCTCTGTCGGTCAATTATAACAATAAGAGGGGGAAAATGTGCGCGGCGGCGTTGCTGATAAGAGCCCCATGGTCGGCTCCTGAGGGGATTTTCTCAGGCAGGTCGATTTTACTCCTGACGGAAGGGATGCCTTTTGGATTATGGGGGCAGCTCTGTGATAAGATAAAGAGAAGACGGGCACTGAAAAAAGCCCCTCATCAGCCTTTTCGCCGGAGGAACGATGGTCTTCAGCAAATCGGATTCCCCTTTATCAGGAAAGAACCGGAAAGTTCCCTTCGAACAGAGGGCTCTCGAGCGGGTGGCGTGCTCACTGCGGGGGGAGTTCTTTCTTGATGGGCTTTCTTCGTGGCTTCCCATGGAGGTGCTCGACCTGAGCACAGCGGGGATGAAGGTCCGGTTTGACTCGGTCTTCCGGGATGTACGGCTCCGGGAGGAGCAGTTCAACTGGACCGACAGCCGCTTCCGCTTCCTTCTGAAGGGGGAGTTCTTTATTCTTTCCGGATATTTCCTGAGGATCTACAAACAGGAAAGGGGTTATTTCACCGTAGGCGTGGAGTTCAGCGCCCCTGAGCCGGAGGACCAGTTCAAGCTGGCGGCCCTCTATCGCTTGTCGGTGCGGAGAAATTGACGGGGGAAGTCCGGCTTTATTGTCTGATAATTAACGGAGTATCGATCTAAAAGTCTTTTGCTTGCGATAATAAGTTAGAATAGATTTCCAATTTTGGATATTTTATAAGGGGGCAGGGGCAATGGCGGAACATCAGCTCGTAGTTTTCGGTCTCGGCAAGGAGGAATTCGGTATAGACATCTCCCGGGTGAGGGAGATTGTCCTCATTCAGAACATCACCTCCATTCCTCAGGCAATGGATTTCGTGGAGGGGATCGTGAACCTCCGGGGGCAGATCGTCCCCATCGTGGACCTCTGCAAGCGCTTCCGGGTTGCAAATGCAGCCGTTGCGGATGAATCCGCCCGGCGGATCATCGTGGTGAACATCGCAGGGCAGAATATCGGCATCCTTGTGGACGGGGTTTCGGAGATCCTCCGAATTCCCGACGAGTCCATGGAGCCGACCCCTCCCCTTGTGGCCGGAGGCATAGGGTCCGATTTCATCACAGGGGTGGCCAAGGTGGACGGCCGGCTGATCATCGTTCTCGATCTCGACCGGATCTTCTCCTCCGAGGAAAAGGAAGTGCTCGTCCAGGCGGCGGAATAAATTCCGCAAGCGGAAGGCATGAAGAGGACCAGCTTCTCTGGTCCTCTTTTTTGTACTTTCTGACTGGGCCGGGAGGGCGCAATTTCAAAAAAATCCCCTTGCGGAAGGGGGAACTTTTGTCTATCCTTGGCGGAGGAAATCTCACCGAAAGGGGAAATCTTTTATGGATACAATACTGCAGCGCATAGGCGAACTGGGGATCGTGCCGGTGGTGAAGCTGGACCGTGCGGAGGACGCCCTCCCCCTGGGGAAGGCCCTGCTTGAGGGGGAACTCCCCGTGGCGGAGGTGACCTTCCGGACGGAAGCCGCGGAGGAGTCCATCCGAAGCCTGACGGAAAATCTTCCCGATCTGCTCGTGGGGGCCGGCACGGTCCTCACCCGGGAGCAGGTGAAGCAGGCCGTGGGGGCCGGAGCGAAGTTCATCGTGACCCCGGGGTTCAACCCCTCCGTGGTGGACTACTGCATCGAGAAGGGCGTCCCCGTCACGCCGGGGGTGAACAGCCCGTCCCAGATCGAGATGGCCCTCGAGCGGGGGCTCAGCGTGGTGAAATTCTTTCCGGCGGAACAGTCGGGGGGTCTTTCCATGCTGAAGGCCATGAGCGCCCCCTACGGAGGGGTCCGCTTCATCCCCACGGGGGGGATCGACGGGGCCAACATGGTGACCTATCTTTCCTTCCCCAAGGTCTTCGCCGTGGGGGGAAGCTGGATGGTGAAGCCCGAACTCGTGACGGAGGGGAAGTTTTCCGAGATCACCCGGCTGGCCCGGGAGGCGGTCTTCCGGATGCACGGCTTTGAGCTGGGACACGTGGGGATCAACTGCCCCGACGAAGGGGACGCGAGGGAAAACGCCTCAACGGCTGCCTCCCTCTTCGGAATGGAGCTGAAGGACGGCTCGAGCTCCTTCTTCGCGGGAAAGGCCTTTGAATTCATGAAGACCCCCTACCTCGGCGAAAAGGGACACATCGCCGTGCTCTGCAACGACGTGGCCCGGGCCGCTGCCTTTCTGAAGAGGAAGGGGGTCTCCTTCCTTCCTGAAACTGAGAGGAAGAAGGACGGCCGAACGGCGGCAATCTACCTCGATCTCTCCCTCGGAGGGTTTATCCTCCACCTTCTGCAGAGATGACGAAAAGCGGGAGGGCCCGGATTTTCCGGGCCCTCCCGCTTTTATTCGAAAAAAAGTTCTACCGCTGTACCCTTCCGGAGGCATCCCCTCCCATGAGGGTAAGGACGTCCTCCCGGCTGACCCGGTTGAAGTCCCCGTAGATGGTGTGCTTCAGGGCCGAGGCCGCCACGGAGAATTCAAGAGCCGCCTGGGGGCCGTCAAGGTTGTTCAGCCCCCAGATGAGCCCCGATCCGAAGGAGTCTCCTCCTCCGATGCGGTCCACGATATCCCGGATATCATACTTTTTGCTGGTGTAGAAATTCCCCTTACTGTCCGCCAGCACGGCAGACCAGCCGTTCCAGTCGGCGCTCACGCTCTCCCGCAGGCTCACGGCGAGGTATTTCATGTCGGGGTAGGCTGTCATAACCTTCTCCGCCAGAATCTTATACTTCGACTCGTCCAGCTTTCCCGACGTCACGTCCACGTCGATCTCGATGCCGAGGCACTTCTGGCAGTCCTCCTCGTTGGCGATGGTGACGTCCACATATTTCGTGAACTCCGTCATGACCTCCCGGGCGGACTTCCCCCACTTCCAGAGCTTCTTGCGGTAGTTCAGGTCGCAGGAGACGGTGATCCCCTTCTTCCGGCAGGCCTTGACCCCTTCGAGGATGACCTCCGCCGTCCCCTTTGCAAGGGATGGGGTGATTCCCGTGGTGTGAAACCATGTGGCTCCGTCAAGGATTTTGTCCCAGTCGAAGTCACCGGGCTGCACCTCCGCGATGGAGGAACCGGCCCGGTCGTAGACGACCTTCGAGGGGCGCATGGCGGCGCCCGTCTCTGTGTAGTAGACTCCGAGGCGGTCCCCCGTGCGGAGGATGAGGCTTGTGTCCACGCCGAAGGAGCGCATCTCCCGCACCATGGCATCCCCTACGGGGTTGGCCGGGGCGGCGGTGACATAGGCGACGTTTTCGCCGTAGTTGGCAAGGGAGACGGCCACGTTGGCCTCGGCGCCGCCGAAGGTGGCCACCAGGCGGTTCGTCTGGAAGAGCACCTCGTGGTCGGGGGGGGTGAGACGGAGCATGATCTCTCCGAATGTTACGAATCGGGACATTTCAGTTTACCTCCTGGGCAGATGATGTCCGCTGCCGCGCAGCGGATTGGACAAAAAAACAGCAGGCTCTCCCTCTCTCGGATAAAGAAAAGGGATCTATTCGGCGCTCTCCGCTATGGCGGAGGCAACGGACCGGAGATTTTCCTCCCACTCCTCCGCCAGGGGGTTGGCCTCCCTGACGGCTGCCCCCACGGCCTCTGCGATGACCGAGGCGCTCTTCTTCGAGAACTGGGGGGCGATGAAGATCACCTTCACTCCCTTCTCTCGGGCTTCTCCGATGATTTTCGCCATGTCTGAGGCCTTCGGCTCCTTTCCATCCACCTCGATTGCCACCTCCCGGAGGCCGTAGGTCCTGGCGAGATAGCTCCATCCGGGGTGGAAGACGAGAAAGGAGGTCCCTTCTTTTCCCGAAAAGAGGGTCCTCAGTTCTTCCTCCAGGGCTTTCAGGCGGAGGGAGAAGCGGTCATAGGCCCGGAGGTAATCCTCCTTCCCCGCAGGGTCCATCTCGATGAAGGCGTCCCGCATGTTTGAGGCGATCCTCTGGGCCTCCGCGGGGCTGTTCCAGATGTGGGGGTCGGCGGCGTGAGAATGCTCCTTTTCCTGATGTTCCTCTTCATGACGGGAGGGGAGGATTTTGTCCACACCCTTATCCACGGCGAATATTTTCATGGACGGGTTGAGCTTCGAGATCCGGGGAAGGAGGGTCTCCTCGAAGGGAAGGCCGATGGAAAAATACCCGGTCGCCTGGGCAAGGGCCGCCATCTGCCCCGGAAGGGGCTCGAAGGTATGGGGGTCCCTCCCCTTCTCCACGAGGACGGAGACGTTCACCCGGTCGCCCCCGATCTGTTCGGCGAAGTACTTCTGGGGCAGGATGGAGACGAAGACGGACAGTTTTTCAGCCCCCTCCCCCTTTGTGCAGAGAAGAAGGAGAAGCAGGAGAGAACAGATTTTTTTAATCACGAAAAAACCTCCCTTACTTGAAATTCTCCCTCTTTTTGCCGGGGAAGGCAAGGGAAAAGCCTCCGTGGATTTTGAAGGGCACCCCCAAAGTCGGAATGATATCCGGCCCTGGGGGTGCCCTTCAGATTTCGGGGGCTTTTTGGTCAAAGCGGAAAGGCCGCTACCACCCCTTGACGGTCTCGAAGATGCTGTCGGGGATATCCCCTTCGTAGAAATCCTGAAAGGATTCTTCGATGATGCCGAGGGCCGAGTCGGCCTGTTCTTTCGTCAGGACGAGGGGGGGCTGTATGCGGAGCACGCTGCCGCTGAAAAAGGAGAGGAGGAGCCCCCGCTCCCAGGCGCGGTAGCAGATCTTCGCTGCGGCCTCGCCGTGCCGCTCCTTCGTCTGCCGGTCCTTTACGAGATCGACGCCGATGGAGAGGCCGATCCCCCGGACGTCGCCGATAATTTCGTATCTCTTCTGCATCTCGAGGAACCGCCCTTTGATATACTCCCCCATCCGGGAGGCGTTTTCGAGGAGGTTTTCCTCCCTTATGACGTCGATGGTGGCGAGGGCGGCGGCGCAGCATACGGGGTTCCCCGCGGCGGTGAAGAGATGGGCCGGAGCCTGCCATTTTTCCAGCAGCTCTGCCCTTGCGACCACCGCTCCGAGGGGCAGTCCCGAGGCGATGGCCTTCCCCATGACGATGGCGTCGGGGACGACATCGAAATTCTCGATGCCGAACCACTTCCCCGTGCGGCCGAACCCCTGCTGGACCTCTTCGGAGACGAGGAGGATGCCGTGGTCGTCGCAGAGCTTCCGCAGCAGCTTCATGTATCTGACGGGGGGGACGATAAGGCCGGAATCTCCCTGAATGGGCTCGATGACGATGGCGGCCACCTCATCGGGAGGAATATTCGTCGTGAAGGCGATCTTGATCTGTTCAAGGGCGAAATCCGTCACCTCGTCCTCGGTCATTCCGGGGAAGGGGGTCCGGTAGGTGTCCGGATAGGGGACATGGTAGATGTCGGGAAGCAGGGGGCCGAGCCCCCGGTGCATGGGGAGGCTGACGGCGCTCATGGAGAGGGCGCCGTAGGTGCTGCCGTGGTAGGCCCGGAGGTAGGCCACGATCTTCGGCCGCCCCGTGGCGATCCGGGCGAGCTTGATGATGCCGTCGTTGGCGTCCGATCCGGCGAGGCCGTAGTAGGCCCGCTTGCGGAAATCCCCCGGGGTGATGGCCAGAAGCTCCCTCGTCAGGTCGATCTGGGGTTCATGGTACATATAGACGGAGGTGTAGAGGATCAGCTCTTCCGTCTGTTTTTTGATCGCTTCCACCACCTTCGGGTGGCAGTGCCCAGTATTGATTGCCCCGGCGCTGGCGAGAAAATCGATATAGGTGTTTCCGTCCACGTCCTCCACGATCGCTCCTCTCCCCCTTTTGACCACGAGGGGGTAGTAGGGGAGCTTCGCCGCCGGGGAGGTGATGGCCTGGTCCTCCTCCACGAGGCGGAGGCATTGGCTGATATTTCTTTTTCCGGTGAACATCTTTGCTTCATCTCCTGGCTATGGGGAAGTAAAGAGATGCGGAAGGCATCGGAGAGCCCGACGCCTTCCGCACACTCTGTTTTTCAGGGTTCAGAGGTCAGCGGGAGATTCCCGACTCCTTGTAGATTCTGTCCATGAGATCCTTGCCGACGATCTCTTCCATCTTGGGCCATACGGTCTTGCGGACATGGTTCGCAATGGCGTTGAGCTGATCCTGGGAGAAGGTGACGATCTCCCATCCGTACTCCTTGACGAGCTTCTGACGATACTCCTCGTCGATTTCATCCGCCCGGCCCCACTGAATTTCCGACTCTTCCTGGGCGGCCTTCAGCATGACGGCCTGATCCTCCGGAGAGATCTTGTTCCAGAGGTCCATATTGATGGCGAACCACCATGACTCGAAATAGTCGTTGTACTGAACCCAGACCTTGTTGACGTCCTTGAACTGCCATGCCTGGAAGGGGGGCCCACCCATCTGGCCGTCGGCGATGCCCGTCTGAATGGCGCTGTAGGCTTCGGCGTAGGGGATGGGGGTCGCTATGTAGCCGAGGGCTTCATAGGTCCACTCGCAGGGCTTGATGGGCATGACGCGGACTTTGAGGCCGTGGGATGCTCCGGGCTCGTAGACCTTCTCGGGGACCTTGTTCAGGGAGACACCCGACATGCCGAGGGGGACCACTGCGAGGGCCTTGATGTTGTGCTTCGCCCAGAGGTCGGCGATGATCTTGTAGGCCCAGCCGTCGGGTCCGTAGACCTTCTTGGCCTCCTCAGAGTTCGTGACGATGTAGGGGAAGTAGTAGGCCAGGTTGAGCTGGGCATCGAAATTCGCGTTGGCCTGGGCCATGCTCATTTCAATGCTGCCCCGCTGCACCATCTCGAAGATTTCCGTCCAGTCGCCGAGAACGCCCCCGGAGAAGACGTCGATCTTGATCCGGCCGTCCGTTCCCTCAAAGACCTTCTTCGCGAAGGACAGTGCCCGCAGGTCGTAATCGCTGTCTACAGGGTGTACCTGGGCGAGGCGCATTTTGAACTGGGGCTCCGCCGCCAGGGCGGTCCCGAGAAACATAGCAAGCATGGAGAACGCTACGAGGCAGACAAGCAGTTTTTTCGTCGTCGCTGTAAACTTCATGTTTTCCCTCCTTCTATCTCTGTGTTTCAGTTGCCTCCGAATAAAGTCGCCGCCGATGATTTTTTCCGCTGGATCCTCTCGTAAATTCTTTTCCATCTCCCCTTTCTGAAGGGTTTTTATTTGATCCCCATGATGAGCCGGGGCAGGAAGAGCGAAAGGTTCGGAACATAAGTGGTGATGAGGATGATCGGCAGGAAGCCGAAGACGATGAAGATCAGGGCCGGCTTCAGGTATTCGTCGATCTGCACCCCTCCGACCCGGCCGCCGAGGTAGAGGATGGGCGCCGTGGGGGGTGTGACGTTTCCGAGGCCGAGGTTGGTGCCGAGGATTGCCGCGAAGTGAATGGGATGAACCCCTATCTGGAGCATCAGAGGCATGAGAAGGGGTGCGGCGAGCATGGTGCCACTCAGGTCATCCATGAGCATGCCGATGATGATGAGGAAGACGTTGACCATGAGCAGGATGACGTACTTGTTGTCCGATGTGCTGAGCAGGAACTTGGCGATCTTCATGGGGACCTGCTGCATGGTGTAGAGCCGTCCGAGGATGGTGACGAAGAAGAGCATGAGGACGATGACGCCGCTCGTGACCGCCGCCGACCGGAGGGAGCGGAAGAAGATCCCCGGCTTGAGCTCCTTGTGGACGAAGAAGCCGATGATGATTGCGTAGAGCACCGCCACGGCCGCCGCTTCCGTGGGGGTGGTGACCCCGCCGTAGATCCCCCCGAGGATGATCACGGGCATGAGAAGGCTCCAGAACCCCTTCTTAGCCGATGAGGCGATGAGCCGGTTCCGCTCTCGTCTGGGAAGGGGGGACTCCACCCGCTCCCGGACCTTGGGAAACTTGCCGCACATGACGTAGTTGATTATGACGAAGAGAGTGGTGGTGAGGATTCCGGGGACCACCGTGGAGAGGAAGCAGGCAGCCACCGACTGCTGGGTGACCCAGCCGTAGAGGATCATGGGGACGCTGGGAGGGATGAGCTGCCCCAGCACGGCGGCGCAGCTGATCATCCCCGTGGCGTACCCTCTCGGATACCCCATGGCAGTGAGGCGGGGGATCATGATGCTGCCGATGCACGCCACGGCAGAAGAGGCCGTACCGGAGATGGAACCGAAGATGGCACAGGCGACGATACTCGCCGCTCCCATGCCGCCCCGGACCCGGCCGAGCATGGAATTGGCGAAGTTCGTGAGGCGCTCGGCGATCCCCGCGGAGCTCATGAGGGCTCCGGCGATGATGAAGAAGGGGATGGAGAGGATCGTCAGAGAGTTCAATCCCCGGAAGCCGATGGTCATAAGAAAGGAAAAGTCGGGGAAGAAGATGATCCCCATGTAGAGGGCGGCCATCATGAAGCAGAAGGGCACGGGAATGCCCACCACAATGCTCGAGATGAGGATGATGAGGTCGATGGCGATATAATTCATTCTTGGCCTCCTTAGGCTCGGCTACTGGTCATAGGGTGCCCGGGGAAGGGCGAGAAAGGGGTATCCCGCTGCGCGGCGCACATGGTCGATGAATTCGATGAAGAAGTAAAAGGCCATGAGCGCGGCGGAGACAAGGAGGCTCGCCTGGGCGAAGACCATGGGGATCATGAGGGCCGGTGAGACTTCTCCCGCCTTCAGGGACCAGGTGACATAGTTCCAGCACCAGTTGGTCATGACGCAGGCCAGGAGAAAAGTAATGAAGGTGACCACCGACTGAATCGCCTCGTAGACCCTCTCGTTCTTGACGATGGAATGAATGAGGTCGGCCCGAATGTGGTTTCGTTCCCTCGCTCCGGAGGCAGCTCCGATCATGTACATCCAGAACCCCGTCATGGTGGCCAGCTCCTCCACCCCCATGAGGGGCATTCTGAAGATGTACCGGAGGGCCACCTGGGTGAGCACGAGGGTCACGAGAATGATGGTGCTTATGATCATGACACAATTTTCGATCTTCCGGAGAAAGATCCACAGCATATCGAAGGCTCTGCTCATTTTAGCTGCCACCCTTCTGTGCCTTTTCAGAGGCCTGATCCAGTTCTTTCAGAGTTTTTTCGATAAATGACCGGTCCCGGGCCACATCGTCGGCGAGGAATTTCAGATCGTCCTCCGAGAGGTCGGTCCTGGAAAGTCCCCGATTCTTCAGGGCGTTCCGCACCAGGGAGATTCGCAGGGGGTCGAGGTCCACCTCCCGGGCCCGAATCTGCCGGGGGTGGGAGGGGAAAACGATGTTTTTGCCGGGGATTTCGCTGTCGGGGTCCCCCGTCTCGACGGAGATGCCGTTCTCCCGGGCGAAGGCGAGCTGGGCGTAGTGGTGCTTCCCTGCTCCGGTGTACTCCGTCTCCTGCACGACGATGAAGTCGTCCCGGTCGTACTCCTGGGCGAGGGCGAAGGCGGCGGTGAGGGCGGTATTTCCCGCGGGGCCCCTCTCGAGCCCCTCAAGAAGGGCGAGGGCCTCGGTGATATAGAAGACCTCCCCCTGGTTCACCGTGACGTACTGTTCCATATAGCGGAGGGATCGGGCGGCGTTGCGGGGGACGTCCGACCGGTCCGGCCAGGTGGCGAAGGGAACGCCGAACCCCGTGTGTCCCGTGGTGAAGGATTTGAGATTGAAGTCCCGGTCGCTCGCCATGTGGAGTCCCTCGAGATTGACGCTGGCCCCGATGACCTTGACTTCTTCGGCTCCGGCCTTGCGGAGCCCCCTGGCCGTACCGGTGATGTTCCCTCCGCCGGCATGAGTCACCACCACTGCCGCAGGAAGGGTCCCGTGGCGCTCCCGGCACTGTTCGGCGATCTCGTAGCCGATGGTCTCGATTCCGGCGATGCTGAGGGGGGTATAGAGGGAGGCGTTGAACCACCCTGTCTCCTCGAGGACCCGGAGGAGATAGTAAAAGAGCTCCGGCCCTACGCTCGTCTGGATGACCTCAGCGCCGTAGGCCTCGCACTTTCTCGTCTTCTCAACGATCTCAGGCTGTCCCTGCCCGAGGCTGTCGAAGACCTCCTGGACGATGATGGTCTTCAGATTGCGGATATTGGCCTGAGAGGCCAGGGCTGCGCCGTAGTTTCCGCTCGTGGCGGCGGCGACCCCCTGGAACCCCTTCGACGCGGCGAAGAAGCAGGAGACGGAGGCCCGGCGGTCCTTGAAGCTCCCCGACGGATTGGCCGCCTCGTCCTTCAGCAGGATGCGGGCGCCCTTCCCCTTCGGAGCCAGGGCCCGGGCGGTCCGGGTGAGATTGCGCAGCTCAATGAGGGGGGTGTCCCCCACGGAGACCTCCCTCTGAATGCGGCGGATCTCGTCGAGGGAGTAGCCGTACTGGTTCATCATCCCCTCGTAGTCGAAGGAAAGCCCCTTACCCTCGAAACGGTCGTAGTCGAGAAGAAGGGATTTCTTCATGATCTCGTTCTTCCGGGCCATCACCTCGGCGTAGGACATGCCCTTCATTCTTCTTCTCCCCACAGGGACCGGAGAAAGGTCCCCAGGCCGATGAATTCGGGGATCTGCGCCCCGAAGGAATGGGTGTAGGGAGGATTTTCCGCCACAAGGGTTCCCGTGAGCCTGCGCCCGTTGACGGTGACGATGGAAGCGGTCTCTCCGAGGGAGCTTTTTTCCTCGAGCAACCCCTTCGCCCGCATCCTCAGAGGAACCTTCCGTGTCTCGGGAGGGAGGTGCTCAGCCCTCTCCTCGGGTTTCAGAAGGGTCCATTCGATCTGAACCCAGCGCCCTTTTTCGATATTCTCCACGCTTTGATCTCCTTTCAGAGGTGCTCGAACGTTTTTGGAAAGAAAGGTAAAAGACTGCCTTCAGGGGAGGTCTGTTCTTATCTGAAGGCTAAATAGAGAGAAACTTCTGTTGCTGAAAGTAGAAGATACAATACTCTGTTTCGTCAGGGCGTGTCAAGGGAAATTCGAAATTGTAAGGTAATAAAGAACAATTAATGCTCATTGTGTATATTCTAAAAGATAGGGCAAAGTACGGGGTATTTCTCCGCCCGGCTGAGGAAATTCCCTTCGAGTTCTGGCGCCGGTAAAAAATGCTGCCGAGGACCGAAGAGTCTCCAGCAGCAAGGAAAAAAATCATCCTTCAGCGAAAAAACCGTGCGGTGCGAAGGCTCAGCCCTTGGAAGCCTCCTGCTCGCTGATCCGGGCGAGCATGTCCTCCGTCATGGCGTCGAGATCGTACTGCGGGTCGAACCCCCACTCCTCCCGGGCGGCGGTGCAGTCGAGGGAGTCTGGCCAGGACTCGGCGATCCCCTGGCGCAAGGGGTCCACATCGTAATCCATGGTGAAGCCGGGCATCACCTTCCGGATGGACGCGGCGATCTCCTCGGGTTCGAAGCTCATTCCGGAGATGTTGAAGGCGTTGCGGTGCACGAGCCTTGCGGGGTCGGCCTCCATGAGCTTCACCACAGCGTCGAGGGCGTCGGGCATGTACATCATGTCCATATAGGTGCCCGGGGCGATGAAGCATGTGTAGCTCCCCTTCTTCACGGCGTCGTAGTAGATATGCACCGCATAGTCCGTGGTCCCTCCGCCGGGGAGGGCCTCGTAGCTGATGAGGCCGGGAAAGCGGAGCCCCCGGGTATCCATGCCGAACTTCTTGTGATAGTAGTCGCAGAGAAGCTCCATGGTCACCTTGGCCACGCCGTAGATGATGGTGGGACGCTGGATGGTGTCCTGGGGGGTGTTCTTCGCCGGGGTGGACGGTCCGAAGGCGGCGATGGAGCTCGGGAAGAAGAAGGCGCACCCATTCTCCCGGGCGGCTTCGAGGGCGGTGCAGGACCCGCAGACGTTGATGTCCCAGGAGTTCAGCGGGTCGCTCTCTCCCTTGGCGGAAAGCACCCCCGCCAGGTGGATGACCGTGTCGGCCTTGAACTTGCTGAGGGTCTCCGAGAAGGCCTTGCCGTCCCGTACGTCGAGAAGCTCAAAGGGGCCTCCCTCGGAGACGGGGCCGGGAACGGGCCGCCGGGCAGAGGCGAGGACGTTTTCAGCGCCGTAGATCTCCCGAAGGTAGGGGGTCAGTTCGATGCCGATCTGGCCGCTTGAGCCCGTGACGAGAATCCGCTTCATGAGATAATCCCCATCTCTTTGCCCACGGCGGCGAACTTCTCCACGGCGAAGCGGAGGTCGTCCTCGGAATGGGCCGCCGAGACCATGGCCCGTACCCGGGCAGTCCCCCTCGGGACGGTGGGGAAGACTATGGCCGTGGCGAAGACGCCGGCGGCGAAGAGCTTCGCGCTGAAGGCCTTGGCATCCGATGCCTCCCCGATGATCACGGGGGTGATGGGGGTCTCGCTCGAGCCGGTATCGAAGCCGAGGGCCTTGAGCTCTTTTTTCAGGAAGTCGCCGTTGCTCCAGAGCTTCTTCACGAGGGTCTCGCTCTCCTGAAGGATCTCCACGGAGGCGAGGTTGGCCGCCACATCGGGGACGGTGAGGGCGCTGCTGAAAAGGTTGGGGCGGGCCTTCTGGCGGAGGAAGTCCACGAGAAGGGCGCTTCCTGCAGCCATCCCCCCCATGACGCCGAAGGCCTTCGACATGGTGCCGATCTCCACATCCACCCGGCCGTGAAGGCCGAAATGGTCGACGATCCCCCGCCCGCCCCGGCCGAGGACCCCTTCGCCGTGGGCATCGTCCACCGCCACGATGACGTTGTGCTGCTCGCAGAGCTCAACGATCCGGGGCAGCTTCGCCACGTCGCCGTCCATGGAGAAGACGCCGTCGGTAATGAGGAGCTTCCGTCCTGTGGCGCCCGTATTTTCCTCAAGCTTTTTCTCCAGGTCCTCCATGTCGGAGTGGTTGTACCGCACCACCCGGGCCTTGGTGAGCTTGCAGGCGTCGATGATGGAGGCATGGTTCAGGGAGTCGCTGAAGATCACGTCGTCGGCGCTTGGAACGAGGGTGGGGATGACCGTCAGGTTGGCGCAGAACCCCGACTGCACCACGATGGCGGCCTCGGCCCCCTTGAAGGCGGCAAGCTTCTTCTCCAGTTCGATGTGGGGGCTCATGGTCCCCGCGATGGTCCGGACGGCTCCCGGCCCCACGCCGTAGATGTCCATGTATTCCTTTGCCTTCTTCACGATCCGGGGATCGTTGCACAGCCCCAGGTAGTTGTTCGAGCAGAGGTTGAGATATTTTTTCCCGTCGATGACGACCCACGCCCCCTGGGGGCTTTCGAGAGTGCGGATGGTGCCGTAGAGCCCCGCCTCTTTCATCGCGTTGAGTTCTTCCGAAAGAAACTTCATGGGAACAGCCATGAAAATCACTCCTTTTTTAAATTTGATTCTCTCCATTGAAAGTATGGTAACAGTCACTCTGCCTTGTCAATGGAGTATAATCTGGACGGATTTCATATAATCTCGGCTCAAATAATATATTTGTTTCTGTGGAAAGGAGGAGTTTTTTTGGTGGAGGGCGATATCACCCTCGAAATTCTTGCGGAACGGATGGCCGGTGACAGCTCCGCCCCCTATTATATCGCCGGAATTCTCCGGGAGGCCATCTACCGGGGGATCCTCCCCGAGGGAAAACCCCTCCACCAGGCCTCCCTCGCCCTTCGTCTCGGGGTGAGCCCCATCCCCCTCAGGGAGGCCCTGCGTCTTCTCGAGACCGAGGGGCTCGTCTCCTTCTCCGGATACCGGGGGGCGGCGGTCACGGCCCTCTCCCTGGAGGAGGCCCGGGAGCTCTACGAAATGGTGGCGGCCCTCGAGACGAATCTGATGAGAATTGCCTTCCCCCGGATCACCCGGCGGGTCGTGGAGGAGGCTGCCGGGGTGCTTGCCGTCATGGAGTCGGAGGAGGACTGCATCAAGTGGCGGGACCGCAACCAGATGTTCCATACCCTCTTCTACGAGCCCGCCGACCGCCCTCTCACCCTCGACATGCTCGCCCGGCTCCGCCAGAAGACGGACCGGAACATCCGCATCCACCTCGCCTCCATGCGGGAGGAATCCCAGCGGCAGCACCGGGAGATCCTGAACGCCGTCGCCGGGGGAAGCCTGGAGAACGCCCTCCGGGCCCTCTCCTTCCATCTCGACTACACCTCCAACGACCTCCAGTCGTGCATGCGGTCGGAGTCGGGGGGGAAGAGAAAGCTCTAGGGCCCTTTCGGGACGGACCGGAAAAGGAAAAAAAGCTCCACTGTCTATCTGAAGATTTCAAGGAGGATGGTTTCTATGAAGGAAAAGGTACGGTTTTTTCAGTTTCTTCCAGTGTTATTGCTGCTTCTTTTTCTTGCGGCTCCCGCCGGAGCCACATGCGGCGGAGACTGCGAGGGGGATGCCGCCTCCTGCGGCCTGACGGTGAAGGGGGGAGAGCCCGTCGTCTACACCTGCGGAACGGGGGAGACGATCACGGCCCGGTACTACTCCCTCTCGGACGACAGCCTTCACTTCGTCAAGGTCACCCTCCCCGACGGAAAAGTCTACACCCTTCCGGCAGTCCTCTCCGCTTCGGGCGTCCGCTACACCGACGACTTCGAGCTTGTATGGTGGACCAAGGGGGACACCGCCTTCGCCGAAAAACGGGGGGAGGACGGGGAGTGGAAGACCCTCTACCAGGAGTGCAGAATCGTTCCGGAGAAAAACTAGGGGGTTCCCCTGCACTGCAAGGGACGTATGGAGCAGCCGTATTAAAGGAGACGTGAGGCAATGGGTTTCAATGAATCCGCTCTTTCTTTTGAAAAGGTCACCTTTTCCTACGGGAATTCCCCGGTTCTTTCCGACGTGAACTTTTCCGTACCGGGAGGGGAGTTTCTCGTCATCATCGGACCCAACGGCGGAGGAAAGACGACCCTTCTCAAACTGGCCCTCGGGCTGCTTGCCCCCGATAAGGGGAAGATCTCCATCTTCGGAAAAAACCCCGGAGAGGACCCGACGACGGCGGGGTATGTCCCCCAGGACGCCGGACTCAGCCGGGACTTTCCCATCACGGCCCTTGAGGTCGTCCTGCAGGGACGGATCGGAGGGGCAGGAGGAGGATGGCGCTACGGAAAGAAGGACCGGGAGGCGGCCTATGACGCCCTCGAGTCCATGGGGATGGCCCACGCAGCAAACCGGACCATGGGGCTGCTCTCCCAGGGGCAGCGCCAGAGGGTGCTCATCGCCCGGAGCATCGCCTCCGCCCCAAGGCTGCTGATGCTTGACGAGCCTCTCGCGAGCATCGACGCCGAAAGCCGGGACAGCCTCATGGCCTGGCTCGCGGGTCTGAAGGGGAAGATGACGGTGGTCATGGTAAGCCACGATATGTCGGTCATCTCGGGACATGCCACGGCGGTGGCCTGCGTGAACCGGCGGGTGTTCTACCACGGGTCGGCGGAGATCCTCCCCGAAATGGTGGAGACTGCCTACGGAAGCTGCCCCGTAGAGCTCATCGCCCACGGAATTCCCCACCGGGTACTGGCCGTCCATGATCATGAGCACGGAGAGGAAGCCCATATCCATGATTGACCTGCTTCAGTTCGAATTCATGAGGAACGCCCTCTATGCGGCCCTCCTCTGCAGTGCCCTCTGCGGCATCCTCGGCACCCTGGTGGTGGTCAGGAAGTACGTGATCCTCGCCGGAGGGGTGGCCCATGCGGCCTACGGAGGCGTGGGGCTCGCCCTCTACGCAGGGATCTCCCCCCGGCTGGGGGCCATCGCCTTCTCCCTGCTGCTGGCTTTTCCCATGGCATGGGTCATGCTGAAGAAGGCGGCCCGGGCGGACGCCATCATCGGGGTGCTCTGGGCGGCGGGAATGGCCGTGGGGATCATCTTCGCCGATCTCACCCCCGGGTACGGCTCGGACCTCATGAGCTACCTCTTCGGCAGCATCCTCACCGTCACAGGAGAGGATCTGTTCCTCATGACCGGCCTCCTCGGAACGACCCTTCTCGCCGGGGCAGTCTGGCACCGGCAGATCGCCGCCTTCTCCTACGACGAGGAGTTTGCCCGCACCCGGGGCGTTCCCGTTACCTTCCTCCACTTTCTCCTGGTGATCCTCATCTCCCTCGCGGTGGTGGTGATCATCCGCATCGTGGGGCTGATCCTCGTCATCGCCCTGCTCACCATCCCTCCCTCGGTGGCGGAGAAATTCTCCTCCTCCCTCTGGGGGATGATGGCCATCTCCTGCGCCCTGAGCGCGGTCTTCACCCTGGCGGGTCTCGCCCTCGCAGTGCGCTGGAACCTCACCGCCGGGGCGGTCATCATCCTAGTGGCCTCAATGGTCTATATTCTCTCCATGGTCCTTCCCTTCGGAAAAAGGAAATAGAGTTCAGGCTTTCTCTCAATAAAAAATCGGCTCTCCGGGGCAGAACCTCGAAGTGCCGCAGGACGTGTTCAGTAAGCTATTTCACCGCACCCTTCTCCACGGCAGCGGGAAGGATTGCCGCCCTGCTTCGCGGCGAGAAGTATCCGCTCATGAATGTACAGGTGCGTGCTGAAGTACCCCTCCATGGCGGCGGCGAGGCTTGCCAGGGCCATCATGGTCACCGCAGAGGTGAGGGCGAACTCCGTCAGCGTCCCTTGGAGGAGGATCTCAGGGCGGTAGTAGAAGACGAAGGGGAGGATATAGAGCCCCTTGGAGAACTTGAAGCTCGTCATCATGGTCCGCCAGGGGTCCGCCTTGGCGATCCCGGCGGCGACAATGGCGGCGAGCCCCACGGGGGGCGTGATTTCAGAGTTGATGCTGAACCAGATCATGATGAAATGGGCGATCACAAGGGGGAACCCCATGTCGAGCAGAGCGGGCCCCACGGCGATTGCCGTGATGATGTAGGCGGCGCTGCTGGCGAGCCCCATGCCGAGGACTGTGGAGATCAGGCATGTGAGCACGATGGCGATAAAGGGGCTTCCCTGGGAGAGGGCGGAGAAAAACCAGGAGAATTTGAGCCCTATTCCCGTTAATCCCACAATGGAGAGGATGATCCCTATGCATCCCGTCAGGCTGCCGATGGCGAGGAGATATTTTCCTCCGAGGACCAGACATTCATAGAGGTTCCGGAGGTCGACCCCTCTGGTCTTGAAGGCGTGGGTGACGAGGAGCCCGGCGATCCCTCCGAGGGCGGCCGTTCCGGGAGCGTACCCCATCCCCATGATCACGACGATGAGAATGAGGGCGAAAAAGTAGTGCCATCCATCCCGAAGGACCTCTCTCACCGGTTCGGCCTTGTCACCGGACGTTCCTATATTGTGCTTCTTCGCCTCGAAATGGATGAAGAGGAAGACCGTGGAGAAATAGAGGATGATCGGCATGGTGGCGATGGTGGCGATGGTGATGTAGGGGATCTGTGTGAACTCGGCCATGAGGAAG
>JALHFZ010000095.1:0-482 GCA_022837505.1 Synergistaceae bacterium
CCTTGAACCCCTCGAGGGTCGTTATGCCGCTGTCCTTCGAGGCGACAAGGTGGATGGTCTCGGGGTAGAGACGGGCGATGGCGGTGATGTTGCCGATCTTTCTGTCCTTGAAGAATTCCGTACCGTTGACCGCATAGTCCGAAAGGTCGTTCTGGACGATGATGAGGTCGACATCTCCGGCGGCGAGAAGATTGATGTTCTCGATGGATGCGCCGGTGGACTGGGCAGTGATGTTCACCATGCCGTTTGAATTGTCGCTGATGATCTGGGACATGGCGCCGCCGAAGGGATAGTATGTTCCCGCGGTTCCGCCGGTCCCCATGGTAAGCTGCTGAGGGGCAGCCCATGCGGCGGAAAGAAATACCAGGGCGAAAATCGCGGACACGGACAGGATTCTTGAAAGCTTTTTCATTAAATCTCCTCCTTCAGAATGGTGTCTCATGAACACTATCATGGTAATTTATTTCTTCTTTTTCGTCAAT
>JALHFZ010000095.1:575-8844 GCA_022837505.1 Synergistaceae bacterium
TTGACGAAGACCCGGGAGATCCCCTCAGGATAGAGCTCGGGCTCCTCGTAGGTAGCCCGGTCGGTTACGGTCTTCGGATCGAAGAGCACCAGGTCCGCCCAGTTCCCCTCCACCAGGGTTCCCCTGTCGGGGATCCCCAGAATTTTCGCCGGAAAGGAGGTGATCTTTTGGATTGCCTCCGGAAGGGAGAAAACCTTCCTTTCCCGGACATAGGTTCGCAGAAAACGGGGGTAGGTGCCGTACAGCCTCGGATGAGGACGGCCGCCGTAGATTCCGTCGCTTCCGAGGGTCGCCCGGGGGTGGCTCAGCACTTTTCTGAGCACGTCCTCCGAGCCGTAGAAGCTGATCATGGTGACGGCGAGGCGCTCCTCCGCAAGAAGATCGCAGACTGCCTCGATGGGGTTTTTATTCTGCCGGTCGGCAATGGCCTGGCAGGAGAGCCCCTCCATCCACTTGTTCTTCTCCAGGTGGACAGCGGTGACGATGATGTTCTCCCACCCCACGGAGATCTGGCGGTTGTGCCAGACGTCGAGCCCCTTCGTGAAATCGTCGGTGATTCTTTTGCGGAATTCCGGCTCCATGAGATTGGCGATGAGGGCCTCCGTCCCCTCTCCGAAGGTCCAGAAGGGGAGGACCGCCGTGAGGGTGGTGCATCCCGCCAGATAGGGGTAGCGATCCCAGGTAACCTGCCCCCCCTCGGCGAGAAAGGCATCGGCCATTTCGAGCACCTCATCCATGAGGGGCCAGTTGACCTTGCCGTAGGCCTGAAGGTGGGAGACGTGGAGGCGGACCCCCGAATTTTTGGAGATATCCCGGATCTCCCGGAAGGAGCGGCGGAGATGGTACCCCTCGTCCCGCTGGTGGACCACGAAGATGCCGTCCTTCCTGGCCACCTCCTTGTTCAGTTCTGTCAGCTCCTCCTCGTCGGCATAGGGGCAGGGGGGGTAGATCAGGCCGGAGGACAGGCCGTAGGCCCCCTCCTCCATGGCCTCCCGGACGATGGCGCACTGGCGGTCAAGCTCCTCCTTCGTGGGGGGGCGTTCGTCCATCCCCATGGCCTCGATCCGTACGGGCCCCTGGCTCAGCAGCACTGCGGCGTTGTTCGGAAGACCCGTTCCGTCAAGGGCCTCAAGGTATTCTCCGAAGGAACCCCAGCTCCACTTCTCTTCGGGGAGGATGCCGTTGAGCCCGGAGAGTATATCCATGAGCAGTTTTTTATTCTTGCCGTGGGCCGGAGCGGTGCCGAGGCCGTCCTGGCCGAGAAGGTCGGTGGTGACCCCCTGGCGGATCTTCGCGTCCGGTTTTTTGTCCCTCAGGAGTTCAAGGTCCATATGGGTGTGCATGTCGATGAAGCCGGGGCAGAGGACAAGCCCCTCGGCGGAGATGACCCTTTCGGCATCTCCGAGGTTCTGTCCAATTCCGGCGATCTTACCGTCCTTGACGCCCAGATCCTGCCTCCGGGGTTCGGCCCCCGTTCCGTCGACGATCAGGGCACCCTGTATCACAAAATCAAGCATGGTATTGCCTCCTTTGGAGAGAACTTATTCTCCCCGGTATTTCCCCCTGCGGCTCGTGGTGAAGCCTCTGGATGCCAGGGCCTCAGCCATCTTCACCCCCGCAAGGACTCCGTCCACCACGGGGATGCCGAGGGCTTCGGTGAGGCGCGAGTCGAGGCCGGAGAAACCGGCGCATCCGAGGGTTATGACCTCGGCGCCGTCGAGATCTCTGGCTTTCTTTCCGGCAGCAATCAGCCGTTCCTCCAGGTTCGCCCCTTCATCTTCGAGAATGGGCCGAACCGAGGCGCACCGGGAGCTCAGCCCGTATTTTCCCACGAGCTCCCGCTTCGCCTGCACTGAACTCTCGCTCGTCTGAAGGACCGAGAACCGGGCTCCCAGGGTCAGGGCGAGGAGCATGGAGCTCTCCCCCGCCCCCACCACGGGGCAGTCGAGAAGCTCCCGCAGTACGTCGAGATTGGGGTCGCAGGTGCAGGCGATGACCACTCCGTCCACATCGCTGTATTTTTCCGCCAGGGCCATCATGCCGGGGGCGCACAATACCTCATCTTTGTGGGTCTCTATGAATCGGGGGGCCCCGGGGGCGCTTTCGCAGAGGATCTCCGTGCCGGGAAAGACGCCCTTCCGGGCCTCTCTGCCGATGAGTTCTGTAAAGGATGCGTCGGTGTTCGGATTGATCAGCAGCAGCTTCATCTCTGGTCCTCCATGGGGCAGTATCGGCCCCACCCCTTCTCCCCCGTGATCTTCCGGGGGTCCTTTGCGTCAAAGATTTTGCGCCCCCGAACCCGGGTCTGAAGGACCTGCCCCTTGAAGGTGCGGCCGGTAAAGGGGCTGAATTTTATAAGATGCTGCAGGTCGTCGTTCTTCAGCACCCATTCCTTCTCGGGGTCGAAGAGGACGAAGTCGGCATCGTACCCCCGGGTGATCCGCCCCTTCCGTCCGGCCAGGCCGAAGAGTTCCGCCGGGCGTTCCGCCAGAAGAACGGCCAGACGCTCCCAGGTCAACCCCCGCTTTCTCCCCTCAGTAACCACTACGGGGAGCATGGTCTGAATTCCGGTGCACCCCTCCGCCACGGTCCAGAAGTCTGCCTCGGTTTCGGTTTTCTTCGACATCGGGTGGGGAGAGTGGTCGCTCGTGATGATATCCACCGTGCCGTCCAGAACGTGCTGCCAGAGGCGCTCCACGGACTCCCGGGAACGGACGGGGGGGTCGCATTTCGCGAGGGCTCCGATTTCAAGGAGATCGTCCTCGGACATACCGAGGTACTGGGGACAGGTCTCAGCGGTGAGGTTGGTCTGCCCCTCCTCACGCAGTTTTTTCAGCAGGTCCATCCCCTCGGGGATGCTCATGTGGGCGATATGGGTCCGGCACAGGGGGGCCTGCTTCGCCAGGAAGTAGACCCGCTGGATTGCCTCGAGCTCCGTATAGGGCGGGTGGGACCGGAGATAGGCCTCAGGGCCGTTCTCCCCCGCCGCCTGAAGTTCGTCCACAAGCTGCTGAATGAGGGTGTCGTTCTCCGCGTGGACGGAGAGGATGCCGCCGACCTTTTCGAGAATCTTCATCCCCGCGAGGAGGGTGCCGTCGTCGGTCATGGGGTAGTTGGAGCACCGGCAGGTGAAGGATTTGAAGGCCCGGGCGCCCGCTTCCGCCATGGGGGCTATGTGATCGAGGTATCCCGGCACCACTCCCCCGTAGAGGGCATAGTCCACGTGGCTTCCGCTGCCGGAGGTGGTGATTTTATCCTCCAGGGCCTCCACCGTCAGAGTGGAGGGGTTCGACAGGGGCATGTCGATAAAGGTGGTGATCCCCCCGGCGGCGCAGGCGCGGCTGTAGTCGGTGAAGTTCTCCCGGTGGGGGTCGCCGTGGCCGGCGTGGGAATGGGCATCGATCAGGCCGGGCAGCACGAGAAGACCCCCGGCATCCAGGGTCTCCCGCCCCTCGAGGGGGGATCCCCCCGAGGTGACAGCAGTAATTTTCCCCTCAGTAATGCCGATGTCCCCGCGGACAACTCCCCCGGCTGTAACGATGTCCCGTTTTTGACCACAAGATCGAAGATCATGGAATTGCCTCCTTCAGGATGATGTTTTTTGTCTTACAGCTTCCCTCCGGGGAGAAAGGAGGCGAGTTTGTCGGGGTCGATATTTCCTCCCGAGAGGAAGAAGCAGATCTTCTCTCCGGGCTTGACCTTGAAGGTTCCCTCAAGGGCGGCGGCGAGGCCGATGGCAGCGGAGGGCTCAACGAGAAGCTTCCCCTTGAAGATGATCTCGAGGAGAGCTTTTTTGATGAACTCGTCAGACGCCGGGACGATCTCGTCCACGTATTTGTCGATGAGGGGGTAATTGAACTCCCCTGTCTTGGTGATCATCAGTCCGTCCGCAAGGGTCTCCCCCATGGGTACCTCCACGGGATGGCCTGCCTTTCGGCTCTCGGCGTACCGCTGAATGCCCGCAGGCTCCACTGCAACGATCCGCACGGATGGGCGGCTTTCCTTCAGCGCCGCCGCCACTCCCGCAAGGAGTCCGCCGCCGCCGAGGGGCACCACTACCGTATCAACGTCGGGCATATCCTGAGCTATCTCAAGGCCCGATGTCCCCTGGCCTGCAATGAGTTCGGGGTCGTTGTAGGAGTGGACGAGGGTGTACCCCTTCTCATCCTGAATTTCGTAGAGTTTTTTATACCGCTGGATCGAGTCAAACCCGTAGAGGATCACCTCTGCGCCGAGAGCCTTCGTCCCGTCGATCTTCGACTGGGGAGCATTTTCGGGCAGCACGAGAGTCGCCTTGATCCCCAGCATCTTCGCCGCATAGGCCACTCCCTGGGCATGGTTGCCCGATGAGGAGGCGATGATCCCCTTCGCCCGGTCCTCCTCCGACAGGGAGAGGATCTTGTTCGTCGCTCCCCGGATCTTGAAGGAGCCTGTGATCTGAAGGTTTTCCGGCTTGAAATAGACCTCCGCCCCAAAGAGGGAGTCGAGCTTGTCCCCCCGGAGAATAGGGGTGTGCCGCACCTTTCCCGCAATCCGCTCCGCCGCCTTTTGAATATCCGATAGTCCCACTATCCGTACCATTTTTTGTCCTCCTTCGGCCAAAGGGCCGGGTGAATTTTTTCAATACACGGAAGGGCGGAAGGGATCAGTTCCCCTCCGCCCTTCTTATGGTTTTATTCTACTTCTCTATCCACAGTGCCATGTCGGGGCAGTTGATCTCGCACTTTTTGCACTTGATGCAGTCTTCCTCCCGTACCGGGGAGATGACGGAAAATCCCTTCTGGTTCGTCTCTCCCGAAAGCTCGTAGACGTTCTTCGGGCAGACGGTAATGCACAGTCCGCACCCCTTGCAGAGCCTTTTATTCACATGAATGGCCATTTTCTCACCCCAGCTTCCGGATTATGTCCACCACCTGGGCGGGCGAAAGGGCCACATGGACCCCTGCTCTCTCCAGGGCTTCAATTTTCGATGCCGCCGTCCCCTTGTTCCCCCGGATGATCGCCCCTGCATGGCCGAGGGATTTTCCCTCGGGGGCGGACCGTCCCACGATGAGGGAGACTACGGGTTTTTTTACGGCCTTCGCGATAAATTCGGCCGCAGCGATCTCGGTGCCTCCGCCGATCTCCCCGAGGAGGACGATGATCTCCGTCTCGGGGTCGTCGTTGAAGAGCTCCACCGCGTCCCGCTGGTTCATCCCCCAGATGGGGCCTCCTCCGAGGGCGACGACGGTGGACTGGCCGATCCCGGCGTCGGTGAGGGTCTTTCCCACCTCGTAGGAGAGGGCGCCGCTCTTGGAGACCACCCCAACCTTCCCGGGGATGAACATCCGGGAGGGGTGGGCGCCGAGCTTGCACTTGCCGGGAGAGATGACCCCCGCCGTCCCCGGGCCGATGACCCGGATGTTGCGCCCTTCGGCATAGGCGAGGATGTCGAGGACGTCATGCTTGGGGATCCCCTCCATGGTGAGCACGAGGAGTTCGATCCCAACCTCCATGGCCTCCATGGCCGCGTCCTTCGCGAACATGGGGGGGACGAAGCTGATGGCCGCATTGGGAGTGCACCGCTCCATTGCCTGGACCACTGAGTCAAAGACGGGAACGCCCTCCACGGAATTTCCCCGTTTTCCCGGGGTCACTCCCGCCACCACGGAGGTGCCGTATTCGAGAAGGGATTTCGTCTGGAGGATGCCCGATTTTCCCGTGATTCCCTGGACGATTACCCGGGTATTTTCATTCACCAGTATAGCCATGTCATTCCCCTTCCGCGGCGAACCGCACCGCGTCGGACACGGCGGTTCGAAGATCATCATAGACGGGATAGCCCGCTTCGGTCATCATGCGGCTCCCCTCCTCCTCCATGGTGCCGCAGAGGCGCACCACCACGGGGAGGTCGCTCTTGTGGTCGGAGAAGTACTTCAGTATTCCCTCGGCCATCTCGTCCATGCGGTTGAAGCCGCCGATAAGGACCACGAGAAGGCTTTTTATCCGTTTATCCTCAAGGACCTGCTCGAGGGCAGAGTACATGACTTCAGGGCTTGTGAGGCCGCCCATCTCGCAGAAATCCGCCGCCTCTCCTCCCATGTCCCGGATGAGGTCGAGGGTGAGCATCCCCGTTCCGGCGCCGTCGGAGATAAGCCCCACGTTCCCCTCAAGGGGGACGTAGGTGATGGTGCCGCCGCCTTTTTCCCCTTCCTGTCCGGTGATCCTCAGCTGTTCCGCGCCAAGAGTCTCGAAGAGGGCCTTCTGCCGGGGGAGGGCGTCGTCGTCAAGCTCAATTTTCGAGTCGAGGGCCACGAGCCCCTTGTCGGTGACGACGAGGGGGTTGATCTCCACCAGGACTGCGTCCTTTTCCCGGAAGAGCTTCCAGATCCTGCGGACGAAGGCCGCGAATTCCTTTTTATCCTCGTATCCGAGGAAATCGGCCATGGCCCGGATCTTGTAGTCAGTTATCCCCCAGAGGGGGTCCACCGGGAGTTTGAGGATTTTCTCCGGTTCCCTGTCGGCCACCGCCTCGATGTCCATCCCTCCGGAGGGGCTGACCATGAAGAGAGGGGTTCTGGCCTCTCCGTCGAAGGTGACGGCGAGATAGTATTCCCGCCGGATGTCCATCTTCTCCTCCACGAGGAGGGCGGAGACCTTCTCCCCCTTGAGCTCAAGGGAGAGGATGGAGTCGGCGGCCTTTTCGGCCTCCTCCATATTCGAGACGAGGAGCACCCCCCCCGCCTTGCCCCGCCCTCCCGAGAGGACCTGGGCCTTCACGGCGCTCGGGGCGAAGAGGTCTTTTCGGGAGTCCGCCGTTACAAGGGCACCTCTGGGGATGGGGATGCCCGCCTCCTCGAAGAGGGCTTTTCCCTGAAATTCGTAGAGCTTCATGCCCCTGTGTCCTCTTGAGCCAGGCGGATCCCCTCTTCGAGGGCAGCTATGTTCATGGCCGCGAATTTTTCCTTTACGGAATCCTTGATGGTCTCCTCGAGGCTTTCCTTCGAGACCACCCGGCTCTTCTCCTGAAGGAAGCCGAGCATGACCATGTTCGCCGCCATCTTGCTGCCGAGGCGGATGGCCGTCTCCGTGGCCGGTACCTTCCAGACGGTGATGGAAGGGTCCAGCTCTCCCACGTCGGGGACGAGGGAGCTGTCCACGAAGAGGGTTCCCCCCTTCTTGAGCTGGTGCTTGTGGGCCTCGTAGGCTCCCTGGAACATGGAGACGAGGATGTCGTTCGTCTCATGGACGGGGGTGCCGATGGGCTCCCTGGAGAGGACGACCTCCGACTGGCACTGGCCGCCCCTGGCCTCCGATCCGTAGGACTGGGACTGGGCCGCGTAGATTCCTTCCTTCGTCACTGCGGCTTCGCCGAGGATGACCGATGAGAGAATGATCCCCTGGCCGCCGAAGCCGCAGAAGCGGATGCTTGTCTGCTTCATGACTTGGCCTCCTCTTTTTCGCCGCAGGTATCGCAGGTTTCGCAGGCATCGTCGGAGATGTAGAGGGTGCTGCCCCGGAAGACGGGACGCTCGATGTTGACGAACTCGCCGAGGCGGTACTTTCCCGCCGTCTCCTCGGGGGGGAGTTTGTCCGCCGCCGAGAGGGGGATTGTGCGGTTCTTGATCCATTCGACAAGGTTCTTGGGGCTTCCGCTTCCCAGGGCGTACCGGCCGAAGTGGGTTGGACACTGGGAGAGGATCTCCACCACGGAGAACCCCTTATGATCGAGGGCCGCCTTGATGAAGGTGGTCATCTGGGCGGGGTTGGACGTAAGGGTCCGGCTGACGTAGGTCGCTCCCGCCGTGACTGCCAGGGCGCACATGTCGAAGGGGGGCTCGCTGCTGCCGTAGGGGGTGGTCATGGTGACTGAGCCGTCAGGAGTCATGGGGGCGACCTGGCCGCCCGTCATGGCGAAGTTGAAGTTGTTGACCACGATGAAGGTGACGTCGATGTTCCGCCGGGCCGCATGGATGAAGTGGTTTCCGCCGATGGAGAGGGCGTCGCCGTCTCCGGCGAAGACGACCACCTTCGTGTCGGGCTTGACGAGCTTTATCCCCGTTGCCCAGGGGAGGGTCCGTCCGTGCACTCCGTGGAGGCAGTCCATATTGATGTAGACGGGAATCCGGGCAGTGCACCCCACCCCGCCGATCCCGACCATGGCGCCGAGGTCAAGTTTCAGCTGTTCCGCCGCTCTGAGAAAGGCGTTGACCACCTGGCCGCAGCCGCAGCCGGGGCAGAAGAAATGGGGGAGCTTCTCCTGGCGCATATATTGAAGCAGGGGGTTTCC
>JALHFZ010000096.1:0-4699 GCA_022837505.1 Synergistaceae bacterium
GGCAAAACCGGCAAGTATCTCCATCTCCCCCGGAGAGAGGGGCGTGCCTGAGGAGATGATAAGGTCGTCGATCTTCCCATTTCTTTTTTTCCATTCCTCCAGGAGGGTGGAAAGAAGTATTCTTCCCGTGGCAGGTCTGAGGCCCCCCGGAATCTCGGGGGAATTTTTCCCCAGGAAAATGAGGGGTTCCCTCCGGCTCCCTTTCTCTTCGGGGGTGAAGCTTCCCGGAAGAAGGCGGTCATTCCATACGGCTGTCACAACCGGGCGGTTGTGCTCCATATAGGTCTGAAAGGGCCCGCCGACTCTGACGGACATGAAAAAATGCTCCTTCTGGTCCGCCCGGGATACTGAAGGGGTCTCGATGGAGAGAAAGGCGACTTCCCCTTTTTTCGGCGCTTCCACGATCTCCCAGAGGGTAGTGCCTGAAATATCGATGCAGGTAAGGATATCCCCCCGAAAGAAAATCGTCCACCCGTTGTCGGCCCTTTCGAGGACCGTCTCTCCCTCCAGGGCCTTCTTCTCCTTAAAGGAGACCGGGAATTTTGAGATCGTCCCCGGGTCGGAAAGGACAAAAAGAGTTCCCAGGGGCGACCAGGCGAGATCCCTGGGGGCGCGGACGGGAAAGGAGAAAAGCGTCTCCCGGTCTTTAAGGGAGAGGACGTGCACTGTGCCGTTGTTTCTGTCGGCCACGGCGATCCACTCGCCATAGACCGAGAGGGCCGTGGGTTCAAAGGGCTTTTCCTGAGGAGGGAAGGAGAGCTCTCCCTCGTTTTTCAGTCCGGGGCAGGAGAACAGCAGGACTTTTCTCTCCGCCGCGCTCGAGACCGCCAGAAGGCCATCTCCTGTTTTCGCTCCGTCGGAGGGGCGAAAGGGAAGGGTACCCAGGGGCGCGAGGGTTTTTTCCCCTTTCCGCAGAACATGAACGGCTCCGTTTTCAAGGAGTACGATCCAGTCGCCTTCCGTTCCCGGGAGGACCGACACGGGGGAGGGAGCAGGCAGGGACAGGAAAGGGTCTTTCTCCGCCCGGCGGAACCAGAGGGCGTCACCGAGGGTGTCGGCAATAAAGAGAGCTCCCCCCGTTTCTCCTCCCTTCCCAAGCCCCCGGGCGCTCAGATTTTCCAGAAGGCCGAGGCCGAGGATCTTCTTCAAGTCCTTTTTGGAAGGGATCCCCCTTGTGGCAACGGGCTCTCCGGATAGAAAGTTTTTGATGAAGGTCTTCTCCTGCTGAAAACGTTCAAGAATCCTCGGGGCGTGAAGATCCTTCGGCCGGACCTCGAGGAAATACTTCAGGGATTTGACCCCCTCCTCAGTCTGGCCCATGCGGTTAAGCACCAGCCCCTTCAGGAGATAATAATCCACAAGGTAGGTGTTGAGCTTCAGCGCCTGGTCAAGGTCGGCCAGGGCATCGGAATAGTTCCTTCTGAGAAAATTCTCGTAAGCCCTTCCGAAAAACCTCTCGGCATCCTCCCTGCGGGCAGATGGAAGGGTGTTTGCGAACAGGGGGATGGAGGGAAGACAGAGGAAGAAAAGAGCCAGAAGGGACAGGAGGCGTGCCGTTTTTCCCTTAATAGAAAACAGAGTCATAGACTACTCTCCTTCACTCGTTGCGTCAGAGATGTTTTGAAATGATATCGATGCCGGCAAAGGAGTAAAAGGAGAGGGTTATCGCTCCGGCAAGAAGAAACCCCAGGAGCATCCGCAGATAAAGGACCCACATCGGTCCCCCCGGAAGCGCTCCCCTTTGGATGCGCACCACAATGCGGGCGATGAAGAGGGAAGCGAGAAACATTCCGAGGGCAATGAGGGCCTGTAAATTTACTGGAGGCATGGACGTCACCTTTCTGCCGTTCGCCGGGACTATGGAATCAGCATACCCTATCGGATTTCATTTTTCCACATGCAAAAATGAAAAACGACTCCGCTGAAAAAGATAATAAAGATAAAAATAGGAGTCACCTGAAAAGCAATACCCCGGACTTCCTCCGGGGTATTACCATAGCATGATTATCAAGATATTGCCTCTTCTTTGTCTCCCCTTCAGGCTCAGGCTTCACAAACCAGCGAGGAGGCTCCGTCGTCCATATGGATCTGTTTCAGTACCGAGACCGCCACCTCGAGGGCCCTCTTGCCGTCCATTATGCCCACAAGGGGCTGCTTCCCCTCCCGGACGCAGGTGACGAAATGCTGAAGTTCCAGCTTGAGCTGCTCGCTTTTCGGAAAGACGGGGTGCTCTATCACTTCCACAAGCCCGCTGTTCTGGCGGACACACCGGTTGATGGAGACGTCCTGGGTCTCGTAATCGATGGTCACATACCTCTCGGGCTCCATAATCTCGAGCTGGCGGAGGCGCCGTTCGGATACACGGCTGACCAGAATGTGAGCCATGGCGCCGTTTACGAAGGAGATCTGCGCGGAGGCAATGTCCTCATGGTCAGACCGGACACACCGCCCCATGGCGGATATGGTCGAGATTTCAGACCGCACAAGGGAGAGAATGATGTCGATATCGTGAATCATGAGGTCGAGGACCACCCCAACGTCGCTGATCCGGGGGGAATAGGGACCGAGCCTCCTGGACTGAAGAAAGAGAGGTTCATGGATGATCTTTGAAATATACTGAACGGCGCTGTTGAACCGCTCGATATGCCCCACCTGAAGGACGAGGTCAAGATCTGCGGCCATGCGGAGAAGGCTCTCCGCCTCGCTCACCGTCGTGGTCACGGGTTTCTCTATGAGGACATGGATGCCGTTCATAAGGGCCTTGCGGGCGATCTCGAAGTGGCCGCTGGTGGGAACGACGACACTGACCGCGTCGGGTCTTGCCCGGGCGATGAATTCATCCATATCAGTGTACCAGGGTACTCCGAGGTTTTCGCCGATCGCGGCGGCCCTGCTCTCGTTCTGGTCCACCACCCCGACGAGGTGAGTTCCCAGAAGTTCCGTATAGACCCTCGCGTGATGCTGGCCAAGGTGCCCTACCCCTATGACACCCACTTTTTTGAGATCCATAGTCCGATCAGCTCCTTTGAGAAGGCACGTCCGTTGCTTCCCTAGAACATTCTCCCATGAAGGAGGGGAAAAGTGGCATCTTCATTTATCTCAGGGAGGCAAGAAGAAAATGACGGGGGGCAATATCCCCTCTTCTGTAGGAATAGCATAACCGGTTCTGACCGAAAGTGCCCAGGGGGAGAGTGCAGATGCGGTCCTCCCTGACTCCCGCGGCGAGAATCTGGCGCCGGATCTGTCCTCCGAGGTCAAACCATACCTTTTCCGAACGGATATCCACGGCGGAGGGGTGAAAGACCCGGAGTCCCCGGTCAGTCCATTCCTCCCCCGCAGTTCTGCAGTACCGGGTCCTTTCGATTCCCGGGCCGATCCAGACCCAGGTTTTGCCGGGATCCCGTCCGCCCCGGGAAAAGACCTTTTCGCAGGCGCTTCCCGCGATGTCCCTCACAGTCCCCTTGAATCCGGAATGTAGAAGAAGGATCCACGGTTCGGGAAAGTCTGAAAAAAAGACTACGGGGTAGCAGTCGGCGAAACGGAGGGACCCCTCCACTCCCCTCTCATCGAGAAAAACCCCGTCCCCGTCCCGTCGGTCAGGGAGAAATCCCCCTGCCGGTGCGGAGACAATCGTCCTTCCGTGAACCTGGCGGGGGGCGATATGAGGTCCGGCTGAGGGCAGAATCTTCTGCAGGGCTTCTCTGGATAGGGCCGGATCGCCTTCGGCTTTGTCCATAAGGGGACCCCGGAGAAAGAAGCGCAGGGAAAAAAACTCCTCCCGTCCGCCGATGGTGTAGGCGAGGGAAGGGGCTTCTTTATGGGGAAGGTAGAGAAAGCCGGGGTTCAAAGGAATTCTCCCCTTTCCCGACGGAGCCGCTCCCGAAGAAACCCCACGAGATAGAGGCTTCCGCAGCACAGGACCCCCTCCCCCGTCTGTTCGGCGGCTTCCAGGGCCGCAAAGGGATCGCCGAACTCTCTGATCTGTTTCTCCGGCCACCCCGCCGTTCGGGCTGCCTCCGCCAGCAGGGAGGGGGGAGCGGCCCGATCGTGCCCAGGAACGGCCGTGCAGTGAAGGGCGGATCCTATGCATTGAAGCAGGGAAAGGCTTTGGGAATACTCTTTATCCTTCATGGCCGCGAAGACGATGGCGAGCTTTCTGTCTCCGTAGAGGGTCCGGACGGTTTCCACAAGGCGGCGTATCCCCTCGGGGTTATGCCCGCCGTCGAGGATAAGGGGAGGGTCCTTTCTGAGGATCTCGAAGCGTCCCGGCCACCTGGCCCGGGCTATCCCCTCCTGTATCGAACCGAGGGTAATGCCGGGGAAGGAACTCTTTAGGGAAAGGGCTCCTGAGATGGCGAGAAGGGCGTTTTCCACCTGATATGCCCCCGCAAGGGAAGGGGAAAAGGGGACTTCCCTCCCGAAGAGGGTGAGGGCAAAACGTACTCCCTCTTCGGAGAGGGAAACGCCCGAGGGGGTGTTTTCCAGGGGGGCCACATGGGGAAGAGCGCCGATCTTCTCCGCCGTCTCGAGGAAAAGGGGGATGAGTTCCGGAGGGGAGCCGGAAAACCACGCCGGAACGGAGGGGCGCATGACGGCAAACTTCTCGGCGGCGATGGACTCGATGGAGTTGCCCAGAAACTCCGAATGATCTATGGAGATGGAGGCTATGAGGGTCAGTACGACCCGCCCCAGAAGGTTT
>JALHFZ010000096.1:4718-7915 GCA_022837505.1 Synergistaceae bacterium
CGAGCCGCCCTCCGAGGCCTGCCTCCACGACGGCAATATCGATCTTCTTTTCTTCGCAGAGCAGAAAGGCCGCAGCAGTGACTATCTCAAAAAAAGTGGGGGGATTCTCCCGGAGGGGAGGAGTGGAGGAGAGGGCCTCCCCTGCGGTGAGGGCCGCCCGTGACCAGTCTTTCAGGGAAAGAGTCTTTCCTGCGATCTGAAGCCTTTCGGCGGGAGATTCTAAGTGAGGGCTCGTATAGAGGGCAGTCCGATACCCCGACGAGCGGAGGATGCTCTCGGTAAAGGCGGCAGTGGACCCCTTGCCGTTCGTCCCGACGATGTGTACGGCCGGAAAGCGGTCCTGGGGGCGGCCGAGGGATTCGAGGAGCATCTCTATCCTCTCGAGTCCCGGACGGATACCGGGACTCGCTATGGACGAAAAATACCCCTCGAGTTCTTCAAAGGAGGAAAAGGATGCCTTCATCTTTCGGTCAGGATCGCCTGAGGCTTTCAATGTTTTCCCTGATCCGGGCCATTCTCGCCCGGTTTTCTTCAAGCCTGCTCTTTTCCTTTTCCACCACTTCCTCCGGAGCTCTTGCGACGAAGGAGGGATTAGAGAGCCTCCCCTCGCTTGCGGAGAGATTCATCTGAACGGCCTCCGCCTCCTTTTCCAGGCGTTCGATCTCAGAGGGAATATCAAGGATATCCCCGACGATCAGGTGAGCCTCCCCGCCCGAAAGCTGGGAGGAGAGGGCACCGGCCGCTTTCTCTCCTCCCGGAGGAAGGAGGGTCAGGGAGCGTATCTTCGCCAGGGTTTCGATCATGCCTCCGTTTATCCGAAGGACGGCGGCGAGAGGGGAATCCTCTCCGGTCTGAACAACAGCCCGGTTGACCGTTGTCTGGGGGGAAATGCGGGCCTCGGCCCGCAGGTTCCGCAGCACCCGGACGGTCTCCTGGAAGAGGGCCATCTCCTCCGGGGATTCGGCAAAGATGAGTTCCCTGTCGGGCTCCGGCCAGGAGACGGTTTCTATGGACTCTTCGCCGAACCCGAAGGTGTGCCACAGTTCTTCCGTGACGAAGGGGATGAAGGGGTGAAGGAGAAGGAGCACCCTCCGGAAGACATGAGAGAGCACCCACTGGACGGTTGTTTTCCGCTCTCCCCCTTCGTCCCCCCGGAGCACCGGTTTCGACAGTTCAAGGTACCAGTCGCACAGGTCCCCCCAGACGAAGTCGTAGAGCATCCGTGCCGTCTCCCCCGTTCCGAAGGCATCGAGAAGTTTCGTGGCCTCGTCGGCCACGTTCTGGGTCCGGGTGAGGATCCACCGGTCCGCCAGGGAGAGGGATTCCCGAAGGGGTTTTTTCTCTCCGGGCGCTCCCTCCAGGTTCATGAGGGCAAACCGGGAGGCGTTCCAGATCTTGTTCATGAACAGCCGGTAGGTCTCGATCTTCCCCGTGCTGAGAAGGATATCCCTCCCCTGGACAGTCAGGGCGGCAAGGGTCATCCGGAGGGCATCGGCGCCGTAGCGGTCGATCATGTCGAGGGGGTCGATGACGTTCCCGCTCGACTTGCTCATCTTCTGCCCCTTCTCATCCCGGATGAGGGCGTGAATGTAGACATCGTGAAAGGGGACTTCATCCATGAACTCAAGGCCCATCATGATCATCCGGGCGACCCAGAAGAAGATGATGTCGAACCCCGTCACCATGACGGAGGTTGGATAGAAATATCTGAGGTCCTCCATGTCGTCCGGCCATCCGAGGGTGGAAAAGGGCCACAGGGCGCTGCTGAACCATGTATCGAGGACATCCTCGTCCTGAAGGATCTTCGCCGACCCGCAGGCCTCGCAGACATCGGGGTCCCTCTCGGACACAGTGATGTGGCCGCACTCGCCGCAGGTCCAGGCGGGGATGCGGTGCCCCCACCAGAGCTGCCGGGAGATGCACCAGTCCCGGATATTCTCCATCCAGGTGTAATAGACTTTCTTCCACTGTTCGGGGGTCCAGCTGATCCTCCCCTGCTCCACGGCCTCCACTCCCCGCTCCGCCAGGGGCTTCGCCCGGACGAACCACTGTTCGGAGAGGTAGGGTTCTACCACTGTGCGGCAGCGGTAGCACTGTCCCACGGAATGGACCATCTCCTCGGTCTTCTCGAGGGAGCCCGAGGAGCGGAGGTCTTCCACGGCTTTTTTCCGGGCCTCGGGGATGGAGAGCCCCTCGTATCCCGGGGCCAGGGAGTTCATGAACCCCTCCCCATCGATCACCTGGACCTGCTCGAGGCCGTGGCGCTGCCCGACGAGGAAGTCGTTGGGGTCGTGGGCGGGGGTAATTTTGACGCACCCCGTGCCGAATTCAGGGTCGACCATGATGTCCTCGATGACCGGGATCTCCCGCCCGCCGAGGGGGACCCTCACCGTTCTTCCGGCGAAGGACGCCTTTTCCGAACGGGGGTGGACAGCGATGGCCGTATCCCCCCAGATGGTCTCCGGGCGGGTCGTGGCGACCACGAGGGCCCCGTTGCCGTCGGTGAAGGGGTACCGGACATAATAGAGGGCACCCTTTCTCTCCTCGTGTTCCACCTCGATGTCCGAGAGGGCCGTATGGCAGCGGGAGCACCAGTTGATGATGTACTTGCCCCGGTAGATGAGCCCCTTTTCGTAGAGCCGGACGAAGACGGTCCGGACGGCCCTTGAGAGCCCCTCGTCGAGGGTGAACCGCTCCCTCTCCCAGTCGCAGGAGTTTCCCAGTTTTTTCATCTGGGTTATGATGCGGCTTCCGAATTCCTCTTTCCACTCCCAGACCCGGTCTACGAACTCCTCCCGGCCGAGATCATGGCGGGATTTTCCCTCTTCGGCGAGACGGCGCTCAACCACATTCTGGGTGGCGATGCCGGCGTGGTCCGTGCCGGGGAGCCAGAGGACGTTGAAACCCTTCATCCGTTTGTATCTGCAGAGGATATCCTGAAAGGTGTGATTGAAGGCGTGCCCCATGTGGAGGGATCCCGTTACGTTGGGAGGAGGGATGACGATCGAGAAGGCCTTCGATTTATCCTCCCCCGGGACGGCGGAAAAAAGACCCTGCTCTAACCAGCGGGCGTACCATTTATCTTCGATAGGTTTCGGATCATAGGCTGCAGCCATGGAATCAAGGATTTCAGACATTGTGCGGATCTCCCTCCGTTGCGAATATACGGTGCCAGTAGCCAAATTCCCTCCGGGGCC
>JALHFZ010000022.1 GCA_022837505.1 Synergistaceae bacterium
CAGGGCCGATCTGGCCGCCTCCCGGCGAAGCCAGTCTGCGGCCTCCCGTGCTTCCTCCGCCCACCGGAGGAATTCCTCCGCCGTCGCCGTCCCCGCGGAGCGTTTGAGTTTTCTGAGGAGGCCGATCCGCTTTTCGAGGGCCTCCCCCTCCCTCTCCATTTCATTCTGGGCATTTTCGCTGTTCTGTTCTCCGATCAGGCGGATGAACTGCTGAAGGGATGAAAGACCGTCGTTGAACAGCTCCTCCGTCTCGGGGTTCCTTTCAGGCATCTCCTGGAGAAGCTGAAGGCCCGCGTTTTCGATCGTATCGAGGGCTCCTGTCCCCGAGGCCCCTCCGGTGATTCTGAGGAGCATATCCTTCATCCGGCGCCCCTTCTCCACTCTCCGGGAGAGTTCCTCCCATTCCCTTTCCCACTGAAGGTCGCACCCCGGGGTGATCTTGAGGGAGGAAGCGGCGGCAAGGATGGATTCACCATCCTGGAAGCGTTTTTTCAGTTCCGCCTCCTTCGCCTTTCCGGCCCGGAGGTCCCGGTCGCACTGGAGGGCTTCGGAGAAGGTCCTTGAAAGTTCCGCCCGGAGGCGTTCCCCCTCCGCACCGCCGCAGAAATCGACGATTTCGAGCTGCCGGGCCGGATCGAGGAGCTCAATCTGGGCGAACTGGCTCTGGATGCGCATGGATTCGTTCATCACCGAGGAGAAGAGGGAGAGGGGGACCAGTCTCCCCTGGAAGGATGTGCGGTTTCTTCCGCTCCGGGAGAGAATCCTCCTGGCGCAGAGGGAATCTTCCTCTTCTTCATCGGAGAGGAGGGAGGGCTTTCTCCCCCCCTCGAAGGTGAAAAAGGCCTCAACGGACCCCTCCTCCTGCCCCGCCCGGAGAAAGGCCGCCTGCCCCCGCTTTCCGGCGAGAAGCTCAAGGGACCGGACAAGGCTGCTCTTTCCCGATCCGCTCTCTCCGGTAAGGACGGAGAGCCCCCTTCCGAGCCGGAGGGAGGCCGACCCTATGCCGCCGATGTTCCTGACGGTGAGTTCCTCGATCATGAAAAGGTCAGTCCTCCTTCCGGAATCGGACGATTCCCCTGCCCCACTGAAGTTTCTCCTGAAGAAGATCGTAGTAGTCCCGGATCGGAAGGGTGATGACCTGAATGTCCACATCCCGGCTCATACAGACCTCGATGCGGTCTCCCGGCATGATCTCGTATCCGAGCTGTCCGTCCTGGGTGACAAGGAGGTCCCGGTGATTGCCCCGGGGGACGAGGGTGATCGTGTCATGTTCCCCCGAGAGGACCGGACGGCTGTAGAGGGTGTGGGCGCAGATGGGGACGAGGACCATGCAGGGGATGTGCGGAGGGACGATGGGGCCTCCCGCTGACAGGGCATAGGCAGTGGAGCCCGTCGGAGTGGAGATGATGATGCCGTCGGCGGGGAGGACGTTCAGGAGCTTTTTGCCCATATGGACTTCTATGTGCATGACCCGGGCGAGGGCCCCCTTGGCCAGGACGATGTCGTTGAGGGCGAAGAAGGAGTGGATCATCCGGTCGTCCCGGAAGATCTTTCCCTCGAGGACCCGATGGCGGGTAAGGGCGTATTCCCCCCGGAGGATGGTCGCTATATCCCCTTCCGCCTCTTCGGGCTTGCCCGAGGCGAGAAAGCCCAGATGCCCCAGGTTTATTCCGTAGAGGGGGATGGGAGATCCGAGGACGTAGCGGGCCGCCCGGAGGAAGGTGCCGTCTCCGCCGATGACCAGGGAGAAATCTACCTCTTTTTTCCAGACGTCATCCTCGAGCCCCTGAAGGCCCAGAACGGAGGCTTCATGGGGAGGGAAGAAAAACTCCACGGAGGATTTTCTTCCCCATTCCAGGAGGATCCGGGCCATGTTCAGGGCGCCGGGCTTTCGTGTATTGACGAGCATTCCGATTTTCGGGGTTTTCATTGTCCTGTCAGTCCTTCCGGAAAAAAAGATGGGCTTCCTCCACGATCTGTTCCGGAGCCGGAAGGAAGTCCCCCCCGGAGGAACGGGAAAGATGGAGAAGGAATTCGATATTTCCTGTCTGTCCCGTCACGGGGGAGAAACTCAGCCCCGCAGGGTGGAGGTCTGTCTCGGCGGAGCAGAAGGAGAGAATGTCCTCAAGGACCGAGAGGTGCACTTCCTTCGACCGCACGATCCCTCCCTTGCCGACCCTGCCCTTTCCCGCCTCGAATTGGGGCTTGATCAGGAGGATTGCCTCTCCGTCGGAGGAGAGGATCCGCTGAAGGGGAGGGAGGAGAAGCTTCAGGGAGATAAAGGAGGCGTCCGCCACGGCGAGGGCTACGGGTTCGGCGAAGTGCTCCCTTTCAAGGGTGCGGGCGTTTGTCCGCTCCATGACCACTACCCTGCCGTCCCGGCGGAGGGGCCATGCAAGCTGACCGTATCCCACATCCACGGCGTAGACTTTTTTTGCCCCCCGACTGAGAAGCACGTGGGTGAACCCTCCGGTGGACGCGCCGATATCGACGCAGATTTTGTCCTCCGGGGAGACTGAAAAGACATCCAGTCCCTTCAGAAGTTTATAGGCCCCCCGGCTGACCCATCTCTCCCCTTCATCCTCCCGCACTTCAAGAAAAGCCCCGGTTTCCGCGAGGGATGCGGCTTTTTCGACCAGAAATCCGTTGACGGTGACTTTCCCGGCGCATATCAGCTCTTTTGCCCTGGTCCGGGATTCAGCGAGCCCCCTATCGACCAGCAGGCTGTCTATTCTCTTTTTTTTTGTACTCGCCATAGAGGCTCACCACCTTGCCGGGGGTCAGACCGCAATATTCGTCCTGCCGGGCGGTCGTCCCCTGGGGAACGTAGAGATCGGGGACGCCGAGGCGGAACAGGAGGGGGGCCTCCTCCGGGGGGAGGGTTTTCGCCGCCGAGGCGATAGCCTCTCCCACTCCTCCGGTCAGATATCCGTCCTCGGCGCTGACCAGAAGGGAGTGGGTGCGGAGGATCGGGAGGATGTCCGGGAGGCAGAGGGGCTTGATGCACTTCAGATCCACCACCGTGGGGGGAGGAAGGGCCATTCCTTCCGCTTTCTTCCGGGCCTCAAGCATGAGCTGGACAGTCCTTCCGTACCCCAGCAGAGCCCATTCGGACCCTTCCTCGAGAATTTCGGGGCGGAGAAAATCCGAGGGGAGCCTCTCTTTTTCATTGTCTCCGCCGGAAAGAATCAGGGGAGCCGTTCCCCGGGGGAAGCGGATGAGGAAGGGGCCCTTCGACTCCGCCGCGCAGGAGAAAAGGCCGTCGAGCTCCCGGACATCCCGGGGGGCCGTCACGGTAAGGTTGGGGACAGCCCGGCTCCACGGGATGTCCAGGAGGCCGTGATGGGTCTCTCCGTCCTCACCCACGAGGCCTGCCCGGTCCACGGCGAAGATGACCGGAAGGTTCTGCATGGCCACATCGTGAACGAGCTGGTCCATCCCCCGCTGAAGGAAGGTGGAATAGATGAAGACCACGGGAAGCAGGCCTCCTGCGGCCATCCCCGCAGCCATGGTGATCATGTGTCCTTCGGCGATCCCCACATCGAAAAAACGGCCGGGAAAGCGGGACGCAAAGGTGTCAAGGCGGCTTCCGCTTTTCATCGCCGCCGTGAGGCAGACGATCCGCTCGTCCTTCTCGGCGAGGCGGAGGACGGCCTCCGAGGCCGCTTCGCTCCAGCTCAGGGGAGGAGGGGGGGAAGAGGGGACGGCGGGCGGGGAGACCCCATGGTACTTCGTGGGGTTTGCCTCGGCCTTTTCAAACCCCTTCCCCTTGAGGGTCACTACGTGAAGAAGTACGGGGTTGTCGTATTTTTTGGCGAGCTCGAAGACATCCTCCAGTTCCCCCACGTTATGTCCGTCGAAGGGGCCCCAGTAGTTGATATCCATCTCGTCAAAGATATTCGGGGGCTTCACCATTGACTTGATGTGGTCCTTTATCCTTCCAAGGACGTTCTCAAGGGCCTGACCCCGGGGAAGGGAGGCGCAGGAGTCCTTTATAGCCTTCTTGAGCCAATTGTACCCCGTGCTTGAACTGAGGCGGGCGAGGTGGGTCGCCAGCCCTCCCACCCTCGGGTTGATGGACATGGTATTGTCGTTGAGGACAAAGATCACCTTCGTCCCCGCTTCCCGGGTGTAATTCAGCGCCTCGAAGGCGAGGCCGTTCAGAAGGGAGGCATCGCCGATGACGGCCACCACATGGCGTTTTTCCCTGCGGATGTCCCGGGCCTTGGCGTATCCGAGGGCCGCCGAGAGGGAGGTGCTGCAGTGCCCCACGTCGAAATGGTCGCAGGGGCTCTCCCCCCTCTTCGGAAATCCGCTGATCCCCAGCCACTGCCGGAGGGTGGGAAAGCGGTCCTTCCGCCCCGTCAGAATTTTATAGGCATAGGCCTGGTGCCCCACGTCGAAGATGATTCTGTCCTCAAGGGGGTCGAAGGACCGGAGAAGGGCCAGGATGAGCTCCACCGTGCCGAGGGACGACGCCAGGTGCCCTCCGTTTTTGAGCACCACGGAGATGATCAGCTCCCGGATCTCCGAGGCCAGGAGTTCGAGGCTTTCGGGGGTCAGGGTCATGTCAGAAGGTCCGTTCCGTGAGATAGTCCGCCAGACCGGAAAAGAAGGCAGTGTCTCCGGGCAGGTTTTCAAGGGCGGTCACCGCGAGGGCCGTCTGCTCGGAAGCCAGGGAGAGGGCCTTCTCCATTCCGTAGACGGCGACGAAGGTCTTTTTCTTCTGGGCCGCGTCCTTGCCGGGGGTTTTGCCGAGCTCCTCGGCGGTGGAGGTGACGTCAAGGATATCGTCCACGATCTGGAAGGCCGTTCCAAGGTGATTGCCGTAGGCGCGGAGGGAGGCCTGAGCCCCTTCGTCCGCCCCTCCGAGGATGGCCCCCGTCGTCACTGCGGCAGAGAGAAGGACGGCCGTCTTCTGGCGGGCGATCCTCCAGGGGGTCTCCTCCGAGAGGAGCTCTCCGTCCATGTCGAGGACCTGTCCTCCGCAGATCCCCGACGGTCCGAGGGCGGAGGCAAGAAGGGAGAGGGCGCTGCAGATCCGCTCCGGGGCGATCCCCTTTTCCGGAAGTTCCCTGAGGGGGTATTCGAAGGCAAGGGCCATGAGGGCGTCCCCGGCGAGTATGGCCGTGGCCTCGCCGAAGAGGACGTGGTTCGTCGCCTTCCCCCTCCGGAGGACATCGTCATCCATGGCGGGGAGGTCGTCATGGATCAGAGACGCCGTATGGATCATTTCAAAGGAAAGAGCGAGGGGAAAGGCCCTCTCCCCCTCGATTCCGAAGAGTTCTGCCCCTTTGAGGCACAGGGCCGGACGAAGACGCTTTCCTCCGGCCAGGAGAGAATAGGCCATGGAATCCCTGAGTCTGGGGGGCACAAGGGGGGAGCTCTCCCCGCAGAAGGCCTCGATCCCCCTGTCGATGAAGGCCCTGATCTCGGCAAACTGGCGGGCAAAGTTTCCGAATGTGCTCATATCAGAGGGACTCACTTCCCCTTCTCTCTTCCGGAAGAGGGATTTCATTTCCGTCCTGAGAGAGGAGTGTCACCCTCTGTCTGGCCTCCGTCAGAAACTTCTGGCATTCTCCGATAAGGCCTATGCCCTTTTCAAAGAGGGCAAGGGCTTCCTCGAGGGGAAGGGCTTCTTTCTCAAGGCGGGCGACGATTCCTTCGATTTCATCCATTTTGCTGCTGAATTTCATGATTTTTATGTCCTCCCGAAAAAATTATCAGCAAATTATTTGCTCCCTGACCCCCTGTGTGATAAAATTCATCCGTTTGAAAGATAATCATCGCAACGAGGGGGCGAAATCATGGCTAAAGTGTGCGAATGCTGCGGACGGGGGCCTGCTACAGGTAATTCCGTCAGCCATTCCAATCGCCACACCCGCAGGCGTTGGCTTGTAAATCTTCGTAGTGTGAAGGCTGATGTCGGCGGCGGCGAATCTCTCAGAATGAGGATCTGTGCACGGTGTCTGAGATCCGGCAAGGTGAAGCGGGCGGCAGTGTAAGAGCACCACTGTATCCATTTCAGCCGCAGTATACTCCCAGGGTCCCTGTTTTCAGGGAAATCCTGGGAGTTTTGCCCTTCAGAATTCTGTTGCTCACCGCAAAAGGCCTTCCCTGAAGAAGTTCCGCCTCTTCAAGTTCCCATTGTACACCCCGAATTGTCACTCCGGTACAGTCTCCTCCAAGGGGGAGGAGGGAGAGGTTCTTCCCCTCCGTCTCGTCCATGGCCAGTTCCAGCTCCCCGCCCCCCTCGAGAGGGAAAAGCACCTCCCGTTCATCCGCAAAGGCAAGAACCCTTACCCCCTTTTCCCGGGCCCAGAAGAGGGAGTATATCCCCGACCAGAGATGGTCGAACCTCCCCCCCCAGCATCCTGTGACCACGGCGCTCCTTTCCGAGTTCTCCTTCCCCGCCCTGTGAAAGGCGAGCTGAAGATCCGTCCGGTCCTTGTCCCGGGGAAACCGCTCTATCCGCACACCCTCCCGGGAGGCCCTTTCCCAGATTTCAGGAGGGGTGCTGTCTCCGTCGCCGATAAGCCGGGAGGGGAGAAAGCCTGCCTCAAGGCACGGAACAACCCCTGAGTCCACACACCAGAGTTCTTTTTCCGGAAAAAAGGTTTTCATCCATGAAAGAGCGGGAGGACGCCCCCCCGAGACGAAGACAAGGGGGACTTCCGTGCCGCCTGAGGAAAATTCCGCCCGGATCCCCGGAAGAAGAAGAGTTCCCATATCAGATCTCCCCTGTTCCGCCGCAGGCCCGCTGGAGGATAGCCCTGGCGGACTCATCGTCCACGAGAATCTCCCGGGGTTTCGACCCTTCGGGAGGGCCCACGATTCCGAGCTGCTCCATGGTGTCGATAAGCCGGGCGGCCCTGGTGAACCCCACCCGGAGCTGCCGCTGAAGGCGGCTCGCCGAGGCGATCCCCGTGGCGAGAACGATATCCGCCGCCTCTTCGAGAAGGGGGTCGTCCGCGAAGGAGGTATCCCCTCCCGCCGGAGGCTCCCCCCCCTGATCCTCTATGTCCACATACTCGGGGTCGCCGAAGACGTTTCTCAGATAGGCGATGATCTCGCTGCTCTTTCCGTCATCGATGAAGGGAGACTGCATGCGCAGAGGCCTCGGGTAGCGGGAGCTGACGAAGAGCATGTCCCCCTTGCCGAGAAGCCGTTCCGCCCCGGAGACGTCGATGATCGTCCTTGAGTCCGTCTGGGAGGGAAGGGTGAAGGCTACCCTTGCGGGGACGTTGGCCTTGATGAGTCCCGTGATGACGTTGACGGAGGGCCTCTGGGTCGCCAGGATGAGATGGATCCCCGTGGCCCTGGCCATCTGGGCCAGGCGGCAGATGTAATCCTCCACGTCCTTCTGGGCGGTGAACATGAGGTCCGCCAGTTCGTCCACCACGATGACGATGGAGGGGAGCTTCGCCTTGGGAAGGACGCACTGATTGTATGACTTGAGATTCCGAACCCGTGCCCGGGCGAAGATCTCGTACCGGCGCTCCATCTCCCTGACCGCCCAGGCAAGGGCCTGGATCGCCTTTTTCGGAGAGACCACGGGCTTGGCGAGGACATGGGGGAGGTTCTCGTAGATGCTGAGCTCCACGCGCTTCGGGTCGATGAGGATGAAGCGGAGCTCCTCGGGGGTACGGGATGTGCACAGCCCGGTGATGCAGCTCGTGACGAAGACGCTTTTTCCCGACCCCGTCGTCCCCGCCACGAGGAGGTGAGGAAGGTCCTCGAGCCCCACCACAAGAGGACGGGAATCCACCCGCACCCCCATGGCAAGGGGAAGGTCGTATTCGTTGTCCTGAAAGGCAGGGGATTCGATTATGGTGCGGATGGAGATCCCCCGGCGCCGGGGGTTGGGGATCTCCACCCCCACGTAGGGTTTGCCAGGAATCGGGGCCTCCACCCTCAGGGAGGGCACGGTGAGGGCCACGGCTAGGTCGTTGCTGAGCCCGGCGACCTTGCTCACCTTGATCCCCGGCGCAAGCTGCATCTGAAACTGGATGACCGTGGGGCCGATGACCACGTCGGCCATTTCCGCCGCTACCCCGAAGTCCGCGAGAGTGGTGATGATGGACTCCGACTGCTCCCTGACGGCGTCCTTGTCCTCGATGGAATCCGCCTGCTGGCGGGGTCCGAAGATATCATGGGGGGGAGGGAAAGTTCCTCCCCTCACCTTCTTTTCAGATCCGTCTATTTCATGAAATTCAATCTCCGGAAGGGCGTGGGGGTCTCCTCCGGGAGCGTCCTCCCCTTCGTCCGGGATCTCCTTCAGAGGAAGGGGGAAGACCTCTCCTTCCTTCTCCCTTTCCATGGAAAAGCCGTCCTCCCCTTCTTCTTCCGTTTCTCCGGCTTCTTCAATTGATCTCCACCGGACGTCCTCTTTCACGGCCGGCAGACTTTCCTCTTCAACGGTTCGGGCCGGACCTCCCGCTTGTTCAGGATAGGGCATGCGTTTCCATCCGTCGCTGGCGACGGCCCGGAGAAAGCGGCTGACCTTTCCCACGATCGCCCCCGGGTGAAGAAAGCCGAAGAGGGTCGCCGAGAGGACCAGGAGGGCTGCTGTGAGGAGAATGGAGCCGAAGGCCCCTATGTTCCGGGTTGCCAGGATGGCCAAACCTTCTCCGAGGTACCCCGGCCCGAGGAGGGAAAAGCCCGAGAAGAGGCCCGCCAGGCTAAAGAGGCCGAGGAGAAGGGATGCGGCGAGAAAGAGGAGGAATGTCCCGAGGATCTGGGCGATGAGCCCCCCTCTCCCCGCCTTCAGGAAAAAGAGCACACAGAGATACAGTCCGAGAAGGAGAGGGATGAGGATGGCTCCCCCCCAGTTCTGTAGAAGGGAAAAACGGATCTGCGCCCCCCATGCCCCGGTCCGGAGGGAGAAAAGGGACGCTGCGGTGTAGACGAGAAAGGCCAGTATGAGAAAGATGAGAACTTCAACCCATAGGGAGAGAACAGACCCCGTCGGTTTTTTTGTCTTTTTTCGGTTCTTCAGCGGCGGTTTCTCCGGGGCCGGCTTTTTTTTTCGGAATAAACCCATATCAGGCTCCCGATCCTCCAACGACGATATTCCGGAGAAGGAGGGAGGGCTGTCCGTCAGTGACCGGAACATTCTGTCCTCCCTTTCCGCACATCCCGGGGAGAAAATGGAGGTCGGAGCCCACGGCTTCTATGGAGAGCAGGGCTTCCGGCCCGTTTCCAGTCAGAACGGCTCCCCGGACGGGGGAGACGATTTTTCCGCCCTCCACAAGGTACCCCTCCGTGACCTGAAAGACGAAGTCGCCGGAGGTGGGGTTGACCTCCCCTCCTCCCATTTTTTTGACAAGGAGTCCTCTGTCCATGGAACGGATCATGTCCTCAAGGGAGGATGTGCCCGGTTCGATGAAGGTGTTGGTCATCCTCGGCTGAGGAACCGCACGATAGGAGCTTCTTCGGCCGTTCCCCGTCAGGGGGAGGTTTCCCCGCCGGGCGGAGGTGATATCGGTGAGATACCCTTTCAGTATCCCCTTTTCGATGAGCACCGTCCTGCCGCAGGGAGTTCCCTCGTCGTCCCAGGCAGAGCTTCCGAGAAAGCCGGGAAGGGATCCGTCGTCCACAAGGGTCACCAGGGGGCTTGCCACCCGGCAGCCGATCCGGTCCCTGTAGACGGAGTAATCCTTCTGGATGATATCCGCCTCGAGCCCGTGGCCGCAGGCTTCATGGACCATGGTCCCCCCGGCCTCCCCGCTGAGAAGGACGGGCATGGACCCTGCGGGGCATTCGGGGGCGTCAAGCATCAGCAGCGCCCGGGAAAGGGCCCTCTCCGCCGTCTTCTGAGGGGAGAAGGAGGCGAAAGCCTCCCGGCTCGGGAGGGCCAGGGCCTCAGACTCGTACCCCGTCTGGATGACTCCGTCCTTCTCCACCACCACTTCCACTGAGAAATAGGTGTATTTCCTTCTGTCCCCCGCAAGTACGCCGTCGCTCGTGAAGACAGTGAAGCTTTTCGCAAGGGTGCTGAGATTCATGGAGACCTGTTTCACCCACATGGAACCGTTCCGAATCCGGCGGTCGAGGGGAGGGAAAAAAGAAAAATCCGGTGAGGGAAGGGGGGCTTCCCGATCCATGACCCGGACGGGGCTTCCTCCCCCCTGGGGAAGGACCCCTCCGAGCTCTCCCGACGCCTTGCGAAGGCAGTCGAAGGCCGTCGAAAGAAGAACCCCCGGAGCGTAGGCCATGGCCGTTCCGTCCTTTCGGAGAACCCGGGCCCCCACCCCCTCTGAATTTGAGGAGGAGATCTCCTCGAAGGTGCCGTCGTCGAAAGAATAGCTGTGGGATGAAGCGATTTCAAAATAAATATCGGCAAATTCCGCTCCCGCGCCCTTCAGGGCGGCGAGGGCGGACTGCAGTTTTGAGTTGATGCTCATAGTCTGTCTATTTCCTCCGGTTCATTGATTTGCTCCCGGAGATCCCCGGGAAAATCCTCCCCGCGCTCTTCGGAGTGAAGGACACAAGCCATCCCTTCCGACTTCAGGGCCGATAGTAATTCTAACACGTCTTCCCGCCTGCCCCGGGGAAAGAAGAGAAAGACCGCCCCTTCTTCTTTCCATTCCCGGGGACACCCCTCGGGAAGGGAAGGGGGGTGCTCGTTACGAAACCGATGCCGTCGTACTCGGAGACAATCCAGCTGAGCAGGACGATCCTGTTCCGGGGAAGAAGAAGAAGGAACCGGTCCATCCGGTCACTTTGCCCGCACGGTACGGATATTCCGGAGATGGCCGGAATAGGTTTTCGAGAAAAGGTGGCGCCCGTCCGGACCTGCCACGTAGTAGAGATATTCCGTCTCCCTGGGGGCGAAGGCCGCCCGCCATGATTCCTCCGAGGGAACGCAGATGGGTTCGGGGGGAAGGCCGCTGACGATATAGGTATTGTAGGGGGATTCAATCTCGAGGTCCTTGTTCAGAACCCGGGTCAGATTCCTCCCCTGAAGCTTCCACGCGTAGACGACCGTGGCGTCCACCTGGAGGAGCATCTTTTTCCTCAGCCGGTTTTCAATCACTCCCGCCACCAGGGGGCGTTCATCGTCCCAGAGGGCCTCCCGCTCCACGAGGGATGCAAGGACGGACAGATTCTTCAGACGGCTTTTCCCATCCTCCTCTTTGGAGATAAGGGGGGCGAATTTTTTCCACCAGAACTCTGCCGCTGCCCCGATGGTCTCTTTCCCGCTCTTTTCGGGGAGGTGGAAGGTCTCGGGAAGGAGGAAGGCGATCCGCCCCTCCGCCGTCTCCGGAAGAAGGGGGATCATTTTTCCGGGGTAAAGGTCATCCCTTAGCAGGAGCTCTTCCAGGGCCTTCTCAGTCAAAGGCGGGGCGGAGAGCATCTCTCCCAGGGAGAATTTATCGGCGCCGGGAAGGATCGTCGCCGTGGCGAAGACTGGCTCCGCAGTCTCAAGCTGGCGGGCCACCTCCCAGGGGGTCCCTTTTTTCACCGAGTATACCCCCGGACGAAGCCTCCGGTCGATGGAAAACCGTCCCATCCACCGGGCCAGCTCCCCTCCCCTACCCTGTTCCACCACCCCCGCCGCTGCGAACTCCTCCGCGGCCTGCCGGGCGTTGACCCCCGAAGGGACCCTGACGGAAGCGGGTTTTCCCGTACCGAGGGTAAAGTGCCCGTCCCACCACTGGGGAGACAGGGAGACGATCCACAGATAGAAGGCGGCGCTTCCGAGAAAGAGCAGAAAGTTGAGAAGGCTTCTCTTCATGGAAGCACCGCCGCCATCCTTCTCAGATCACGAAGGGGGAAGGAGTGCCGCAGCGGAGACACCTTCCCGAGGAGTCAACGAAGGGGCCGGTGATGCGGTAGTCCTTCCGTTCGATAAGAGAGGCCCCGCAGGAGGAGCATTTCGTTCCGTTCGCTCCCCCCGTGTTCCCCTCGTAGACGTAGAGAAGATCTTCCCGAGCCGCTTCGGCAAACTCCCTCAGAAGGGAGAGGGAGGTGGCCGGCTCCTTCCATTGATGGCTTGGGAAATACCGGGAGATATGAAGGACGAGCTCCGGCGAGAGGGAAGCCATCCATCGGGTCATCCTCCGGAAGTCCTCTTTTGAGTCGTTGATCCCCGGAACAAGGAGAAAGGTGATCTCCAGGTGAATTCCCCCTTCAAAAAACCGCTCGATGGTCTTCTTCACCGGCTCAAGATATCCCCCCATGAAGCGGTAGGCCTCATCTGTGAAGGCCTTGAGGTCGATGTTCGCCGCACTGAGCAGGGGGAGAACTTCATCCCTGGGGCCGGGGTTGATCAGGCCGTTGCTCACGAGAACGACCGATACCCCCTCATCTCTGAGGATCTGGGCCGATTCCGTGAGAAATTCGAACCAGACGAGGGGCTCGTTGTAGGTGAAGGCCACGGAGGAGAGCCCCTCCTTCCGGGCGATCTGAAGGGGCGTGCCGGGATGGGCAGGGGTAAGGGAACGGTCGGACTCGCACCGGGCGATCTGCCAGTTCTGGCAGAAGGGGCAGTGCATGGTGCACCCTATGGAGCCGAAGGAGAGGATGGAGGTGCCGGGCTTCCAGTGATAGAGGGGTTTCTTCTCCACCGGGTCGACTGCCGCCGCCGAGACGAGGCCGTAGTTCATGGAGACGAGCCCCCTCCCCTCTTCATGCCTGCGGACACCGCAGATTCCCCTGCCTTCCGGAGGAATACGGCAGCCGTGGGGGCAGAGGAGACAGCGGACATCCTTCTCCTCCTGACGCCACCATGAAGCAGGGTGATGGGGCGCCGTCATGGCAGGGGGACCTCCTTTACCCTCGTCACGGTGAACCGGGAGAGGGATGCCCCCTCGAGGGAGGATATCCCCGCCTTTCCCGCGGCGATGGAGATCTGTTCCTCTGCCGTGTCCACCCCCTCAAGATCGGGAAGGAGCACCCCCCGCCGTCCTCCCTTTTCGATGATGACCCCGTACCGGTCCGGATCGAGGGAGGAGAGGGAATCGATATTCTCAGGGGCGGAGAGGATGTCCACGGAGATGGAAAGGTCTTCGAGCTCCTTTTCCGTGACGGGAGGAAAGCGGGGGTCCTCAAGGGCCGCGGCCATTGCGTTTGCGGCGATTTCATCCCTGAGGGTCTCCCGGCGGGGAAGGATGGTGCCGATGCACCCCCGGAGGTCTCCTCCCTTCTTTAAGGTGACGAAGCATGCCGCCTTCCGCCTCAGTTCAGGGAAATCAGGAAAACGGAGGGCGGCCTCCTCCCCTGCCCTCCGTCCCGCGGACAGGGCTGTCTCAAGGACGTTCCGTGCAAGATCCGGACAGGCGTTGAGGGAGGCGAAAGCCGTTGCGTACCCCACGCCGAAGGGGGCCTCGTAGGAGAGGAGGGCAGTCTTCCTTCCGGCCCCCAGCCCAAGAAAGACGAGGGCGGAGCGGAGCCCGCACTCCCCCGCCTCGTCGATCTCCCCTTCGTCCAGGGAGAGAAGGATGGACGGTTTGTTCTCCCGGAGGGCGGAGGCGATCTTTTCATCGAAAGGAGCGCCCAGGGGAGAGTACCCGGCGGGGGCGTCGGGGGTAACCCGGTGGGAGAGGTCGCCGCTTGCGAGTAGCCCCCAGAGAGAGGGGTCCTCGTATCCGGCGAGGAATTGTCCGAGGTCAAAGGCCTGCTGCAGGGTGAGGCCGATGGGGTTGGCCAGGACGATCCGGGGAGGTTCTTCCTCCCAGGGGGCCAGATAACTGAGGGGGACAAGGCTTCCGTGGTCAAGGACGGCCGACTTTCCCGAACGGGCTGTGACGGGGAAGGAGCTGGCGAGTTCCTTCGCGAGGGCGGTACCCTGTCTGTCTGCCCCTCCGTAGGAGCAGGAGGGGGAGGGGGCTCCGAAAGAGGAGAAATTGCCTGCGTACTTTTCCGCAAGGGTGAAGGTCAATCCTCCCGAAAAGGGTGCATGGGGGGAGAGAAGGAAGAGTATCTCGGGAGGATTCCCCCCGGCAAGGGAACGGAGTTTTTTCATTCCGTCCACCGTTGCCTGGGCCTCCCTTTCCCGTCCCCGTCCGACGGAAGGGACGATGATGGGAGGGTGAGGGGTGAAGCATTCCCAGGTCCACATGGCGATCATCCTTTCTGCTCTAGATAATGAGCATAGCGTCTCCGAAGGAGAAAAAACGGTACTCCAGCGACACTGCCTCCTGATAGGCCTTCATGGTCCTTTCATACCCCGCGAAGGCGGCGACGAGCATGAGGAGAGAGCTTTTCGGGAGATGAAAGTTTGTTATAAGGCCATCTGTTATTTTATAACGATATCCGGGATAAATAAACAGCCTCGTGGAGCGGCTGCCGGCCTCGAGGGAGCCGTCCTCCCCCGCCATGGACTCAAGGGCCCTCGCCACGGTCGTACCTGCGGCGACTATCCTCCCTCCCCGTCTTTTCGTCTCGCCGGCGAGTTCCTTTGTGCGGAGGGGGAGGCTGCAGTATTCCTCATGGATATGGTGATCCCGGATATCCTCGGCCTTCACCGGCCGGAAGGTGCCGAGCCCCACATGGAGGGTAAGCCATGCCACGGTCACCCCCCTCTTCCCCTTGAGCTCCTCAAGGAGGTTTTCCGTAAAATGGAGGCTGGCCGTGGGAGCGGCCGCAGACCCGTTCTCCCGGGCGAAGACCGTCTGGTAGGCAGAGGGCGGAGCGGTGGAACGGGTGATATAAGGGGGAAGAGGGGTTGAACCGATCCTCTCCAGAAGAGGAAGCACCTCCGTGCCCGGGGGGAACCTCACGGTCCGCACTCCGTCCTCTCCGTGCTCCCCCGCAGTAAGGACCGTGCCGTCGGAGAGGAGAAGCTCCTCTCCCGGGCGTACCTTCCGCCCCGGGCGGAGAAGGGCCTCCCAGTCGGTCCACTGTGAATTCAGGGACCGGAGGAGAAGGACTTCAACCTCCCGGCCGGTGCTCTTCAGACGGGCGAAGAGGCGGGCGGGGATCACCCGGGTATCGTTCAGGACGAGCAGGTCCCCCGGGGAGAGAAAGTCCCCGATCCGTCGGAAGGTTGTGGATACCGTCCCCCCCCTGTGCCGGGGGAGGACGAGAAGGCGGGATGAATCCCGGGGGACCGCCGGGTTCTGGGCGATCCTGTCCTCGGGAAGATAATAATCATAGGCGGCGGTGCTGAAAAGATCAGGTTCCGTCATGCAGCCCTTCCTAGCGGCTCCCCAGGGTCGTTCCGGGAAAGTAGAAGGCGAGGATTTTCCGGTGGTCCCACCCCTGATCGGCGAGGGCCTTCGCTCCCCACTGGGAGAGGCCTACGCCGTGCCCCCACCCCTTTCCCCGGAAGAGGTATTCTCCCGTCCCGGAGGAGAGGGAGGCCTGGGGTGCGGAGGGTGCGGCGGGGCGGCTCGTCCTCAGGGCCCGGACGAGATACCCCTTTCTCTTGTCAGGGTGAAGGAGCATATCCATAAGCTCTTCTCCGTTGAAGACGCTCTGCTCGGTGAGGGCGGTAAGCTGGGCCTCCTCAGCGGCGGACATGGGCGTGTTGGAGGTCGGAACATCCGAAGCCGGCTGGCGGGGTTGACCGGAGGAAGGGGCTTTTGCCGCAGGAACCGGAGCGGCGGAGGGTGTTCCCCCCTTCGGGGGATGGATGGTGAAGGCGGTGCTCCGGATCACCTTGCTGCCGGCGGCCATCCGGAAGGAATGGCTTTTCAGAGTGCGGCTTCCCCGGCTTCCCACGGCGACCAGGGTATTCACCCTGCCGAAGGGGTCGCACTCTCCGATCCGGAGCTCCCGGAGGGTTCCCACATCGGCGTCGGCATCCCGAAGGGCAGCCTCCACCGCTGCGGAGGAAAGGCGGACCTCCCATGTGCTGTTCGGGGAGGCGGAGGGAACTGTTTCACAGACACCCTTAAGATAGGGGATGGAACTGCCCCACACTGTTGAAACGTCGGCGGTGGCTCCCCCGCTGTCGGAGTGAAAGGGAGTTAAGGCTATAGCCCCTCCGGCGAGGACCACTACCCCCTTTGTGGAGGAGACGGCCCTGTCCGTCCGCTTGTCCTCGGCGTTTATCCCCCGGTAGACCTGGGAGAGGTAGGAATCCCCGAGGTCATACCCCCCCTTGCCGTTGTTCATTGAAATACTTCTGAGGGCATAGGTGCGGGAGACGATCGCCTGGGCTTTCAGGGCCTCCAGGGGCCATGCGGGGCTGACCTCGTTTTTCAGCACCCCCCGGAGGTAGTCCTCAAGGTCGAGGACGTTCACGAGGGTGACGCCGCCCCCTGCAGCGAGCAGGCGGAAGGACCCCCGGTACCGTCTTCCGTTGAAGGAAAGGGGGTTTTTTGCGGACAGGATGACGGGAAGGCGCAGGACCTTCGATCCGGCCTGTACGCTCCCCTTCCCCGAGGCCCGGAGGACAGGGGAGGTCCCGAGGGAATGGCGGTGTCCCCCTGCGTCCGTTGCCGTGATGCCGGAGGAGGAGGATACGGAAAGGGATGGGGAATTTTTCGACAGGGCCACCGAGATCGGCCGGGCGTCGGCCGAAACAGCCAGAATAAGGATGAGGGCGAGAGGGGCGATCAGCCGGCGGAGAGAAGTGCGGAGTCTGCGGGTCATGGTAAAACCTCCAGTTCTATTATTTCATCCGTGGGATGAACAGGGTGAGAAGGGGGAAATCGGCAGAGCCTTTTCCGGACGGACATCATGAAGCTCATTCATCCTCGGGAAAGCGAAGCTGAAGGACCTCAGGCTTTTCCGGAGGGGGGGTCTTTCCGAGGTAATTCCAGGCGTTCCGGGTGGCCTTTCTTCCCCGGGGGGTCCGTTCGATGAGCCCCTGCTGGATGAGATAGGGCTCATAGATATCCTCGATGGTCTGCACTTCTTCATTGAGGGCCGCCCCCAGGGTGGAGAGCCCGACCGGGCCGCCGCCGAAGAGATCGATGATGATCCTCAGGATCCGCCGGTCCCCCTCGTCGAGGCCGATGTCGTCAAGGCCGAGCATATCAAGGGCGAAGGAGGAGAGGGGGCCGTCGATGGACGTTTTTGCCCGGACCTCCGCCACGTCCCGCACCCTTCTGAGAAGCCGGAGGGCGATCCGGGGAGTGCCCCGTGACCTGCCCGCCACCTCCCCGGCGGCGTCCTCGGTGATGCCGATCCCCAGGACCTTCGCTCCGCGGATCACTATGCTGCGGAGCTCCTCCGGCGTATAGAGAGCCAGCTGCTCCACGATGCCGAAGCGGGCCCGGAGGGGAGAGGTGAGAAGGCCGAGCCTTGTTGTGGCCCCCACAAGGGTGAAGGGGGGGAGATTAAGGCAGATGTTGTTGGCGAGGGGGCCTTTCCCCACGATGATGTGGAGGGAATAGTCCTCCATGCCGGGGTAGAGGATCTCCTCCACGTTGGATGGGAGGCGGTGGATCTCGTCGATGAAGAGGACATCCTGGGGCTCGAGATTCGAGAGAATAGCCGCCAGGTCCCCCGTCTTCTCCAGGGCCGGGCCCGTGGTGACCCGGAGCTGCCCCCCCATCTCCCGGGCGATGATCCCCGCGAGGGTGGTCTTGCCAAGGCCCGGGGGGCCGTAAAAGAGACAGTGGTCGAGAGCTTCCCCCCTCTGCCGGGCAGCCTGAATATAAATCGACAGTTTTTCCTTGAGCTTTTCCTGGCCGATGAATTCTCCGAGGGAGAGAGGGCGGAGGGAGACCTCATCCTCCTCCCGTCCTCCGGCAGGGTCAAGAAAGCGATGAAATTCCTCAGCCATGGGATGTCACCTCAGTTTCTCTTCAGTTCTTTCAGGGCAGTCCTGAGAAGGGCCTCCTCGTTGAGTGATTCGTCATCGAGGACCCCCTCCGCTTTCAGTTTTCTGAATACCGCCCCCACGTCCCCCTGGGTAAAGCCGAGGGAGCGGAGGGCCTCCATAACTGCGTCCGCCATTCTCCCCCGGGGGGAGTATCCGTCCAGGGGCACTTCAGCGTCCTCTCCGGTGAGGGCGGCTCTCATTTCGAAGCACAGACGCTCCGCAGTCTTGCGGCCGACTCCGGGGATCGTCATCAGGGCGCTGATGTCGGCGGAGAGGATCCATGCCGCAAGGTGATCCGTTCCGGCAGCCCTGAGGATATTCATGGCCATTTTCCCCCCCACGCCCTTCACAGTGGTGAGCTTCAGAAAAAATGACCGCTCTCTTTCCGATTCGAATCCGAAGAGCATGGGGCCCGCCTCGGATATCTGAAGCTGGGTTACGAGAGAGGCCTCTTCCCCCTCCCGGCAGAGGCGCCCCGCCCTGCCGGTGACGAGCACCTCGAATCCGAGGCCGTGGACATCGAGAAGGACGGACGTCTCCGTGACGGAGAGCACCTTACCGGAGAGAAAGCGGAGCATGGGAACCTCCTGACTGGGAGAGGGAGATTTTCCTCTCTCTCCTGAAGAGGGAAAACCCCGTCACAGCGGCGGCGATGGCATCGGCGGCATCGTCGGGGCGGGGAATTTCCGAAAGTCCGAGAAGCCGCTGGACCATCCTCTGAACCTGCTCCTTCGGAGCGGTTCCGCTGCCGCATACGGCCAGCTTGATCTGGGAGGGTTTCGGCTCAAGTACGGGCAGGCCGAACTGGTTCGCAAGGAGGAGGACCACCCCCCTGGCCTGCCAGACGGATTCTGCCGTCGTCGTGTTTCTTCCGAAGAAGAGCTTTTCAACGGAGAGAAAATCAGGAGAAGCTCTCTCGATCTGCTCTCTGAGACGGTCGTAAATGATGTTCAGCCGGCACGGAAGGGGGGTCTTCGGCCGGGTCTCGATGCATCCGAAGCCCAGGGGCCGGAGAAGATGTCCCTCCTGAAGAAGGACTGCGTACCCCACCCGGGCCAATCCGGGGTCAATGCCGAGGCATTTCAGCAAGGGGATGAATTATCCTTCAAGGCTTTCCATGATCTCATCGGGAATGTCGAAGTTCGCGTAGACGTTCTGGACGTCGTCGTGATCTTCGAGGATGTCCATGAGGCGAAGCATCTTCGCGGCCTTTTCCTTTCCCGTGACCGGAACGGTATTGGTGGGGATCATATCCGACTCAGCCCGTTCCACCTGGTATCCGGCTGTCTCCAGAGCCTCCCTCACCTCGGGAAGGGAGCTCGGTTCACAGTAGATCAGATACCCTTCTTCAGTCTTCTCAAGGTCCTCCGCTCCTCCGTCGAGGGCGGCGGTCATGAGATTCTCCTCGTCGAGGTCCGCCCCTGAGACTTCGATCAGTCCCTTCCTCTCGAACATCCAGGACACGCTGCCCGCCTCCCCCAGGGAGCCGCCGTTTCGGGTGAGAAGGGCTCTCATATCTGAGGCGGTCCTGTTCCGGTTGTCCGTCAGGACATCGATGAGAATCGCAACCCCTCCGGGGCCGTAGGCTTCATAGACGATCTCCTCGTACTGGGCTCCCTCGATTTCCCCTGTCCCCCGCTTGATCCCTCTCATTATGTTGTCGTTCGGTACGCTCGCGGCTTTGGCCCGGTCGATGGCCGCCTTGAGGCGCATGTTCATGGAGGGGTCCCCTCCCCCCTCCTTGGCGGCGATTATGACGGCCTTCACCAGCTTCTGAAAAAGATTTCCTCTTTTGGCGTCCTGCGATGCCTTGCGGTGTTTTATATTCGCCCATTTCGAATGTCCGGACAAAAAAATTCCTCCTCAAAAAAAGTAATCAATTCAACGGCGGAACAGACACACGGGGGGCATACTCCTTTTATGCTCTGTCAGGGTATGCATTCTCTCAATCCGTTCTGTGATGGTGTCATCTCCTTTGCCTTCGGCGAGATAGCCGTCAATGACGTCGTAGCTCATCCCCATCTCCTCTTCGTCCGTCTGCCCCGTCCAGAGCCCCGCTGAGGGGGCCTTCTCTATAAGGGGTTCGGGGATGCCGAGATAGCGGGAGACGGAACGCACCTCGGACTTGAGCAGATCCCCGAGGGGGAGGAGGTCCGCTCCTCCGTCGCCGTACTTCGTAAAATAGCCGAGATACCTTTCCGGCCGGTTGCCCGTTCCGCAGACGAGAAGGTTTTCACTCTGGGCCAGGGCGTAGAGGGCTGTCATCCGGAGGCGGGGTTTTATGTTTGCCGCCGCCAGGGGCGTGATTTTCTCCTCTCCGAGGGAGCGGAGAAAATTGTCATACAGGGGAGAAAGATCTACCTCCCGGTAGGGGAGATCAAAGGTTTTGACCATTACAAGGGCGTCTTCTCTGTCCTGTTCCATACTGTGCACGGGAAGATAGACGGTAAGCATGTCAGAGCCGAAGACATTTTTCAGCAGGACTGCCACAAGGGCCGAGTCAATGCCTCCGCTGAGCCCCACAATTCCCCCCCGGGCGCCGGCACGGGCAATTTCTTTCCGCAGCCAGTTTTCCATGGTCTCTGCAAGCATGGCCGGATCTCTTTCTTTCACTGCAGCCACTGGCTGTCACCTCATCTTTCTCTGGTATTTCAGAAGACATTGTAGCACAGACTCACAGGGATCACAGGGCTGTGAGGCCATGATAGAGTTCCTGGCGCCTCAGGCTCCGGAGGGGGAGTTTTTTCCTCTCCCGCTGGAGAACTCTTCTTTCGAGGGATATCCACCCTCCATCGAAAGAGCTCTCCGGAGTAAGGGCCTCTCCCCCCGGCCCGAAGAAGAGGGGCAGGTCAGGCTCGGGAGGCACAAGGGCGGTGAAGACCTGATTTTCCGCAGCCCGTATCCGGGCGAAATCCCTCAGAAGGGCCCGGTCTTTTGAGGGAGGGGGGATGAAGAGGAGAAATTCCGCCCCCCCGAGGGCAAGAAGCCTGGCGTGTTCGGGGAAAAGGATGTCATACCCCAGGGAAAGGGCGCACATCAGCCCTCCGGGATAAAAGAGGGGAAATTCTCCCTCCCGGGGGCCCTCCCCTCCGTGAAGCCCTCCGTAGCGGAGAAGGACGGCGCCGCCGTCGTCCAGTACGGTGAGGGATTTCTTTCCGCCGCAGAGGAGGTGGCACCCTCGGGAGAGGGCGGCCTTTCTCCCCTCATCCTCCGGGAGGGAGAGGGAGAGGGCAAAAAACCCTCCGGCTTTCGAAAAGTCCGGAGAGGGAGGGAAGGGGCAGGCTCGTTCCGAAGGGGAAAAAGTGACGATCAGGGGGGCATCCACGGGAATACTCCTTCCAAATGGGCAGTTTGCGTTTATTATACTCTATGAAGAAGATGCACACAGGAGGGGTTTGCCATGGATTCATTAGTCCGTTTCGGCGTCGCCATACCGGAGGGGCTTCTTGAGGAGTTCGATCAGTTCGTCCGGAGGAAGGGGCTGCCGAACCGGTCGAAGGCCCTTCGCCAGCTCATCCGGGAGCGTCTTTCCCGGGAGATGTGGGCGAAGGGAACGGGAACGGTCTTCGGAACGGTGACCATAATCTACGATCATGCCGCCTCGGCGACAACGGGGGCACTCACTGCGCTCCAGCATGACCACGGAGAGTCGATCATCTGCACGACCCATGTCCACGTGGACCATCACCACTGCATGGAGTGCATCGTTCTGAAAGGGGATGCCGGAGACATACGGCTCTTTGTGGATGCCCTCGGCGGGGTTCGGGGAGTGCAGAGCATCGACCTCTCCATCACGTCCATCGTGTAAGGGGTAAGGGGCAGCGGACCGCTGCCCCGTTCATCATCCCCCTCAGGTGGAACAGGAAGAGGCGGAGCACCCAGCGCACTTCCTTTTCGCCACGCTCTCCCCCTCAAGCAGGATGAGGGTCTTGCCCCGGCAGTCCGGACAGCGGAAGGTCCTCTCATTTCCCGGGAGGCGGAACTCCCTTCCGCAGGAAGCGCAGCGGAACAAACGATCCTTCTCCATCACTGTCACCTCCTTGAGAAGAAAAGGGCCCTTCTACTGGTTGCCGATAGTAGCCACCATGACGGCCTTTATGGTATGCATGCGGTTTTCAGCCTGGTCGAAGACCTTTGAGAAGGGGGCTTCGAAGACGTCCTCCGTGACCTCCCACCCCTTTACGGCGGGGAGGCAGTGAAGGAATATGGCTTCGGGATTTCCCGCAGCCTTCATGAGCTCCATGTTCACCTGGTAGGGACGGAGGAGGCCCTCCCGCTCCTTCTTCTTCTCCTCTTCCCCCATGGAGACCCATACGTCCGTGTAGAGGGCGTCCGCCCCCTGCGCCGCCTCCCGGGGGTCCTCGAAAACGGCTACGGAGCCGCCGCTCTTTTCCGCGATCCCTCTGCAGATATCCAGCAGATCGGGGGAGGGGAAGAGGGACTCAGGGGAGGCTATTCTGTAGTTGAGCCCGAGCTTCGCGCTCCCCATCATGAGGGCGTTCGACATGTTGTTCCGGCCGTCGCCGCAATAGACGAGGTTCAGCCCCCGGAGATTCTTTCCGAAATTCTCCTGGAGGGTCAGAAAGTCAGCGAGGATCTGGGTAGGGTGATCCTCGTCGGTAAGGCCGTTCCACACGGGAACTCCCGCGTACCGTGCAAGATCTTCCACCAGGGACTGTTTGAACCCCCGGTACTGAATGCCGTCGAACATCCTCCCCAGCACCCGGGCGGTATCCTGCACATCCTCCTTGCCGCCGAGGTGGATGTCGTTCTTGCCGAGGAACTCCGCATGCCCCCCTTCGTCGACGCAGGCCACGGTGAAGGCGCAGCGGGTGCGGGTGGAGGCTTTCTCGAAGATGAGGGCCACGTTCTTCCCCTCAAGGGTCCTTCCCCGGATGCCCGCCCGTTTTTTTGCCTTCAAATCCGCGGAGAGTTCAAGGAGATAGGAAATTTCCTCCTTCGAAAAGTCCATCAGCGTCAAAAAGCTTCTTCCCTTAAGATTTACAGCCATAGTGTTTTTCGTCTCCCTTCATGAATTGCCTGTCTGATATTGCATTTTTTGAACCGAACTCCCGCCCGAGTTCCGCGAAGAGGGCGGGAAGGTCATCCAGGGAGGTCTCCCGAAGCACCTTCCCCCGGCTGAAGATAACCGCGCCCGAGGCAGAGCCGGCGACGCCCATATCGGCATCCCGGGCCTCCCGGGGGCCGTTGACCTCGCACCCCATGACCGCCACGGTCATCCCGTCGGGGAGTTCCTTCAGCACCGGGGCAAGGCGGAGAAGGAGGGCCTTCACGTCGATCCTCTTCCTTCCGCAGGTGGGGCAGGAGATGATCGTCGCCCCCCGGGAGCGGAGCTCAAGGGCCCGGAGGAGGGAATAGCCCGTCCGCACTTCCTCTTCGGGGGGTTCCGTAAGGCTCACCCTCAGACTGCTGCCGATCCCCTGGGAAAGAAGAAGGGCCAGGCCGGCAGCGCTCTTCACAATGCCGTCAAGGCCAAACCCCGCCTCCGTAATGCCGATATGGAAGGGAAACTCGGGGTGCCGGGCGGCGAGGAGGGCGTTTGCCCGGACGGTCTCAGGAAGGGAGGTTGACTTTGCCGAGAGGATGATCCTTTCGAACCCCTCGTCGAGGAGGCGGCGGAGCTGCTCCTCCACGGCCAGGACCAGGGCGTCGGAACGGACTCCTCCGGCCTCGGCGAGCTGGCGGGAGCTCAGGGACCCGCCGTTTGCGCCGATTCTTATGACCGCTCCCCTCTCACCGGCGGAGCGCACAACCTCCCTGAGCTTTCCGGAAGGCATATTTCCGGGGTTTATCCTCAGGGCGGGGACCCCCGCCCCGAGGGCTTCGAGGGCAAGGACCGGGTCGAAATGGATATCCGCCATGAGCGGAAGGGGTGAACGGGCCGTCAGCCATTCGAGGTCACCCCGAAGCTCCGAAGAGGGGTAGGCGGCGCGAATCAGCTCGCACCCCTCCTCATGGAGGGAGATGCACTGGGCGAGGCATTCATCCCTCCGGGAAAGGGGGATTTTGAGCATGGATTCCACCCGGACAGGGGATGTACCCCCGAGGGTCAAAGGGCCTATGGTCAGCTTTTTCGTCATGACGGCCTCAGAAAATCCTGAGAAGATCCTGCCATGTCACATAGATGATGAGCAGGATCAGCAGGATGAATCCGGACATATGGATATAGTTTTCGATCTTCGGAGGAAGACGGCGTCCCAGGAGCATCTCCCCCGCTGTGAAGAAAAGCCTTCCGCCGTCCAGGGCCGGAAAGGGGAGCAGGTTTATGAGTCCGAGGTTCAGATTGATCAGGGCGAGAAAGGAGAGGAAGGTCCATATCCCTTTCCTGGCGGCCTCCCCCGCCAGGGTGGCTATCCCCAGGGGGCCCGCCACGTCCGCCTTCTCCGCCCCGGTGACCCACCGGACAATTCCCCGGAGCATCTCGGCGCTCATGTTCACCGTATAGGAAAAGGCGGAGGCCATGGCCGCCAGGGGGGAATAGCGCCGTGTCCCCGGGCGTATGCCCAGAAGGCGTACCCCCTCGGCGGAAGCCGGAATGGGGACGGACAGGGAGAGGGTCTCCTCTCCCCTGCGGAGGGTGAAATCCACGGGCCCCTTGAGGGCCTCCTGGCGGATCCTCTCGGACATGCTCCTCCAGTTTTCCACCGGAATAGTGTTGACCGTGAGGATGGCATCCCCGGGCAGGATGCCCGCCGTCTGGGCAGGGTACCCCTCCATGATCTCTCCCACAATGGTGCGGTCGAGGTCCATCACTCCGTGGCCGGAAAGGAAGACCGCTGTGAGGAGGAGGGCAAGGACAAGGTTCGAGACCGCTCCGTTCACGAGGATGAAGAAACGCTTCCAGGGTGCCTTATCGTAGAAGGCCTTTCCCGGCAGGACAGTCTCCCCTTCCGCCTCCTCATCCATTCCCGCAAGGCGGACGAACCCCCCGATGGGGAAGGCCCGGAGGGACCAGAGGGTCCCTTTTTTCTCCCGCTGAAAGAGTACGGGGCCCATGCCGAAGGCGAACTCATGAACCTGCACATCGAAGAATCGTGCCGTGAGAAAGTGGCCGAATTCATGGACGATGACGCATATCCCGATGACCACGATGAATGCCAGAAGACTTGCCATTTCAGATCGATCTCCTTGTTCCGAAGCGGGTTTCAAGGCGCGCCCCGTGCTGCAGAGCAAGCCGTCGCCCCTCCTCCATGATTGACAGGGCGTCGTCGAGGCCGGCGGGATGTCCCCCCGAATATTCCTCGAGAACACCCGCGATTATCCGCGGTATATCGGGAAAACTGTTTTTTCCGCTGAGAAAGAGCTCCACCGCGGCCTCGTCGGCTCCCACGAGAAGGGCCGGATAGGCTCCTCCTCTTCGGGCAGCCTCCCGGGCTAGGGAGAGGCAGGGGAAACGGAGCTCGTCCGGCCGCCCGAAGGTCAGCGAGAGGCGGGAGAGGTCAGGGGCGGGAAGAAGTTCCTCCGGGCACCTCTCCGGGTGAAAGAGGGCGGAAGCGCATGGGAGACGCATATCCGGGGCGGACCCGGCGAGAAGGAAGGTGCCGTCCCGAAACTGGACGATGCCGTGGATGAATGCCTCGGGGGAGATGACCGCCCGGACCTTCTCGGAGGGAAAGGAGAAGAGAGCCATGGCCTCCATGATCTCAATCCCCTTGTTCATCAGGGTGGCGCTGTCCACACTGATCTTCGCCCCCATGGGCCATACGGGGTGGGCAGCCGCCATGGCGGGGGTCACCCTCTCAAGCTCTTCTGGCGAAAAGTTGCGGAAGGGTCCTCCTGAGGCCGTAAGCCACAGGGCGGCCACATCCGCCCGGTCTCTCCCCTGAAGGCACTGCCAGAGGGCGTTGTGTTCGCTGTCGAGGGGCCGAAGCTGGTCGGGCCGCCGGACTAGGGGCAGGACCCACGGACCGGCCACGACGATGCTCTCCTTGTTCGCAAGGGAGACATCCTTCCCCGCCCGGAGGGCCGCCATAAGGGCGGGGATGGCAGCGGTCCCGGAGGAGGCCGCTACAAGGTGGTCCACGTCATCCCTGAGGGCCGCCTCTTCAAGGGCTTTTTCTCCTGAGAGGACGGTGAGGGATCCGCGGGCTTCATTCCGCAGCTTTTCCGACGCCTCCGGATCGGTGAGAATGACCGTGGGGACGGAAAACTCCGCAGCGAGTTTTGCCGCGGCGTCAGAGGAGCTTCTTGCGGCGAGGACGGATATCTGAAACCGGTCGGGAAAGGCGCGGCATACGGAGAGGACCGCACTGCCGACGCTGCCGGTGCATCCCAGGACGAAAAGACGGATTTTTTTCACCGGAGGATCACCCCGAAAAGAACGTAGACAAGAAGGCCGTTGATCAGGACACTGTCGAACCGGTCAAGAATGCCTCCGTGTCCGGGGATGATCTTTCCGCTGTCCTTCACGCCCGTCTCCCGTTTTATCACCGATTCCGCCAGATCGCCGAGCTGCCCCGCTACACCGCAGATGAGGCCGATGGAGAGAAAGGGAAGGGGGGAAGTCTCAAGGATATAGGCCACTGCCGCCGAGGCAAGGAGAGCGCCGGCGATCCCCCCGAGAAAGCCCTCCCAGGTCTTTTTCGGGCTCACATTTTCGCACAGGGGGGTCCTCCCCCAGAGGGAGCCGATGAGATAGGCCGCCACGTCGCAGAACCACGTGGAGAGGAACATGACGAAAAGGAGGACCGTCCCCGAGGGGAGCCTCCGCAGGAGGATCATGAAGGTCCACGGAAAGACGATATAGAGGATTCCCGCGAGGGTCCCTCCCATATTCCAGATGGCGTAGCTTTCATTTTGAATCTGTCTGCGCATCACCTCGACGAAGAGGATGACGAAGGCTGTAATGCTGAGGGTCAGCACGAGAGAGACCGGGTTGATCCCTTCCGCAGCGGTGAAGATGATGAGCAGGGCTGCGAGAAAGCCTATTCCCCGGGAGACTTTGAACCTCCGGGAGACCATTCCGTAGAATTCCGCGAGGGAGAGGAGGGCGATAATGGAGACGAGGGTTGTCCAGAAGATCCCCCCGGCAAAAAGCCCCCCGAGAACGAGGGCGACCACCGCCGCTCCGCTCACTGCCCTGATCAGCAGCCCCCGCAGCCTGTTTTCAGTTGTTTCCGATTGTCCCATAGCGTCTTTCCCTGTCCTTATAATTCGAAAGAGCCTCTTCAAGCTCTTTTCTTCCAAAATCCGGCCAGAGGGTATCGGTGAAGTACAGTTCGCTGTAGGCGCTCTGCCAGATCCAGAAATTGCTCAGCCGTTTTTCTCCGCTCGTCCGGATGATGAGGTCCGGATCGGGAAGATCGGAGATATACAAATGATCCCGAAGCTCCCTCTCAGTGACGGACCCCTTTGGTTTGCCCCTGAGGAGGCTATTGACTGCATCAAGAATCTCCCTCCGTCCTCCGTAGTTCAGGCAGGGGACGAGGGTAAGGCCCGTATTTCCCGCCGTCAGCTCCTCCGATTCATTCATGAGCTCCAGCACGTCGGGAGGAAGTCCCTCCCTCGCACCGGCGAAACGGAGACGGACGTTCTCTCTCCGGAGCTCTTCAATTTTTTTTCTGAGGGAGTGGCGGAAGATGCTCATGAGCCCGGTCACCTCTTTTTGAGGGCGGGTCCAGTTCTCCGTGGAGAAAGCATAGACGGAGAGATGGGTGATGCCCATATCCGCGGCAGCAGCCACAGTTCTCTCCAGGGCTTTTATCCCTGCCCGGTGCCCCAGGAGGCGGGGAAGAAATCTCTTCTTCGCCCATCGGCCGTTCCCGTCCATGATGACGGCCACGTGAAAGGGGTCGGGAAGGCCCTTGCCCGTCACGAGCTCCTACCCCCCTTGATGTTCTCTCCGGCAAGGGCATCCATTTTCTCCCGGAGGGCGTTGATATCCCTCCAGGTAAGCTCCTTCGGGCTCCCCTTCTTCTTTGATTCGTTTCTCAGAAGATAGCTCGGATGAAACATGGGAAGGAGGAAGGAGCCCCTCCACTGAAACCATCGCCCCCGGAGGGCGGTAATTCCCTCCGTCGTCTTGAGCAGCCATTTTGTAGGGGTATTTCCGAGGCAGACGATCAGCGGCGGCGAAAGAAGGGCAAGCTGGGCCTCCAGGTAGGGGGCGCAGTCCATCATCTCGTCCGGCACCGGCGCCCGGTTTTCCGGAGGGCGGCACTTGACGATATTGGTGATGAAGACATCCTTCCGGTCGATTCCCACGGAGGAGAGTATCTGGGTGAGGAGATGGCCTGCCTTTCCCACGAAGGGAAGACCCCGGGCGTCCTCATCTGCCCCCGGGGCCTCGCCCACGAATATGACCCGGGCGGTTCTGCTCCCCTCTCCGAAGACGGCATTTCTGCGGCTCGAACTGAGGGCGCAGCGGGTGCATTTTTTCACCCTCTCCTCAAGCTCCGACCAGGCGAGGTCCTTCTGAACACCGCTCAGAAAGACCGTCATGGAAGAATAATTTCCCCTATGGTTATATCGACATTGTCCACGTCGATTCCTGTGAAATAGCTCACTGCCGAAGCCACCTTCCTTTGGTGCATGGAGCCTACCTGGAGAAAATTGAGCTTTCCCGGAAAGACGGAGATGGTTATCTCAAGGGAGACCGACTCATCGCCTGAGCGGACCCGGATATCCTTCGCCCCTCCCGTCTGGGGGCTCGATGCCACCACCAGGCGGACGAGGTCCGCAATGGCGGAGGAATGAATCGTCACGGAGCCGAAGAAGCTGAAGGGAGGGCGGACTATGGTTCGCTCCCCCTCATCCCTGTCCATGCTCTTGAAGAGGTCCCGCAGGTGCCCCACGAGCTTGCCGGCAAAATTCTTCCGGAGCTGGGTTCGTGAGACGGGGATGACGTGCTGCCCCTTCTCCATCCGCTCCCGGCGGGCGCTGAGGATATCATCCGGAGAGGCGACTTCGGTGATGTCGATGATCCGTTCCGGCAGGGGAAGGCTGAGGGCCCGGGTGATTTTGTCAGCCATGGAGATGGATGTCGCCACCACCATGATATTCCGGGGGTTCTTCTGCCGGAGGAATTCCGTAACTGCTATCCGGTGATCAGGGTATTCAAAGAGAGCCCTGCGTATCGCCCGGACGAGATTTTTCTCCGACTTCGCGCTCTTTCCGGCGTGAATTTTTCCTCCCGAGATCACGAGGCCATCATCAATGATGAACTCCACATCATTTTCCCTGGCCACCATCTGGGCCCGCTGGCTCTTCCCCGTGCCTGCGGGGCCGACGAAGGCCAGGACCCTTGGGGATTTCGGGGAGAGAGGGGCCGGCTGAGTCTCCCTTCTCGAAACTGCCGGAACCTTTTCTTCCATGGGGCTCAGCAGGAGGGCCCCGGGAAAGAAGGACCTCCCTTGCCGTCTTCTTTCTCCGTTGAAATGACCTGCACTCTGGCGCCGAGTCGGAGCAGCTTCTCCTCCATCGCTTCATACCCCCGGCAGATATGCCCCAGATGGTAGACCATGGTCGTGTCCCCCGCGGCCAGTCCGGCGATCACGAGGGCCGCTCCGGCCCGGAGATCCGTGGCGACCACGTCCGCTCCGGTGAATCGCTCCACTCCTGTGATCACGGCGGAGTTGCTCTGAATGTCGATCTTCGCCCCCATCTTGTTCAGTTCGCTCACATGGAGAAAACGGGACTGGAAGACGCTCTCCTGAATGACGCTCGTGCCCTCGGCAAGGCAGAGGGCGGTCATGATCTGGGGCTGAAGATCCGTGGGGAAGCCGGGGTAGGGAAGGGTCTTCAGGGAAACGCTTTTAATCCGCTCTCCCGGATAGACCGTCACCCGGCTATCCTCCACCTTGAGGGTTGCCCCGGCCTCCTCGAGTTTTGCCAGGAGGGAATCGATGTGATTGGGGATGATGTCCGTCACGGTAACCTCTCCCCCTGTGGCCACGCCGGCAAGAAGATAGGTGCAGATTTCGATCCGGTCGGGGATTATCCTTGAGGAGGCGCTGTGGAGGGTATCCACCCCCGAGATGCGGATGACCCCCGTGCCGTCCGCCTCGATGGATGCTCCCATGGACCGGAGGGCCTCCACGAGGTTGAAAATCTCAGGCTCCCTCGCCGTGTTTTCAAGGACGGTCTCCCCCCTGGCGAAGACGGCGGCCATCATCAGGTTTTCCGTGGCGCCCACGGAGGGGAAATCAAGATAAATTCTGCTCCCCACGAGCCCCTTCGTCGTTGCATGGACGGCTCCGTGGACGAGTTCGATGGTGGCTCCCATCCGGGTGAGCCCCTTGAGGTGAAGATCGATGGGGCGGCTACCTATGGAGCACCCCCCCGGCAGGGGCATGACCGCCCTGCCGCAGCGGGCGAGAAGAGGGCCGAGGACGAGGGAGGACGCCCGCATCTTCCGGACAAGATCCGATGGGGTCTCCCAGGATATCTCTCCCGGGACGGAGATTTCCATTTCATGGCCGGAGAAGGTCACCGACGCGCCGAGGCTGCGAAGGAGGTCCGCCATGGTGTTTACGTCGAGAAGGTCGGGAACCCTGGAGATGCTCAGTTTTTGATCTTTTAAAAGAATCGCGGCGGCCATCACGGGAAGGGTGGCATTTTTCGCTCCCTGGGCTTCAATTGAACCGCGGAGAGGAACACCGCCAATAATCTTCATTTTTGATTCCACTATAAAATTCCTCCTGAAAAAATGGTGGAAAGCCAATTCATGTTATCATACCGGGCCATGATTTCAACGGTTCCTGAAAAAATTCCGAATTCCATCGGCAATTCTCGAAGAGGCCCTGCCGTCTCCGAAGGGGTTCTCCCCCCTGGTCAGAATAGCCCTTCTGTAGTCCGGGTCGGAAAGAACCCGAAGGGCCTCCCGGGCGATTTTTTCGCGGCTGGTCCCCACAAGGAGGGCCGTGCCGGTCTCGAAGGCCTCCGGTCTTTCGGAGATATCCCGGAGCACAAGGACTATTTTTTTCAAAAAGGCGGCCTCCTCCTGAACGCCGCCGCTGTCGCTCAGGATGAGGGAGCTTCTGTTCATCGCCGAGACGAAATCGGGATAATCGAGAGGGTCGCAGAGAAGCACCCGTTCCTCCCCCGTGAAGTGGCCGGTGAGGATCTCCCGGACGGAGGGATTTTTATGCATGGGGACGAGGATGCGAATCTGCCCGCAGGCCTCCAGAATATCCCCTGCGGCCTGGCAGACCGACCGGAGGGGGTCTCCCCAGGACTCCCTCCGGTGAGCCGTGAGGAGGAGAATGGGGCCGGGAATTTCAAAAAAGGACCTCAGGGGTTCCGAAGGAGGGTGGTTTTTCTCCACAGTCTCCTGGAGGGCGTCGATGACCGTGTTCCCCGTGATGAAGAGGTTCTCTTCCGTAAGGGAAAACCCCTCACTGCGGAGATTTTCCGCCGCCCCCGCCGTGGGGGCAAACCAGAGGGAGGACAGCCGGTCGGTGATGATCCTGTTCGCCTCCTCGGGAAAGGGGCGCGCCATATCCCCGCTCCGGAGGCCGGCTTCGATATGTCCCACGGGGATATGCCGGTAGAAGGAGGCGAGGGCGGACGCCATGGTGGTGGTGGTGTCTCCGTGGACGAGGACGAGGTCGGCGGAATGGCTGTCGAGGTACTCCCCCACTCCGGTCAGCACCCGGGAGGTTATTCCGTCGAGGGTCTGGCGTTCCTCCATGACCTCAAGATCATGATCCGCCGCGATTCCGAAGAAGGAGAGGGCCTGGGCGAGCATGGTCCTGTGCTGCCCTGTGGAGAGGACAACGACCTCGAAGTCCTCCCGGCGCAGAGCCTGAACAACCGGGGCCATCTTTATGGCCTCCGGACGGGTTCCTATGACGCAGATAACTTTTCTTTTCATGGCAGAGATTTCCCGCCTTTCGTCAGGACACATGATAATTGAGGAGATATATTCCGAAGCCGACGATGAGGGCCTGGAAGACTGTAAGGGTAAGGACGGCGTAGACGGCCGGAAGGCCGAGATCGAGAAGGCGGTGATGGATATGCCCCCGGTCGGGCAAAAAGGGGGACTTCTCCCGCCACAATCTTCTCATGATGGCGAAAAGGGTGTCGAGGACGGGAACCCCGCCCGCCAGAAGAAGAAGAAAGGGGAGTTCCGGAAGGGTGAAGTCGGAGAGGGACGGAGTCAGGGTCAGCACCAGGAAGGAGGAGTAAAGATATCCCAGCAGGGTCGTTCCGCCGTCGCCGAGAAAGGTCTTGGCATCGGGGAAGTTCCAGTAGAGGACTCCTGCGGCCATGGAGGCTGCGGGGAAAAAGAGGGAGGCGTTGCCGAAAAAAGATGCGCAGAGGGATGCGGTGATGAACATCAGGAGACACAGGCCGTTCGCTCCGTCGATGAGGTTGTAGGCGTTCGTCATTCCGGTGATCCAGAGAAGAAAGAGCACGAGATGGGCCGGAGGGAGGGAGAGGGGGACCAGAAATATCCCCGCTGCGGCGATATGGGCGAAAAACCGGAAGACGGGGTTAAGGGTTTTCATATCATCCCAGTAGCCGGTCAGAAAGACGATGGTACACCCCGTGGCCATCCCCCGGATGCCCTGAACTTCATAGAGACCGAAGAGGGTCCACAGAAGAAAGCCCAGCCACAGGACGATCCCCGCCCCTCTCGGAGTGATGACCGAGTGGATCTTTCGTTCTCCCGGAACATCCACTATGCGGTAGCGGTTTGAGATGTGAATGGAAAGGGGGGTGACGAAGACTCCCCAGGAGAAGAGCAGCGGGGCCGCAAGGAGGACATTCTTCACCGCCGTCTCAAAAAGCATGGAGGCTATTTTGTTCCGAAGAGCCTGTCGCCTGCATCGCCCAGACCGGGGACAATGTAGCCGTGGTCGTTGAGATGGCTGTCGAGGGCCGCGGAATAGATGTCCACATCGGGGTGGTCGCTGTGGACTTTCGAGACCCCTTCGGGGGCGGCGATGATGCAGACCAGGGAGACCTTTTTACCTCCCCGGGACTTGACCAGGTCGATGGCGGCTGAGGCGGACCCTCCCGTGGCGAGCATGGGGTCGAGAATCAGGATGTCCCGGTCGCAGATATCTCCGGGGAGTTTGCAGTAATATTCTACGGGCAGAAGGGTCTCGGGATCCCGGTAGAGGCCGATATGCCCCACCTTCGCGTTCGGCACGAGCTGCAGTATCCCGTCCACCATGCCGAGTCCCGCCCTGAGAACGGGGATGATGGCGAGTTTTTTTCCTTCGATGGCATAGGCCTCGGTCACGGCAAGGGGGGTCTCCACCTTCACGGGAGCCAGGGGAAGGTTCCGGGTGATCTCGTAGACCATGAGGCCGGCGATCTCCTGGACGAGTTCCCGAAATTCCTTCACGGAGGTGTTCTTGTTCCGGACCATGCTGACTTTATGCTGGACCAGGGGGTGGTCAAAGACGACCGTCTTGCCTTTCTCCCCCAGGGAGGAGCCTGAGCCGGACTTTTGCTCGCAGGCGGCTATCTTGTACAGCCTGCGGGAATGCCTGCCCCCTTCGAAATCCGTGGAAATCCAGATGTCTAGGATCTCCAGTGCCTTTTCAGGGGGTAGAATTCGTCCTCCCAGGGCAAGCACATTGGAGTTGTTATGGAGGCGGCTGTACCTGGCCGTCTCGGCATCACAGCATAGAGCAGCGTACACCCCCGGTATCTTGTTTGCGGCGATGGACATCCCCACTCCTGTTCCGCAGATAAGAATGCCCCGGTCGGCATCTCCCCTGGCAACAGCCTCCCCAACCCGGCAGGCCATATCCGGATAGTCTGTGGAGACTGAATCGTCCTCGGGGCCCATATCCTTTACTTCTGCAGTCCCCTTCAGCCGCAGGTGCTCAGCGAGCAGGGCCTTCATCTTGTATCCGGCGTGATCGGAACCTATGGCAATTTTCATATGCTGTTATCCCTCCAGCTGAAAGTCAAAAGGCCGCGCCTGAGTCCGCAGGCCGGCGAATCCATGGAATATAATAACACCTGCCCGGGGAAAGGCATATACAAAAAAGGTTCTGACGACGGACACAGAAAAAAACCTCCTTCTCCTGAGGAGAAAGAGGTTTTTTCTGTTTTTTTCCCTTTGCCTCAGGTAAGGAGGGTAAGCATGACTCCGGCGGCCACGGCGGTGCCGATGACCCCTGCCACGTTCGGCCCCATGGCGTGCATGAGCAGGAAGTTCCCCGGGTTCTCCTTCTGGGAGACCCGCTGCACTACCCGCGCGGCCATGGGCACGGCGGAG
>JALHFZ010000253.1 GCA_022837505.1 Synergistaceae bacterium
GCCCGTGAAGCCCTCTCCGGTTTTTGCAGGGCAGCTTCCGGGCACAGAGACAGAAGGGCTCCCCGCAATTTTCCGGGGAGCCCTTCTGTCTCTGCTGCAAAATTTTTACCGGATGCAGACGGATTCAATGTCCGTTGGGGAGTGGTTGAGGGCCTCTCCCGTTCCGTCAGGCCTGACGGCCACGAGATTTTCAATCCGGATGCCGAACTCCCCCGGCAGGTAAATGCCCGGCTCGACGCTGAAGACATTTCCCGGCTCAAGGGGCTTGTCGTTCCCCTCGATAATGTAGGGGGATTCGTGAACCGCAAGGCCTATGCCGTGTCCCACCCGGTTGAAGAAAAATTCGCCGTACCCTGCGTCCACGATGACCTTCCTCGCTGCCCTGTCCACATCCTGTCCGGTGGCTCCCGGCTGGACGGCCGCCTCTCCGGCGGCCTGGGCCTGCCGGACGATCTCGTACACTTTCCTCTGTTCGTCCGTGGGGTTTCCCGTGAAGAAGGTTCGGGATGTGTCAGAACAGTAGCTCCGATGACGGCCGCCGAGGTCAAGTATCATCACGTCGTTTTCCTCGATGACCCTCCGGCCGCCGCCGTAGTGGGGCATGGAACCGTTGGGGCCGCTCGCCACGATGGGGTTGAAGGATGTTCCGAGGCTTCCGGCCTCCTCGAAGAACTCGGGAATCATCCGGGCGATCTGCCTCTCGTTCATCCCCGGCCGTATAAAGTCAAGGAGCTTCATCACAACGGCATCGGCCATTCTGGACGCTTTCCTCATGATTTCCAGTTCTTCCTCATCCTTCCGCGAACGAAGGGGATCGAGGATACTGCCTCCGTTGAACATCTGCAGATCGCATAGAAGGGCACGTCGCCGAAGGCCTTCACCATCTCCTCCTTGTAGAGAAGGGGTGTCATGGCAAATGACCGGCCGTCGCTCGAAACCATGAGCCCCCTGACCCTCTCGTCAGGATGGGTGTCCAGCCCGGTGATGTACTCGAGATCCGGTGAAGGCCCCAGGTAGAGGGCGTCCAGCCCCAGGGTCTTCAGCCGCTTCGCCAGCAATTCCAGACGTTTCTGATTGATCATATTTTTCCCCCCGAAATATCTGATTTTTTCAATACTGATGAAACGGAGCTTCTGCATCAGGGAAATATTCATACTTTCTTTTCTGCGTGGAAAAATTATTTCTTTTGCTGCAATCATAATGCTTCTTTCTTTC
>JALHFZ010000023.1:0-29790 GCA_022837505.1 Synergistaceae bacterium
CCTGCCGATTGGGCGAGCAAGCTCACAATCGACATTGGAGGGATACGCCATGAAAAAGTGTACTGCATCCTGCTCTTACAGTCCAGAGATCACCGGTAAGATCCACTAACCGAACTCATCAGAAATGGGGCGAGAGACCTCATAGCAAAGGCTGTAGAGGCCGAACTTGAGACTCTTCTCGGAGAGTACTCCTCTCATCGCCTCGAAGATGGAAGAGCGGCCGTTGTCCGCAACGGATATCTTCCCGGGAGCATACGGTGAGGCTCTTGCAAGCCTTCTGGGCGAAAATGCGAAAGGATTATCTGCCAATACCATCTCCCGGCTCAAAGAGAAATGGACGGAAGAGCGGAACACAGAGAATCATCATTTTGCGGGACATCGGGTAGAATAGGATTCACGGGAAGGCCTCCTGTTTTCTAGTTTTGTTTTGTCACGATTACAATTTTACAAAACAAAGGCCTTCCTGTCATTTTTCCTCTGTCACTGCAACGGTTATTCGGCTGTCAAGCTCCTGCGAAAGTTGAGTTGGTAAAATCGTTGGTGAATCAAACCCTGCATTGCAGCCCGTTCCCTCGTTTTTCTCGCCGAAGGCCCTTGTGACATCTCCTTCCCCCGCGGACTGGATATTCATGGAGTACACCTCGGGAGAACATCCGAACTCGAGGGAGCGAAGATCAATCGTTCTTCTAGCGCTGTTGCTGGCTGCGGTCCAGGCCAGATTCAGCCTTTTAAGATCGTAGACGATGGTCCATACCGTGCGGGATTGAGAGCCCTCGTTTCCTTCGGTCTGAGCGACCCGGCTCATGAGGTCGAATCCATTGTCTCGTGTGACATTGCCGGATTCGATAATCTGGCGGGAGAAAAAGGTGTTGCGGACGAATCGGACATCAGACGTCCGTTTCGCGTCATCTCCGGGAATAGGTTTATCACCGCCGAAGGTGACGTACCGGGAGAGGGCGGCATAGCTCGGGCCGTAGTAGTTGTTGGTCATGGTCTTGTAATGAGGGGGGAAGTGCACGGCCATGATGCCATGATTTTCAGGAGGAAATTCCACGATGGCAGCATTTCCGTCCCTATCCGCAAGGAACCAGTGGAGCCTGTATACGAGGCCTCCGACTTCCAATTTAGTGACGTCGAACTCATTAAGCCGGGCGAGGGCTTCAGGCACAGTGGCGCAGGTGTCGAGGAGCACCCGCACTACTTCGGCGCATCGCAGAACAGGTTTTCCGTTCGGTTCAGGATATTCAGGTTGGTCTACGAAGAGTGCCGCGGCATAGAAACCCGCCTCATTGAGGCCGCACCCCGGAGCGTTGAGCTTCCCCACGCCGGGTATAGCGGTGTACATATCAAAAGTGACGCTGCCCCATCTGGAAGTCCATTCGTAGGGTGTTGTCTCTGGAGAAGGCAGAAGGGCTGTTTTTTTGACGCTCCGATAATTTTTCACCACCACACCCTCAGGCTCTGGCCAGTCCATGTTGCGAGCCACGTACGTATTTTCTCCCGCTTCGAGAAAGGAAACCGAACAAGCAGCCACCGGGTCTGAGCATACAATACAGGCAAGTCCCGTCCAGAGCGTCAATCGGGTAAACCATTTCATGAAAATGCATCCCCCATTCAAATTCACAACACGGTTGAAAAACGGTTTTTTCCTGTAATTCCCGCGCGAGGTTTAAATAAATAACAAAAGTCTGGATATTTTCTTTTTTCAAAAATATCTTCTTCCCGCACATTTCAGGAAGGATCAGCCTTTTATTGAGACCAGGGGATATTCTCCGGTTTGCGCAGAGCCTGGTGCTTGAAGACTGGGAGGCCGTATTTCGCCCCGAGGGCCCTCAGGCTGTCCTTGTAGAGCCCCTTGAGGTTGTCGTGAAAGGCGATGGCGCTGATCCCTCCCCGGATGGAGCGCACGCACGCCTCAAGCTTTTCCCGGGCGGAGTCGTCTCCGTACTTGCCCGTGACGAGCCACTGGTTTGCGAGAATATGGGAGACGCCGTAGGCGCAGTTATCCCAGATGGTGAAGACAGCCTGGGAGAAGGCGGGCTCGAAATGAACTCCTCCGGCGCACAGAATATTTTGTACTTTCCGGCCGTCTCCCCTGAAGACCGAGAGGAGTGACCGGGCGAGCACCCTCGCTGCCCCCCTGTTTTCCCAGAAAGGAGGGCTGCTGCCGATTTCGATATCGAGGAGGGGTACGGAATACCGGGGGATCATGTCCGGAGTGCATTCGCTGCAGACCATCCCGGACCAGTGGGTGGCCTCGGTGATAACCCGAAACTCCGTCAGATTCTCCTCCAGGCGGAATTTTTCCATGGCAAGGAGCAGATTCCGCATACTCTCCGGATCGGCGGGGCCGAAGGATCCCGAGTCCACGTCTCCGGTGGTGTGGGCCGTGAGGATCCCGTCCGGGGCGTTGTGCCCCTCGTGCCAGGTGATGATCCCCGCGAAGTCACGGTCGGCAAAATGGCCGGTCATGAGAGGGAGATAGGCGGTGTAGTCGTGGCTGACCACCCTGCCCGTTCGAACGAAGGAAAAGGTGTTGCCCTCCTGATCCCGGTACTCGAGGACGGGGTTGCCATCCAGGGAAAGGGCCGTCTCCTCCAGGGGATATTCCCTGCGCAGCTCGTCAAGGACCGGCCCCGCTACGGGGTCTGCAGAGCCTGTACAGAAAAAATAGACCGCTTTTTTCGGCTGGACCAAGGTACGATGCCTCCTTCCGCATGGGTTTTCTTATAAAAATTCTCAGCCGAAGGAGAGGAGACCCCCCTCCTTCCCGGGGCTGCCGTGTCCCCTATTCCCTGAGGGGAAGGGGGAGAAGGGCCTCCAGCTCAAGGCCGTCTTCGCCGTCGCTGTAGTACTTCCGCTCCCTGCGGACGAGGCGGAAGCCCGACTTTTTGTAAAAGGCCATGGCCCCTTTGTTTCCGATCCGCACGGAGAGAATCATCCGGTTATACTCCATGGAGAGGGCGATCTCAGATATTCCGAGCAGAAGCTGGGTGGCGATTCCCCTCCTGCGATAGAGGGGATGAACGGCAATATTGGCAAGGGCGGCCTTCTTCTCTTTCCCCGTGAGGACTGCGAAGCCGAGAAGTTTCGATGGGCTCCATGCCCCGAGGTAGAGGTAGGGGGTCTCTCCCGCAAGGTCCCGTTCAATAACCGACCTCGGCCAGGGTGAAGGGGAGCACTGCTCCTCCACCTGAAGGATCTGTTCGATATCGGCGGAGGAGCAGCATCGGAGATCAGGAATAAAAATCTGAAAAAGTCCTCCTCCCCTAGAAGTTCCGGAGAATGGTCTGTTCCCTGCCGGGGCCGACCCCTATGAGATTGACGGGCACTCCGACCGTCTTTTCTATATATTCCACGTAGGCCCGGGCCTGGGCAGGAAGCTCGGAATATTCCCGGCATCCGGTCAGGTCCTCTTTCCACCCCTCCATGTAAATATACTGGGGCTCGGCCTTTTCCTGAAGGGAAACACCGCTTGGAAAATGATCATGACGTATTCCGTCGGCCAGATAGGCCGTACAGACGGCGATCCGGTCAAATCCGGTGAGGACGTCGAGCTTCGTAAGGGCTATGGAGCTCATTCCGTTCACCCGCACGGCATACCTCAGGGCGACCATGTCAAGCCAGCCGCAGCGCCGGGGTCTTCCCGTGGTGGCGCCGAACTCCCCGCCGTTTTCCCGCAGGCGCTCCCCGGCGGGACCGGTATCCTCCGTGGGAAAGGGGCCTTCCCCCACCCGGGTGCAGTAGGCCTTCACCACGCCGATCACCCGGTCGACCGCCCCGGGCCCCACCCCCAGCCCCACGCATCCGCCGGCGGCGATGGGAGAGGAGCTGGTGACGTAGGGGTAGGTGCCGTGATCGATATCCAGCAGCGTCCCCTGGGCTCCCTCAAAGAGGACGTTCTTCCCCTCCCTGAGGGCTTCGTCTATGACGAGGGAGGCATCCCCCACATAGGGGCCCATGGCTTTTCCCCACTGGAGGGATTTTTCATAGACTTCGTCAAAGGAAAGAGGTTTCCCTCCGTAGATCTTCGTTAACTGCAGGTTTTTCTCCTCGAGGTTGTACTCCAGTTTTTCCCGCAAAATGTCGCCGTCGAGAAGGTCCTCCACCCTGATGCCGCACCGGCTGTATTTATCCACATAGGCAGGGCCGATCCCCCGTCCGGTCGTACCGATCTTCCGGCCCTTGCCCCGGAGGCTTTCCTGGGCCCTGTCGAGAAGTTTGTGGTAGGGCATGACCACATGGGCTGCTCCGCTGATGATGAGGCGCGCCCGGTCTTTCCCCTGGTCCTGCAGCTCTCTGAGTTCGGTGAGGAGCTGGTCGGGATCTATGACCACCCCGTTGCCGATGATGCAGGTCTTGCATGGATAGAGCATCCCCGAGGGGAGGAGATGAAAGACGTATTTTGTCCCGTCCACGATCACCGTATGCCCCGCATTGGCTCCCCCCTGGTACCGGGCGAAGATATCCACCCTCGACCCAAGGGAGTCCACCACCCGTCCTTTTCCCTCGTCGCCCCACTGGGCGCCGACAATAGCTTCAATCCGACCTTTCAAAATTGCTGCCTCCTCATCGCGGCGCAGGAAAAAAGCGCCCTTTCGATTCTGCCCTCTCAATTTGGTCGTTCCTTACGGAGCGGGAGAGGGGTGCTGCGGTCTTTTCAGAAGGTCCATCAGCACCGGCAGGGTCACATAGGTACCCCCTTCCGGCGGGACGGCACTTTTCTTTCGTAAAAAATTCAGCGTATCGGGGCGCGTGTGTCCGATCATGACGACCCACCCTCTTTTGCCGGCCATGGCAAGCCCCCGGCGAAACTGTATTTCCATGGACTCCTCGGAGGTCTCATTGTCGAGGAAGACCGAAGCGTACCCTGCGGCCATGCCTTTTTTCCTGGCCGTCTCATAGGCCACAGAAGAGGAGGACGTCCGGCTGTCAAGAAAAAAAAGGGAGGTCGCGGCCAGTTCATTCATGACCATCTCCATGGTGGCTTTGTCCGCCGTGGCCCTTGACCCCCGGTGGTTGTTCATTCCCTGAGCTTCCGGAAGGGATGCCATGGCCTTGCGGAGAAGAAGGGTCACCGTCTCGGCGCTCATCCCCTTGTCGATGACGCCGCTCTTCTCCGTCCATGCCTTGTCCCCCTGGGCGCCCATGGGCATATGGATTATAAAGGGGATCTCCGCCGAGGCCGCCCTCTTTGCCGAATTTTCCGACTGGGGCTGAAAGGGGATGATGGCCCACGTGATGGGCAGGTCCACCCCGCTGTACTCCTCCGCCATAGCCCTCGAAAAACCGAAATCGTCGATCACTATGGAAATCCACGGCCTTTCGGGAAGGGGCTCCTCTATCTCTTCCGGCCCTCCCTCCCGTTCTTCCCGTGGGAGGGGCCTTTCCTCCCCTTCAGGGAGGGGGGCGTAATGCGGGGAGGGGTTATTTTCTTCCCACCCCGGGTCATTCCGTTTTTCCTCTCCGGGAAGGGCAAGGAAAACCCCTCCCATAGCGAGGGCGAACAATCCCATGATGAGGGCTCTCCGGAGGAAACTCCTTCTTCTCTTCATAGTCCCCTCCGTGCCCTCCGGCCTCCTCAGGAGGCCTTGGGCAGCTTTTTCTCCGGCATCCCCTTACCGGAAAGGATGTTTTTCAGCTCCTCCTTCGCCCGCTGAAGCTGGGCGTCCTTCTCCTTTTCCTTCACCACTTCCCCATCCACGGAGACATCGGGCTCAAGCCCCACATGGTCGATTACCTTGCCCGAGGGGGTGTGGTACCGGGCGATGGTCACATAGAGGCCGGAACCGTCGGTGAGGTTGAAGAGGGTCTGGACCGACCCCTTGCCGAAGCTCTTCTTTCCGACGGTGAGTGCCCGCCCCCGGTCGTTGAGGGCTCCGGCGACGATCTCCGAGGCGGATGCGCTCCCCTCGTTGATAAGCACGACCATGGGAAGGCTCGTGAGGGTGCCGGGATTGGCGAAGATCTCGTCGTTCGCCCGGTCCATCCGTCCCTTCATGCCCACCACAAGCCCGCCGTTCAGAAACATATCGCTGATCTCGACAGCGCTGTTCAGCAGCCCGCCGCCGTTGTTCCGCAGGTCCAGGATGAACCCCTTCGCCCCCTCCCTGGTGAGGGAGACCACGGCGTTTCTGACGTCCAGAGCGGTTTTCTGCTTGAACTGGCTGATCCTGATATACCCGAGGTTTTTATCAAGCATCTCCGAGCGGACCGACTCGAGCTTGATGTTCTCCCGGGTGAGTTCAAACTTCAGGAGCTCATCCTCTCCGTCCCGGCGGACCCAGATGGTCACCGATGTCCCCGGTTTACCCCGGAGCTTTTTGACCACCTGCTGGGAATCCCACCCCAGGATGACCTCTTCGCCTATTTTCACGATCTGGTCCTTCGGCTTGACCCCCGCCTTATCCGCAGGGGTGTCCTCGATGGGGCTGATGATGAGGGTCTGTCCGTCCCGCTGGCCGATGTAGATGCCGAGCCCGCCGTACTCTCCCTCCATTTCGATCTCCTCTTCCTTCAGCTGCTGAGGGTCGACGAAGCGGGTGTAGGGGTCTCCCCAGGCCTCCACCATCCCCCTGATGGCGCCGTAGAGGAGTTTGTCGTCCTCNNATGATCGCCCGGGCCTGCTTGAGCAGCCACAGGGACTGGGGGGCAAAGGGGGTGATCCGCTCGAGATCCGTGAGGTCCGCCGCTCCGGCGGAAAACAGAAATCCCGCAAGGGCCGCCCCTATGACGATGCCGGCCGCCCAATCCCTAATTCTTTTCCGAAGGGGAATTTTATCTATGGACATGATCCTGCCTTCCTTTCTATCGCCTGAGATATTTCATCGGGTCCCGGGCATCGCCGTCCACCCGAACTTCAAAATGAAGATGAGCTCCCGTGGTGGTTCCGGTACTGCCAACGGAGCCTATGGTCTGTCCCTTCTGCACCGCGCTGCCCTCACCCACGGAGATGCTCGACAGGTGGGCATAGACGGAGGAAAGGTTTTTTCCATGGTCGATGATAACGATCTGGCCGTACCCCCGGAGCCACCCGGCGTAGAGAACCTCACCGGGGCCGGCGGCCTTGACGGGGGTTCCCCGGGAGGCCCGGATATCGATCCCCGTGTGCATCATCTTCGTGCGGAAGGTGGGGTGAACTCTCATTCCGAAGGAACTGGAGATCTGCCCCTGGACCGGCCAGGAGAGCTGCCCTCCCGAAGGAAGATAGGTATAGCGGGTGGAACGGCTTGTATCCTTGCTCTCCTCCTCCCGCTTCCGCTTCATGAGGGCCAGGACGGTCCGCTGAATCTCCTTCTGGGACTCCTGCAGCTCCTTCACAGCCTGTTCGTGGAGGGTCTTTTCCTTCCGCACCTTTCCGAGGAAGGTATTGCTTTCACTGAGCTGGGTTTTGTAGGTCGAGCGGGCTTTGGAGAGGTTCGCCCGGTTGGCCGCAAGCTCCTTCTGCTGCTGCTCCATGGCGGCGGCGGACTTGACGAGGCGGTCTTTTTTCTCGAGCATGGAATCGATCATGGCCTGATCCTGGACGGCTATCCGGTTGAGCAGAAAGGCCGTCTCCATGGCCTCATGGGCCGTCGAGGCGGAAAGGAGGAGGTTGAACTCCGCCACTCCGCCGTACTTGTAGATATCCACAAGGCGGTCCTCGAGGACGGATTTCATCTCCGAGAGCTCCCGTTCCGCTGACTTCACCTCTGCCCGGAGGGACTCAATGGTGTCCGCCACTTTTTCATGCTTCAGCTCAAGAACTCGGATCCGCTGCTCCGTGACTTTTTTCTTCTGGTCGAGGGTGTTGATCTCGCTCAGCACGCCCTTTTCCTTCTGCCCCATGAGCTTCACCCGCTTCTCGTGCTCGGCGATCTGCTGTTCGAGGCGGCGCATCCTCGCTTCCTCCGCGGCGATGCGGCTGTCGATCGCCGGGGCTGCGAAAAGGGAGGGTTCCGCAAGCAGGACCATCGTCAGAACTCCCGCGGCTGCGATTATTTTCCGAACCTTTCCTCTCACGGCTGTCCCCTCCTGTTCCTGTTCTCTTTACCTCGGGCGCATGGCCCGGGAGGTAAACCGGTGAACGGCAAGCCAGCTGCAGATCCAGCCCAGAGTAGCTCCGAAGGAGAAAAGAAGGAAAAAGAACTGGAAAAGCACCTGCCGATTCACGATTATATCAAGAAATACGAGGGATGACCGTATGGCGGCCACGGCGGAGGCGTAGGTGGCCCACAGCCCCGCCACGGCAAGAAGAGCCCCTCCGGCGCCGAGGAGCAGCCCCTGAAAGACGAAGGGGAGGGAGATATAGGTCTTCGTGGCGCCGATGAGGAGCATGACCTCGATCTCCTCTTTTCTCGAGTAGATGGCGATGCGGATGGTGTTGAAGATGACCAGGGCGCTGATGACCATGGTAAGCACCAGGATGGCCCCCGAGACTCCGGAGGCCGTCCGGGAGATGACGGAGAGGCGCTCCACCAGCTTACCCGAATAGAGCACTTCCTCAACGGAGGGGAAGATCATGAGATCCCGGACGAGGGGGGTGATGTATTCAGCCTTCGTGACCGAGACCTCCACGCTCCAGGGAAGGGGGTTCTCTCCGAGGAGGGTCACCGCCCGGGCCTGGTTGCCGAGCTTTGCCCTCAGGCGTTCAATGGCCTCGTCGGGGGAGATCGTCTTGAGGGAGGTGACCACCGGAATGGCCTTCAGTTTCGCGAGGAGATCATCCGGCAGGGCCCCCTTCTTGAGGTATGCCTGGACGACGAGCCCCCCCTCGACCCGGGAGACCATATGGCGGACGTTCAGGGCAAAGAGGGCGGTGAAGCCGAGGATGTAGAGCACCGATGCTGCGGTGAGAAGGGTGAGGAGGCTCAGCCCCCAATGGCGGAAGAGCAGGCGGAAGGTGTCCCGGAGGGCGTATCTAAAGCTCGCCATCGATGTCATACCTCCCCCTGTGTTCGTCCCGCTTCAGCCTGCCGTTATGAAGCTCCACGAGCCTCTGGCGGTAGGCATCCACGAGATACCGGTCGTGGGTGGCCACGATGACGGTGGTTCCCGCGGCGTTGACCGAAAGGAGAAGGCGCATGATCTCCTCGGATGTCCTGACGTCAAGGTTGCCAGTGGGCTCATCGGCGAGAAAGATCGAGGGTGAATTTGCCATGGCCCGGGCGATGGCCACCCTCTGCTGCTCCCCTCCCGAAAGCTGAGGGGGGTTGAGGAAGCGCCTGCGCCACAGCCCCACCTGGTCGATGACCTCGTTGGCCCTGTTCTGGACGATCCTCGGGGGGATCCCCATGGCCTCGAGGACAAAGGCGATATTTTCGAAGACTGTGCGGTTGGGGAGCAGGCGGTAGTCCTGAAAGACGACCCCCACGTCCCGGCGGTAGAAGGGGATCTCCCTTCTACTGATCTTCCGAAGATTTTTGTCCCCCACGGTGATCTGCCCCCGGGTGGGAAGATACTCCCGGGAGAGAAGGCGCAGCAGGGTCGTCTTTCCTGAGCCCGTGGTCCCCACGAGGTAGACGAACTCCCCCTTGTCTACGGAGAGATACAGGTCCTCGAGGGCGATGATGTCCGGTTCGAACATCTTGGTGACTCCTGACAGACGAATATCCATAAAAACTACCTCCTGCGCATGACCCAGGACTGCATGGCGGCGCTTACGATCTGGGAGGCCGTAAGGCCGTAATATTCCTGGAGTTCCGCCGGCGAACCGCTCTGGCCGAACCTGTCGAAAACAGCGACCTGCTTCACCGGTATGGGGTAACTTTCCCCCGCCAGGGCCGCAACAGCCTCTCCGAGACCGCCCCGGGAAAAATGCTCTTCCGCCGTGACGCAGCACCCCGTCCTGTGAAAGGAGTCGAGGATCATCTGGGAGGGGAGGGGGGAGACGCTGTAGCAGTCGATGACCTCCGCGCTGATGTTCTGGCTGGAGAGGACCTTGGCGGCTGAAAGCGCTTCGGAGACCATGATACCACAACAGCAGAGGGTCACGCCCGACCCCTCCCGGAGAATACGGCCCCCTCCGGGGGCGAAATCCCTGTCCCCCTCTTCGTAGATGTCCGGGGAGGGGGCCCTTCCGAGGCGTATGTAGACGGGCCCCCGGGATGAGGCGGCTCCCTTGAGGAGGGCAAGGGCGGAAGTATAGTCCGCCGGGGCCAGGACGCTCATGCCGGGCAGCACCCTCATGAGGGCAAGGTCCTCGAGCATCTGATGGGATGCCCCATCCTCCCCCACGGTCACTCCGCAGCAGCTCCCCACGATCTTCACGGGAAGGCCGGGGATAGCCACGGCGGAGCGGATCTGTTCGTACCCCCTTCCCACGAGAAAGGAGCCGTAGGAGGCGACGTAGACGTTTTCCCCCTCAAGGGCCAGCCCCGCGGCCGTAAGGATCATGTTCTGTTCGGCCATCCCCACGTTGAGGCAGCGGCCGGGATGTTCAGAGGCGAACCGGGCTGCCCCGGTGGCCGAGCCGATGTCCCCGTCCACGGCGATGATTTCCGCTCCGGCCCCGGTGAGTTCCAGAAGGGCCTGCCCGTAGGCGTCCCGGGTGCTTCGCATATTCGTCTTCACAGCAGGTCCCCCTCTTTTTCAAGTTCCAGCAGGGCTTTATCCACCGTCCCCCGGTCAAGGACCATCCTGCCTCCCGAGGGGTCGTCTTCGAGAAAGGAGATCCCCTTGCCGAGGCGGGTTTTCGCCAGAAGACAGCGGGGGCGGCCGGAAAGGGCTTCAAGACGGCTCAACCCCTCCCGGAGGGATTCAAAATCATGGCCGTCGCACTCCTCGACGGACCAGCCGAAGGAGAGCATCTTCTGCTTCAGGGAATCGAGGGGCACGATCTCTCCGGCGGCCCCCTCCCCCCGGAGGCCGTTTCGGTCGATCACAAGCAGCAGATTGCCGAGGTCATGCCGGGAGGAGACAAGGGCGGCCTCCCAGAAGGCCCCCTCCTGAAGCTCGCCGTCCCCGGCGAGACAGCAGATCCGGCTTGTGCTCCTTCTCCCCTTGAGGGCAAGGGCCATGCCGTTGGCCAGACCGAGGCCCATTCCGAGGGAGCCTGCCGGGGCGTCCACGCCGGGAGTACGGCGAAGCTCGGGGTGCCCCTGAAGCATGGCCCCGAGGCGACCGTAACTCCACAGCTCATCCCGGGGGAAAAACCCGCACCCTGCGAGGACGGCGTAGAGGGCCGGGCAGCCGTGCCCCTTGCTGAGGACGAAGCGGTCCCGGTCCTGCCATGCCGGTTCATCCGGGCGGACGGAGAGGACTTCTCCGTAGAGCCACACGAGGATATCAACGATGGAAAGGGCTGATGCCACGCGGCCGGAACGGGCCATGCCGATCATCCGGACCACGTCCCGGCGCACTTCTGCGGCGGATTCGACTGTAACTGAAAGATTGGACGTCACGGGAGGACCATCTCCTTTTTGTAAAGGGCGGGAAGAACGGATTTCAGAAGAGAGCGGAAGTCCGTCAGAAAACGCTCTCTTTGCAGCAGGGCACGCCCCCGGTCAGGCGCAACCGGAGGGGGAAGCTCCCCTTCCCCCTTCCAGGAGGGGAGAGACCACTCCCGGCCCAGGCTCTCCACCTTCGGATCATAGGCGGCAAGGGTCACGGGAAGGCCCGAGCGGAGGGCAAGGAGGGCAAAATGATAGCGCATGGCAACCGCACCGGACGCAGAGGCGAGGGTGCGGTTCTCCTCCTCCCGCCAGTTCTCCTCCGTGAGAAGAAGTATCTCCGGGGCGGGGAGGATCCCCCGCTCCCTCTGATCCTCCATGAGGCGCAGGTCCTCCTCCGCGAGGGCGACTCCCTTGAGAGGAAGTCCTGCCCTCTCCGCCAGGCGGGTGGCCTCAGAGGCGGTCCGGTCGGGAAGATCCCCCCGCCAGGGGCGGATATTCACGAGCAGAGGCCCGGAAGAGGGGGGGCCGCCCCTGATTTCCGGAAAGGGAAGGGAGAAGACGGGGTCGGGGGTGAGAAGGGACTCTATATTCCACAGGGAGAGTAGGTCCCGGGAGCGCTGGTCTCGTACCCCGAGGGCTGTGCAGGCTCTCAGGGCGTTTTCGGCGAACCACTTCCCGGGGGCGGTGCAAAAGGGGCCCACGGACTGCCCGACCGCCCAGGGGCGGGCTCCGGCGAGAAGGGCGAGGCGGACCACCCCCCAGTACCACAGGCACGACCGAACGCTCGTGGCATCCTGGAAGAGCCCTCCTCCGCCGAGAAGAAGGGTATCGCTCATCCTCAGAAGGGAGAAGACCGCTCCCACGTTCCACCGGGGAACGGCCGTCACCCCGAGAGTTCTGGCCGACGCCACGGGGGAGGCGGAGAGAAGGGCGATCTCCCTCCGGGGAATTCCCTCCTCCGCGCAGGCCTCCACGAGGGAGGCCGCGAGGAGTTCGTCTCCGAGGTTCCCGAAGCCGTAGTAGCCGCAGAGGGCTACCCGATAGGGGCGGGTCACTCCGTCACCGTCCTCCCGAATCTGTTCCAGAGGGGAAGGAGGACAAAGCGCAGAAGGAAGATGGCCCCCATCCCCACAAGCACCCCGGTCCACAGACCGTTGAACTGGCGGAAGAGGATGAAATAGAGGGGGGTGTGAAAGTGGCAGAAGCTGTTCACCGCCGAGGAGAAGCCCAAAACGGTCCCCATCCGGAAGATCTCCCTCCAATGAGGCCAGAGGTCCCCCTTGCGGACGTAGTACCACAGCAGAAGGGAGGGATATCCGAGGAAGATCTCCTTGCTCCGGGGCCTGGCCACGAGGACCCGTTCAAGAAAGTCCCGGAGGCGTACCTCGAAGGCGGGGACGAACTGGACGTTGTCGCTCCGGAAGAGGACAAGGCCGGCGACGGCGAGAAGCATTCCGAGAAGAAAGAGCTCTCCCCACAGGGGGGGTCTGCGGAATATCTCCCCCAGGGATTCGGGGTGCTCCCGGTTTTTAAGATCCGCCAGAAGGACGAGGAGGGGGGGGAGGAAGAGGGTCGCCTTGACCCCGGAGAAACTCCGGAGGCGGAGCATATAGGTCGGGTCGCTGAAGAAGGCGGCGATGGCCAGCCCTCCAGCCAGGGCGAAGAGGAAACTCCCCGCGAGGCCGGCCCAGGGGCGGCGCCATCCGTCCAGGGCGAGAAAGGAGGCCTCCGTCACGACGAAAACCGCCGCCAGGGCGCCGGCGATCTTCGCCGCACCGGGGATCAGCCAGATACCTGCCCCGAGGACGGCGGAAAGAAGAAGGAGCATGGCCATTCCCCTTCCGGTGAGGGATGAATCGGGGGATTCGAGCTTCTTCCTGAAGAGAAAGAACCGCTGCAGATAGCGCAGCAGGGAATAGACGAGGGCGAGGGAGAGGGCCAGGGCTCCCGTCAGGCCGGTCTTCCAGGGGGCGAAGGGGGAGGGCCAGGCGAGGGTGATGCCGTGGCTCCTGAGGGTGGAGGCGAGACCGTCAATCTCGGAGAGAAAGGCCTCCAGGGGGTTCTCCGAGGTCTCAAGGGTGGACGGGCGGAAGATGAGAAGCCGGACGGACCGCTCCTTCACAGCCCGGAGGAGACGCTCCTTCAGCACCGACCGGGAGATGTTCCTGCTCAGCAGCTCTTCGTGGGTCACACTGTGAAGGGGGAGCAGGGCCGGGTAGGCATTCCAGTTGAGCTGGGCGACGCCGATCTGCCGGGAGAACTCCACCATGGCCACGGAACGCCCCTTTTCCGTAATGGTGCGGGCGAGGGGGCGGAGATCGGGAAATCCGAGGGCCACATCCCCCGACGGGGAGATGACCCGTATGGAGGGAAATGCCTCGAGAAGGCGGGAGAGGGTCTCCAGGGCAGACCGGGTATCCCCCGGAAGGGCGGGAGCGACCCGGTAGAACAGGGGGATCCTCTGGCTTTCCCCAAGGGCAAGGCCTTCCAGATCGGGAAGAACCCCCGTGAAGAGAAGCTCCTGCCGGGATCTCGGAAGGAGGGCCAGAGTGCCGCCGTCGGCCTCCAGAGTCTTTGTTCCGGGAAACCGGGTTGAGAGGTACGAGACCTGTTCTTTTCTCCGGGAAAAGTTCTTCGGAAAGAAAAGAACCGGCGCCGAGGGGTCGGCAGGGGCGCTTTTTCGCACCCCCTCGGGAAGGCCCGAGGCGGGGCCGTAGTAGAGGGGAAGGGCGCCGTCCTCGAGGTCCTGCCCCGTGAGCTCCGAGACCATCATCCCCCCCGCTCCCCTCCCGGCAAGAAGGGTCCAGAGGTCCCCGGGGGGGGTATTCCCCTTTGCGGCAAGGGAGACCACGTCCCGGTAGTCGAGGACGATGGCCGCGCTGCGGTTCTCCCCCTCCGCCCTCAGCCTGGGAAGAAGGGCTACCCCCGAGAGAAGAAAAAGAAGGACGACCACGGCAAGCCCCGGGTTCACTGTCTTTCCGGTAAAGGGGGACATTTTTTTGCTTTTCATGCCTCATGCCTCCATTGTTCTGAAAGGGGGCACCCCAGGGACTCGAACATCTGTCCGAGCCTGCAGAGGGGGAGCCCCACCACATTGAAATAATCCCCCCGAATTGAGGAGACGAGAAGGGAGCCGAGCCCCTGAATGCCGTAGGCCCCCGCCTTGTCGTCCCCCTCCCCCGTGGCTGCGTAGCGGGCCGCGTCCGCAGGAGTAAGGGGACGGAAGGTGACCTCGGTCCTCTCCCCTTCCTGGCGTTTTCCCGAGGGGGAGAGAAGGGTTACCCCCGTGAGGACTTCGTGGGTGCGCCCTCCGAGGCGAAGGATCATGGAGCGGGATTCTTCCCGGCTCTCCGGTTTGCCCAGGACCTCTCCGTCGAGAAGGACCACCGTATCGGCGGCGATGATCCACGAACCGGGAAAAAGACAGGCTACGGCCTCGGCCTTGGCGCCGGAGAGGCGAAGACACCCCTCCTCAGGATTTTCTCCGGGGAAAAACGCCTCATCCACCGAGGGAACAACCACCCGGAAGGGCCACCCCAGGGAGGCGAGGAGCTGCCGCCGCCTCGGGCTGCCCGATGCCAGGAGAAGGTCTGCCGGAAAGATCACGGGGTCCCCCGGAAGAGGGGCAGGGCAAGGATGACCCCCCCCAGAAGGGCGCAGTAGAGGGCAAAGGGCTTCCACTGCCCCCGGGAGACCAGACGGCGCAGCAGGGCGAGGGCGGCCAGGCCGGTCAGAAAGGCAAGGATCACCCCGGCCAGCCACCCCGGAGGAAGGGTCGCCCTCCAGGAATCCATCTTCATCAGCTCCCGCACCTCAAGAAGGGTGGCGCCGAAGATGGCCGGCAGGGAGAGAAGAAAGGAGAAGCGAAAGGCATCCAGTGGGGGCATACCGCTCTTCATCCCCCCCACGATCGTCGACCCCGAACGGGATATGCCGGGCAGAACGGCCACTCCTTGGATGAGACCGACGATAATGCCCGTCCTCAGGGTCAGCGGACGCCCCTCCCCCCGGGAGGGGAGGTTCGACCCATACCACAGAAGGGCTGCCGTCACGAGAAGGCCTGCGGCGACAGCGGCGGGAAGGGTCATGGCCTGCCGGACAAGGGGTTTGAGGGAAAGGCCGAGAACCCCCGTGGCCACCGTTCCGGCCGCCACGGCCCATCCGAGGGTCCACCCCTCGGTCTTCCGTCCCCGGGAGCTCAGAAACCCAGAACTCCATTCACGGAAAAGAGAGACGATATCTTTGCGAAAGAAGAGCACCGTCGCCCCCATGGTGGCGAAGTGAAGAAAAAGATCGTAGGAGAGGGCAGACTCATCCATGGAGAAGAGCTGCTGAAAGAGGGCCAGATGTCCGGAGCTGCTGACGGGCAGAAACTCCGTGACCCCCTGGATCACCCCGAGGAAAAGAGCGGGAAGGTACTCCATCAGCTCCGCCTCTTGCGCCCCTGTCCGGCCTGAACTGCTGTCCCTCCTCCCGCGGAGGCTCCCCCCACCACGGTGATTATGGGGAGAATCGCAGGTTTGCTTCTTCCGTACCGCCGCAGGGAATCCCTCATCCGCGCCTTGATCTTCGTCTCGAGAAGGGGCAGATCCGCTGCGGCCTTCCCCCCCATGGAGTCGACGATCTTCTCCACCGAGCGGGTAAGCTCTTCCCGGAGTTTCGCCGCATCCTCGAGATGGATGAACCCCCGGCTTTCAAATTGGGGCGGAGCGAGGAGATCTCCTTCGGGGGAGAGGATGAGGGAGACCACCACCGCTCCGTCCTCGGCGAGCTCCTTCCGCTCCTTCAGGATGCTTCCCTGAAGCTCTCCCAGGGCAAGACCGTCCACCATGATCCCGCCGGCCTGCACATGGTCCTTCGTCGTGGCCTTGTTCGGGTCCATGGTCAGGACATCTCCGTTCACAAGGACGTAGGCGTTCCGGGCGGCCACCCCCATCTCCCTGGCGAGCTGGGCATGGCGGACGAGATGGCGGTATTCTCCGTGGACGGGGACAAAATATTTCGGCTGCACCATATTGAGCATGAGGCGAAGCTCATCCCGGGCGGCATGCCCCGAGACGTGAATATCCCGGTCCTTTTCGTAGACCACCTCGCACCCCAGGGCGAAAAGCCTGTTGATCGTTCCGCTCACCATCTTCTCGTTTCCGGGAATGGGCGTGGCGAAGAGGGCCACCACGTCCTTGTCGCCCAATGTGAGAAGACGGTGTTCCCCCTTGCTCATGAGGACAAGCCCTGAGAAGGGCTCCCCCTGGCTCCCCGTGGTCATCACCACGAGGGATCCGGGGGAGACCTTGCCGATATCCTCTATGGGGACGATGTTTTTCTCGTCCACGTGAAGGTAGCCCAGTTCCCGGGAGAGCTCCACGTTTTTGATCATGCTCCTCCCCACGAAGGCGATCTTGCGGTTGAATCTCCCGGCGGCGTCGATCACCTGCTGCACCCGGTGAAGATTGCTCGCGAAGGAGGCGATGACCATTCGCTTCGTCCGGTACTGCCGGAAGATTCTGTCGAGGGTTCCCGACAGGACGAGTTCCGACTCGGTGAACCCCTCCCGCTCGACGTTCGTCGAGTCGGAGAGAAGAAGAAGAACTCCCTTGCGCCCCTCCTCCGCGAAGGCGGCGTAATCCGTCAGCCTTCCGTCGATAGGGGTGGGGTCGAGCTTGAAGTCCCCCGTATGGACCACCGTCCCCACGGGGGTCTCGACGGCGAGGCCCACTCCGTCGGGGATGGAGTGGCAGACGGCGATGAAGCGCACCTTGAAGGGGCCCATCTCCACCCGGTCGCCCGCCTTTATTTCCCGGTAGTCTGGGGCAAAGTTCGGAGCCCACTCCGTCAGCTTGTTGTTCACCATGCCCAAGGTGAGCTTTGTTCCGTAGAGGGGCGCGGGGATCTTCGGCAGAACGAAGGGGAGGGCCCCTATATGGTCCTCATGGCCGTGGGTCACGATGATGCCGACGATCTTCTCCTGGTTCTCCTCAAGATAGGAGATGTCGGGGATGACGAAATCGATGCCGAGCATCTCGTCGTCGGGAAACATGAGGCCGCAGTCAACGATGAGGATGGAATTCCCGTATTCCAGGGCGTACATGTTCTTCCCTATCTCTCCGAGCCCTCCGAGGGGAATATACCTCAGTTTGTTCTCTTTTTCCTGTTTTTTCCTTGCCGGCGTTTTTCTCCGGCTTCTTGAATCATGTACCATAGAGCACCTTACCTTTCTGGAGTTCCCGTTGAAGAGGAGTGAAAAACTTCGTATTGCCGAACGGGACTTTCTTTGTTAGAATTCCATATCAATCGATTCGTTCCACATCCCTCGCAAAGAGGATATTTCGGGAGGTAGAAAGTTTGAGCAATCACACGAGCGAAAGCCCCTCCACCATGACGCAGACCGGTTTCGAGAAGCTCATGGAGGAACTGAAAGAACTTCGCAGCACGGGACGGGCGGAAATTTCCCGGCAGCTTGAGGAGGCGCGGTCCTTCGGAGACCTGAGCGAAAACGCCGAGTATGCGGCAGCCAAGGAAGAACAGGCAAAACTGGAAACGCGGATTTCATGGCTTGAATTCCAGCTCAGCAAGGCAAAAATCCTCGATTCCTCCTCCATCGACACCAGCAAGGTCTCCCTCGGCACCACGGTCTCAATCCAGGACATCATCAACTCGAAGAGCTTTTCCTACACCATCGTCGGATCGGAAGAGTCTGACCCCAAGGCGAACAAGATATCCTCCTCCAGCCCCGTCGGCCAGGCTCTGCTCAACAAAAAGATCGGCGAGGAAGTGCATGTCAAGGTACCCCGGGGCGTCCGGCACTTACGGATTGTAAATATCTCCGTCCTCGCCTGAAATATCCCCTGAAACTGGGTCCGGTGAGGGGGGGATCAGGGGCGCCTCTTCCGGCCGGGTGGGGTCATACCGGGTGGTCAGACCGTCCTTTCCCCACACGTCGGGGTCAATGGGGTGTCTCAGGGGAACTCCCTTTTCCTTCTGGTCGGCGAACTCCCCCTGCCCGGGGAAGGGGTTCGTCAGGGCCTTGTCGCCAAAGACGAGGGGAGTGTCGGGGAAGGCCTTCACCATGAAGCGGAGGGCATACCAGTCGTCATTCCCCACCTGATCGTCCCGGAAGAGAAGCTCCCACCGGCTGCAGTCATGGTCGAGGATAAGACGGTATCCGATCTCTCCGAACCGGGATGCCTTGAGGTCATAGGCAGGAAGGGCGGAGAAATAGACGTTCTTCCCCAGGGGAAAGCCGATCTCCGAATAGAGTACTTCCCTGTCCCCCGCCCTGTCCCAGGTCATGGGCGACTGTCCTGTCACATTCTGAAGAAACCACGCGCCGGCGAAATCCACCGGTCCGAACTTCGTGCGGAAGCCGAGCCAGGTGCTCACGATCTCCTGGGAGTCCTGTCCCGAGGCGCCCTTCTCGGTATAGGAAAATGTGCGGTACTGCCCCCGCCAGAAGGGGCGGATCGATCCGGTCTTGACGATATACTCGGCCTGAACATCCCCGACAAAACGTCCCGATTCATTCACCGTTCCCGGCTTCCTTCTTGCTGTTTCGTACTGCCCCCACAGGCCGCTTACCCGCCATGAGAGATTCGGAATACCCCTCACCTTCCACCACGGCCCGGAGACGGTAAGCTCGGGCTCCCGATGGAGCACATTCCGATAGGTATCGCCGAAATCCTTGAAGATCTCCAGATTTTCCCTCTGTGACCAGAGGAGCTTGACATCCCATCCGCCGAAGGCTGAGGCTATCCCCCAGGACGGCCGGTGAACTTTCTCTCCGTCATCGAATTCATCGAGTTTTTCGTAGCTGTAGTCCATGTTGGCGAAGAGGGCCGAATTTATGCCTACCCTCTGCACAACCCCTGCCCGGGCTTCGAGACCGATATCGCTCCAGTAGCGGAAAGCCATGGACAGATGCCCCGTATCCCAGGCCAGGGGGCCCGTGAGGGCGTAGCCGATCCCCTTGTCCGAATCGTGAACAACGCTCGGAATGAAGATGCCGAGAAGGGCGTCCTTCTCTCCGTGGAGGGGGATGACGTAGTCGAAGGGGTAGGAAAAGAGAAATTTCTCGGCGATGTAGACCCTGGGGTTCTTGGCGATGACCCGTACGCCGGGGATGACGACGAGCCTTTTCGTCTGGAGGCGGTAGTGGGGCCGGTCTGAAGGGCAGGTGGTGAGGGAGACGTCGCTCCATCGGGCCACTTCGCTGTCTTCATCCTTCACCCTTCTGGCCTGCCGCTTCTTCAGCCATTCTTTTTCGAGGGCTGTGTCAAGGGGGGCCACCTCGAGGTTCTTCCCCCTCAGAAAGACAGTGCCGCCACTTGTTCCGGCGGGCAGATCCCCCGTGGCGTTCGTGAGAACCCCTTCCCGGGATTTCATGTCGTACTCGAGGGTTTCCCCGGTGAACCGGTTGGCCCCGTAGAGGATCGTGATATGTCCCCCCGGCTTCGAGGAGGCGTAGGCCATTTCCTGCTCCGTGTCGAGTTCCATGCGGTGGGAAAAGACGCGGATATTCTCATGGCGCATCCTCGAGTCCCCCTCCGCCTCGGCCATACCCGTCACGGAGTCGAAGACCACTTTATCGGCATCAAGGACCACTTCCTTCTTCTCGGCGAAGGCCCCCCGGGGAAGAATAAAAATGAGAAAAAGAAAAAGAAGAAGTATCAGAGTTCGGATTCGGGGTCGTGGTCTTCCTGATCGTACCATTGAATGCTCGCTCCTTTGTCTGCCTCCATAATGCCCTCGGGAAGCAGCTCCATGTATTCTGCCTGAAATCTGCCCAGATCCCCCGATGCTTCAAACCCCTCGGGGAAGAGAATTCTTCCCGTCTCCCGGTTCCATCTGGCCAGGGGTGCGGCGTAGCGGAAGGCAACGCCGCCGCCGGACATGGTTCCCCTGGGGCGGGAGATCTCCGCGGTCTGTTCCTTTTCGAGATACAATCCCTCCGGAGCACGGAGGGTCCAGAGCTGTCCGTTCACCCTCTCCACATCTACGGAGATGGAATAGAGGGTGGCCCAGTCTTTCCCCCGTTCAACCTTCCCTACATTAGCCTTCCAGAGGTCACCATTGATCTCCCGGTCGAGATCTATATTCTCGAGGACTGAGTCGGGGATGCCCGCCGGGATTTTGCCCGCCTTCAGGTCAAGGGCCATGTCCTGCACCGCTCCGTAGGCAAAGAAGGCTATGCCCGCTCCGGCAAGAAGGAGCAGAAGGATTTTTTTCCAGCGGGAAGAACCCCTCACTGCGGAACCGTCAGGCACGATTTTACCACGTCACTTTCCATAGTTTGTCCTCTTTTTCGAGCATAATCATTTTGCTCCTCAGAGTGCGGAAGAGGAGCATCTTCTGGGCGGTGATGATCTGAACCTTTCCGTCGTCAAGCCATTTTATCTTGTACCCGTCCCTCAGGGAGGATCGGAGTTTCGTGCCGGCAATCTCGCCGGCGAACTGCTTCTCCGTCAGGGCCTTCCGGCTTGAGGAAGAGAGAAGGTCATACATCCCGCCGTACTCCCCGTCGATCCAGAGGCGGACGAATTTCTCCACGGTCTTCTCCCTGCTGATGAAAAGAACTCCCTTTCCGGTGCTCTCCGTCTTCTCCGGAGGTTCTTCCTTCAGGGGTTTTGCATCGGAAGAGGGCTCCGGTTTGAAGTCCATCAGCTCCGGAGGCGAGGCCACCACGGGGGGTTCAGGAGGGGGAGGGGCCTTCTCGGGGGGTGGTTTTTTCACCCTGGGCGGCTCTTTCTTCGGCGCCGGCGGCAATTCCACCACGACAACCTCCCGGGCGGGCTCCGGCGGGGCGATCTCCGCCACCGGGGTCTCCTCCGGGGGGGGCGCGAAGGAAAAGATCTGTTCCGTCTGAACTCCGAGCCCCTTCATCCCGAGGGAAAAACCTCCGTCGGGCTGTTTGGGGAAAAAGACAAGCCCCTGGACGATCCCCGAAAGGGGGGCATCGAATTTCTTCTCATAGCTCAGGGGCGTGACCCGTGAGTCTGCGGAGGTCTGAAGAAAGAGGGAACCCGAAAAGGGGGCAAGGGAGAGTGGGCGGGGGCCGAAGGCATAGACCGTCAGGAGAAATGCCTCCGTATCCCTGATCCGCAGCTCCTTCATGAAATCCTCCCGGTACTCCTCCTTTTCAGCCTCGGACATCCCCCGGCGGGCCGCCTCGGCCTCCACCCAGGGGTCCACAAGCTCCTCGGGGTAGTGGACGATCCACACGAGGCAGTCGCGCCCCCAGTGAAAGGACGTCCACCGCTCAAGGATGGCAGTTGCCCGGGTGACGGGGTCCCCGGCCCGGGCAGCGGCGGGAAGGAGAATACAGAGGAGCAGTCCTCCCAGCAGTTTTTTCATCCTCTGCATGGGGTGTCCTTTCCGTAGACTCTTTGGATGCTACAGTTTGAAGTCAATGACCGCCGAAACCCCTACGCCCTGGACTCTGCGAAAACGCTGGATCGGATTTTCCGAGTCGATGGGGACGAGGATCTCAACCCGCAGCCGGTCCATGAAGGTAGCTTCGATCTGGGCCACGGCCTTGGTGCTCTCAATGGACGCGCCCTTCGGCCCAGCCACCTGGGCGGCGCCTATTCTTGTTCCCGATCCGATGGAGACGATGGGAACGACCTTCGTGTGCCCCTCCACCTTCGCCCCCTTGTTGAGGGTGATGGTGTTGATGAAATCGTTCAGCGGCTTGGCGACCGTGGAGACAAGAAAACCGCCGCCGACGACGCCGACGAGATCGCCGAGGATATTTCCGAGGTCTATGGCCCAGGCTGTCCCTCCTGCCGCAATGGAAAGGCATAAAATAAGGGCAGCGATATTCTTTTTCATACTTTTGAACAGTTTCATGAGAGATTCCTCCCTATTTTATATTTCTTTCTTCTTCTCTGGCGGGGGGAGCAGGCTCCTCAATGGGAGGACCCGCCGGGGGCGTTTCCTGCTTCAGCATCCCCTGCAGCCCTGCGGGGACAGGATAGGCCGACACCCGGGTCATCTCCGCCGTCTCGGAGAAGACGACCGTCCCCTCGGGAAGCTCCTTCAGGTCACCCCTGACGAGGAACCCTCCGGCAAGCCCCACGGGGCCGAGGAGGATTGCGCCGATAAAGCTTGTGCCTGCAGCGGCCATCTGGGCGGATTCCGCCTTGCTCGCCTCTTTCGCCTTTTCTCCCACAGTGAGGGAAATTTCCTCCGGCCCGAGGGGGAAGAGCTTCTCCACGGCGATCTTCACCTCGGCAGGCCTGCCGAAGCTCCGGGGCTTCGTCACCTCGGTGACGGAGGCGAGGATGCGGCTTCCCCTGGGGGCCACCAGATTGGTATCTATCACGAGGTCGGAGCCGAGGACGATGTCCACGGGATCCCCCACCTTCGCCGTCTTGGGGGACAGGGTGCGGGAAAGGGTTCCCTTGATGACCGTTCCGGCCGGCACCTCCACGTCCTGCATGGTCACCGTATCGGAAAGGAGAAGGTTGAGCACCCGCTCGAGGCGCATGGCCACGGGACGGTCCACCTGGGGGGTCCCTTCAAGCTGCACTTCAAGGGATTCCACCCGCTTCACAGCAGGGGTGAGGGTATCCGTCCTCTGCCCCACCGCCCATTCTGCGATGGCCAGCTTGAAGAGAACGGAAGGCTGTTCGGGGGTTCCCTTTTCGATGAAGTTCAGGAGGGCATTCTGCCGTTCGGCGATGCTTCCCGGAAGCTCCCGGCCGAACATATCCCTTTCGATGTTGTTCAGACGCTCAATGAGCCCTCCGGTTCGCTCGTTACCGTAGAGAAGGCGTTCAACCTTTCCCATGATATAGATGGATGACTCCTCCGCCGCCCGGGCGGGGACTCCCTGAAATGCAAAAAGCAGCGCGCCGATCAGAATTCCGAGAATTATTTTTTTCATCCGTTTTCCCTCCTCGCATTTGTTTCGCTCATTTTCACTGCCGCTCCGATAAACCCGCAGAAAAGGGGGTGGGGCTTCACCGGACGGGACCGGAACTCGGGGTGGAACTGAACTCCCATATACCAGGGGTGATCGGGCAGCTCCACGATCTCCGCCAGGTTCTTCTCCCGGTAGACCCCCGCGATGGTCATCCCCTTTTCCTCAAGGCGCTTCAGATAGTCGTTGTTCAATTCATACCGGTGGCGGTGCCGCTCGCAGATCCGTTCCTCTCCGTAGGCCGCGGCGGCCTTCGTACCCGGGACGAGGTCGCAGGGGTACGCCCCGAGGCGCATGGTCCCCCCCTTGTCGGAAATATGGGTCTGATCCTCCATTAAGTGTATCACAGGGCTGGTGCATCCGGGGTCGATCTCGGAGCTGTTTGCCCCGGGAAGTCCGCAGACGTGGCGGGCGAACTCCACCACCGCCACCTGCATGCCGAGACAGAGGCCGAAATAGGGGATCTTGTTCTCCCGGGCGTAGCGGGCGGCGGCGATTTTCCCCTCGATCCCCCGGGAACCGAAGCCTCCCGGAACGAGAATTCCCTGAACGCCCGAGAGAACCGCCTTTGCCCCCTTCTCCTCGATATCCTCGGACTCGACGGACCGGATTTTCACCCTCGCGTCGTGAAAGATCCCCGCGTGGTAGAGGGCCTCGGTGACGCTGAGGTAGGCGTCTTTGTGATTGGTGTATTTTCCCACCAGGGCGATCTCCACCTCTCCGGAGGGAGCGCAGAAACGGTCCACTACCCTCTGCCAGTCGGCGAGGTCGGGCTCCCGGGGGGATACGAGGGAGAGGGCCTTCAATACGAGGGTGTCGAATTTCTGCTCGAAGAGGCTCAGGGGGACCTTGTAGATAGTGGGTTCGTCCAGGGCTTCTATTACGGCGTCGGGGGAGACGTTGCAGAAGAGGGCCATCTTATCCCTCATGCTGTCCTCGATTCTGTAGTGGGAGCGGCAGACGAGGATCTGGGGGAGGATGCCGATCCGGCGCAGCTCCTGAACGCTGTGCTGGGTGGGTTTCGTCTTGAGCTCTCGGGCGGCCTCGAGCCAGGGGACAAGGGTTACGTGGCAGTAGGCCACATTCTCCCGGCCTACCCGGGTGGCCATCTGGCGGATAGCCTCAAAAAAGGGCTGCCCCTCGATGTCTCCCACGGTGCCGCCGATCTCGGCGATGACCACATCCCGGTTTTCTCCCGCCCGGAGGATCCTCTCCTGGATTTCATTCGTAATGTGGGGGATCACCTGCACCGTTCCTCCGAGATAGTCTCCCCGGCGTTCCTTGCAGATGACAGAGGAATAGATCTTCCCCGTGGTCACGTTGTTGTCCGCGCTCAGGGATTCGTCGATGAAGCGTTCATAGTGGCCGAGGTCGAGATCCGTCTCCGCTCCGTCGTCGGTCACGAAGACCTCGCCGTGCTGAAAGGGGTTCATCGTCCCCGCGTCCACGTTGAGATAGGGGTCAAGCTTGATGATTGAAACACGGAATCCCCTTTTTTTCAGCAGGACGCCCAGGGATGCCGCGGTGATGCCTTTTCCCAGAGATGAAACAACCCCGCCGGTGACAAAAACATACTTCGCCATTTCCTATGCCCTCCAGAAGAATATAAAGTTCGGCCGATGGATCAAAAAAACATGGACCAGGGAAATCCCCGGTCCAGAATAGCGGAATTTTCAAGGGCCGTCATGGATACTATTGCTTATCTTAACAGCTTCAGGGGATTTACAGGGCTCTTTCCGTTGCGGATCTCAAAGTGGAGATGCGGCCCGGTGGTTCTGCCGCTCGTTCCCACGGAGGCGATGGTCTGCCCCTGAGAGATTGTCTGTCCCTTCCGAACCGAAATGGAATTGCAGTGGGCATAGAGGGTGGAATACCCGTCTCCGTGCCGGATGACCACGACCCTGCCGTATCCGCCCATCCATCCGGAATACTCCACCCGGCCGGCCTTCGACGCCTTGATGGCCCGTCCCCGGGGGGACTTGATATCCACTCCCGTATGAAAATCCCTTCTCCGGGTCACAGGATGGCGCCGCCAGCCGAAGGGGCTGTTGATCTTTCCGACTACGGGCCACCGGTAGCTTCGGGTATAGCTCTTTGCGGGGGTGGAACTCTTGCTGCTCGAGCGCGAGGATTTTTCGTCCGACTGGCTGTCCGAGGCTTCGGGACGGGCACCGGGAAGGAAGATTTCGGCTCCGGCCGTCAGGGTATCCACCGAGCCGGGGGCATTCCCCTTCTGGATTCTGTCCGCCGGGATGCCGTAGCTCTTTGCGATTTTGTCGAGGGTGTCTCCCTTGGCGACCTTGTAGAAAATACCGTCCTGATCGGGAATACGGAGGGTAGCCCCCGGACGGAGCATGTCGGGGTTCTTGAGATCGTTGCAGCCAAAGAGGGTATCGATCTCGAGGTTCTGGGAGTTTGCCACGGACCAGAGGTTGTCCCCGGCAGCGACGATGTAGGCCGTCACTTTCACGGGACTCACCTTTTCCTGGGCGGCCACTACCCTGGCCTTCCGCATCAAGACTGCCTCAAGGGTGGCGTCCACGGCATCGGAGTTATTCGGTATAAGGAGGATCTGTTTTTCCGCCAGGCGATTGGGGTTCTTCAGTTCGTTGGCCTTGACGATATTATCCACCGAGACGCCGTTTGCCGCGGCGATGGTCGACATGGTGTCTCCAGACTTCACCACATATTCCTTCCAGAGGGCCTTTACCTCGGTGAGGATGACTTCCTGCTCTTCATTGGAATTTTCAAGATCCTCCTCGGTCAAAAGGGTTTTGCCGTCCTCAGCCACGCTCAGCACCACAGAGTCGTAATCCGTGGCCATCTTGCCGGCAGGGAGGGGGTCAGGAGTTCCTGCTTTTTCAGTCTTTGCCTCTGCCGCGGCGGCTTCGGGAGCCTTGAAGCTGCTGAGGCGGGACTGGCCTGTCAAGGCCGTCAGGGGGGTCAAAAATTCAGGAGAGCTGCCCTCCACGGGAAGAACCCTCGGAAGGGCGATACGGAAACCGCTCAGCCGGGACTGGCCCGAGCCGGCGAAATAGTTTGCAGAATTTCCGATGGAATCTCCTTCAACGGAGAGACGGTCGGGAAGGCGAAGGCGGAAACCGGAGAGGCGGGACATCCCCGCGTTGGAAAATGACGTCCCCGAGATCCCGTCCGACCCTGCGCTCAGCACCACCCGGTCGGGAAACTTCCAGGATGACTCCTCCTCGGGAACGGAAAGGAGGGCTGTTTTTTCCTCTATATCTCCCGCCGGTCGGGATCTCAGGACATCTGCGGGGTTTTCTGCCGAGAGAAGGAATTCCGATGTGGGCTGAAGTGTCTCCAGATCAAGCTCTTCCCCATCGTCGGTGAGGTAGACGCTGGACATATCCACCACGATGAACCCGGAAGAGGGAAGGACAAACTCCTCGGGACCGCCTCCGTCGGGCAGACTGCCCCAGGCGACTCCGGCGTTCCGGTTTGTGGCTCCCAGGGCCAACAGCCCGGCGGAGACCAGCATCAGCACTATGACCGCAAGAAAACCCTTTGTATCCTTCCCCTTGCGGGGAGAAGCTTCTTTTTCCAGAGGAGAAATTTTTTCAGTTCGCCCCTTATTTTTAGACCGCGCCCCGTTGATTGAAGAAGATCCCCGTATTTTCATCGTTTACATTCCCTGCCCCTTTCACAGCCGCCTTGTCCGCTCCATCCCACCTCACGATTTCTTGATGGTGAGCAGAAAATCCTTGTTGGTCGGCGACTGTTTCAGTTTGTCGATGATCAGATTCAGCGCTCCTGATTCATCCACGTTCATGATGCGCCTGCGGAGAAGCCAGACGCGGCTCAGATCGTCTTCATTCAGGAGGAGCTCCTCCCGCCTCGTTCCGGACTTCGTTATGTCCATGGCGGGGAAGATCCGCTGTTCGGAAAGCTTCCGGGAAAGGTGAAGCTCCATATTTCCCGTCCCCTTGAATTCTTCGTAGATGACTTCGTCCATTCTGCTGCCCGTGTCCACGAGGGCTGTTCCGATGATGGTGAGGCTGCCCCCCTCTTCAATATTCCGGGCAGCTCCGAAAAACCGCTTCGGAAAGTAGAGGGCCGCCGGGTCCATGCCGCCGGAAAGGGTCCGTCCCGAAGGGGGGACCACGAGGTTCGATGCCCGAGCGAGGCGGGTGATGGAGTCGAGAAGAAGGACGACGTCCTTCCCCACCTCCACGAGACGCTTGGCCTTCTCGAGGGCGAGATTCGCCACCCGCAGATGCTCATCCGCCGGCCGGTCGAAGGTGGAGGCTATGATCTCGCCGTCCACAGAACGGGCCATATCCGTCACTTCCTCGGGGCGCTCATCGATGAGCAGCACCATGAGGATGATGTCGGGGTAGTTGACTGCCACGGCATTGGCGATTTTCTTCAGTAAGGTTGTTTTTCCTGCCTTGGGGGGGGAGACGAGAAGGGCCCGCTGCCCCTTGCCGATGGGAGAGAAGAGGTCGACAAGTCGGGTGGAGATCTCCTTCGGGTCCGTCTCGAGGGTCAGCATTTCGTCGGGGAAAATGGGAGTCATGGCGCTGAAGTGGGCCCTGCGCCTGGCGGTCTCAGGGTCTGAGAAGTTCACCATCTCCACCCGAAGAAGGGCCTCGTAGTGCTCCGAATCCCGGGGAGGGCGGACAAGGCCCCATATGACATCGCCGTTCCGGAGGCCGAAGCGGCGTATCTGGGAGGCGGAGACGTAGACATCGTGATCGCTGGGAAGAAGCCCCTTCGGACGAAGGAAGCCGTACCCCTCGGGAAGGATCTCGAGGGTACCTCCGCCGAAGCGGTAGTTCAGCTCCTCCGCCTGGGCCCTGAGGATGGCCACGATGAGATCGTCCTTCCGCAGGGAGGAAAAGCCGCTCACGGAAAGGTCTTTTGCGATTCGCCGCAGCTCGGGGTTCAGCTGGTTCGCCAGGTGGCCGAAGGTATGGCGGGGGCGGGGGGCGGGCTTCTGAACAGTCTCAACCGCCTCCGGAGGGGTTTCGGCCGATGGAGATTCTGCCGATTCCTGCTCAAGAATCTCGGGAGTCTGCTCTGAAAGATCTTTTTCGAGGATATTTTCCGGCATGATCAGAAGCTATCTCGCGGAGGAGGAAATCCCCGCGGCCGGAGGACTCCAGGAACCTGAATGGTAAGACTGCAGTTTGAAAGACACGAAAAAAGACATCCCCTTCCTGAAATGGACCATAAACGCACGGATCCGGCGTCTATTCCGCCTCCCGGCGGCGTATAAAGATGAAGATCGCGGGTGAAGCTAATCGGAAATTGCAAAGAAAACATCAGAAAAAATACGATCGTACAGAGAAATCTGCACGGAATACGAACCTTTTGGAAGAGGGGAGCCATCCTCAAGAAGAAGGCAGAACGTCCGGGCTCCGTCTCCGGCGGAAAGCCGGATAAATTCTGAATGAATCGCCCGGTTTCGAAAATACCACCGAACCTGGACGCCGTCGCCGCCGGGAGAGCGGGAATAATCGAACCACAGGCAGAGCTGGCGCGTTCCGTAACTGAAGACAGTCCCCGTTTTGAGAGGGTGCATCTGTTCATCCACTTCGTCGCAGAGAAGCACCCTGTTGATCTCGAAGGAACCCGCAGCCTTGTTAGACCGCACCGCCCAGAAGGAGAAAATAATCAGCGAACCGATAACAGAGAACATCAGAAGAAGAAAAACTCTTCCGTTCCTTGCCATTATACCCACCGCCCCGGAAAAAAAACAAGTGCAGGAGTGAAAATAAATCTCGTCGAGGAGTTTTTTCGGGCGGACAGACCATCCGTCCCATTACGTAAAAGCACTCTACCATGAAGCGGAAAGAGAGGCAAGGACGATTTCCTTCAAATTGGCCGCAATTTCCTCCTGTACCTCCAGGGGAAAGCCGTCCACGGTCTTCATCCCAAGACGGGAAATTCCGTCCACGGCCCCTTCGTTCACCAGAGCTTCAAGGAGGGCGGCGGTCTCCCCTCTCTCAGGGCCGAGCCATCGCCCCTCCGAGAGGGAGAGAAGGGCTGTCAGGGCATACCCTCCCCAGTCGGAGACATCCACCGGCAGGGTCACTGTCGCCTTCGTCACGGACAGGCAGGGGGCATAGTGAGGAAGAAGGGCCGACAGGTCAATGCGGAAATTGCCCATGCCGACCTCGTTCCCTCCGTCCCCCACGGCGATCACGGAAATTCCCGCCTCCGGGGCACGAAGGGCGGCTTCGTCGAGAGGGGGCGTGGTGGCCGAGACGTCCTCTCCCCGCATATTGTAATATTTTCCGTCCTCCGCCCGGCCAAGGCGTTCGAGGTAGATCACCAGGTCCGGCCGCCCTTCAAGGATATCCCCTCCCGACGCCGCCTGCCTCACCGGAGGACCGTTAACAGCCAGGGATGCGCAACGCAGGGCATCGGTACAGAAGGAATCAGTAAAGAGGGTGACATCTCTGTCTGAACGTTCGAGGGCCCTGGCGATCATCACGGCCCCGCCAGGGCCGTCCGTCTCGGGAGCTCCGCAGGCGG
>JALHFZ010000023.1:29810-32151 GCA_022837505.1 Synergistaceae bacterium
GGCGACCCGGGACGAACCATCGAGAAGTCTCCGGGCGTCGGCGAGATGGCCGGGTTCCAGAAGAGAGGAGACCTTTCTTCCGGACCTGCCCGACGCGATGAGGGACAGAATGGCGGAACAGGCATCCGGCCCCATATCATACCCCCAGCTTTTCCACCAGGGCGAGCATCTCGGGGTTGAGGGGCTTGGGAGACTTCCAGGCCTCCGAGAGGGGGCACAGCACCATATTGCCGCATACGGACCCCACCATCATCCCCGATGTGCCCTTCAGGAGGGACTCAACGGCGAAGGAGCCCATTCGAGAGGCAAGGATGGTGTCAAAGGACGTCGGACTGCCTCCCCGCTGGATATACCCCAGCACAGTCACCCGGGCGTCGTACCCTCCCGTGTCCTGCAGTCGGCTGCGAAGCTCAAGGGCGGACATGACGCCCTCCGCCAGGATGATGAGGGAGTGAGTCTTCCCTTTTTTTCTGGAATAATGAAGATGTTCGCACATCTTCGCGATATCGAGGGGGATCTCAGGGACCACCACGTACTCCGCCCCCCCCGAGACGGCCACTTCGAGGGCGAGAAAGCCCGCCTCCCGCCCCATAACCTCCACGATGAAGAGGCGGTCGTGGCTGCTGGCCGTATCCCGAAGCTTCTGCACCGCCGTCAGGGCAGTGTTCACCGCCGTATCGTAGCCGATGGTCACATCCGTACCGGCCACGTCGTTGTCAATGGTTCCGGGAATTCCGATGGTTGAAAACCCGAGTTTACCCAGGGCCTCGGCCCCCCGGAAGGAGCCGTCCCCCCCGATGATCACAAGGGAGTCCACCCTGCGGTTCTCAAGGTGAACGACAGCGGCCCGCTGCCCCGCCTCGGTCTTGAACCGGTCGCTCCGGGCGGTGCGCAGTATCGTGCCCCCCCGGTGGATGATCCCTCCCACGGAGGCCCGGTCCATGGTCTGAAAATCCCCCTCCATGAGCCCCTCGAACCCCCGCATCACCCCGATTGCCTCGATGCCGTGATAGATACATGTCCTGACCACCGCCCGGATGGCGGCGTTCATCCCCGGAGAGTCACCTCCGCTCGTCAGCACCGCGATGCGCTTCAACATGACACATTCCTCCCTGCTCCTGCCTGAATAAAGACACAAATATCCTACCACAAGAAAATAAAAAAAGCGGAAAGCGAGGCAGTATGCCATGCTTTCCGCAGGAGTTCAAATTTTTGCATTTGAAATGAACGGTCAGATTTAATTCTTCTGAAGTTCCTCCACCCTCTTTTGAATGGTCTCAAGTTCTGCATTCAGCTCGCCGAGAGAGTTCTCAAGATCCCGTTTCTCACCGTTCAGCTTCTCAAGGCGCTTTATCAAACGGTCAAGTTCAAGCCGAGCAGCTGCCTTACCTTCATAAAGCCGGCCGGGATTGTCCTTTCCGATATCCCAGAGAAATGAAACGGTAGGCTTCGATGACAGAAAGGGGCTGATACTTCCGTTTATATCCAATTTTACGGTTTTAACCCCTTCTATCAGGGATTTTCCTGTTTTATCGTCGTAACGGGGAAACCACACCATGCCGTCTCGTCTCCCCTGAAGTTTAAAGTTGAACCTTTTATCGTAGTCCACCGGCTCATATTTCTTTTTGCCAATCCACAGGCCAAGCATTTTATCAAAGGGTGCCATGTGCATGGATGGTCCGTTGTTGTTAAATGAAATATGAACGGGAACTGTCTCTTCGAGGTTCAGGGTCTTCAGCAACTGGTATTTGTACTGCTCCTTTTCATCGGCCGTCCAGAGGTTTTTTTCAGCTTCCTTCTCTATCAGAGCATCCACATACTCGGCGGAATAGAGGGTTATCTCCATCTCGAGTCCGCCCTCCACGTCTTTTTCACCGTAAAATTCTTTCTTCGACCAGCGGGACATGACTGAATCGAACTGGCTGCTCGCTGCCCAGGCACCAAAACATCCAATCAGCAAAAAGGATAAGAGAATGGCACCTCCAACAGATTTACGCATACAAAAACCCCCCGAATAGTCTTTCAAGAACGCAGACTGAGTATTAAATACTGCAACCAGCATAGTATACCAGAAAAAAAAGAGTCTCAAAACGGTAAAACCCGCTATTTTTTTAGAAAAAAAAAGCAAACCCTGAAGGGTTTGCTTTTTTGTTTCGGCAGGTTCTAGAAGGATACCTGAGTACGGAAGTGAATCACGCTGTCGTCAAATTCAGCAATATCGGTTTCAAATTTGTCGTATGCGAGCATGAAAGTCACTGCAGGTGTGTAATGATAGTTGAACCCGATGGAGTAGTTGGTTGCGTCATTGCTGAATCCGTTAGTTGTTCCGTTGATATCAAAC
>JALHFZ010000097.1 GCA_022837505.1 Synergistaceae bacterium
CCACCCCTCCGCGTCCGGTGCGGAAGCGGCTTCCCGAAGCAGGCGGACGCCCTTCTTCGGGTCGGCGACTTCTTCCTCGAAGACGAGCAGAACGCCGAGAAGGGCTTTCCCCGCCTCGCTTCCTCCCTTTGCGGACTTTTCAAGCCATTGTACGGCCAGTTTCGTATCCTGGGAAAAGCCGTCGCCGTCGTAATACATGGCCCCCAATCCGGCCTGTGCATCGGGATCTCCCGCTTTTGCGAGGCTGAGAAGCTCCTTGTTCCGCTCTTCATTCCCTGTTGGGGAAGAAGAGGGAGGACTGGACAAAGAAGGCTTCTTCGGTTCCTGAGGAGGGAGTGAAAGTACCGGAAGGGGAGTTCTGGCAAGCTCCTGCGACTGCCGCGACATTCGCAGAGGAATGCCCGCCTTGGTGAGGAACTCTACGATCCGCTCCGAGGGCAGGGAGGCATTCACGAAAGCACCCTCGTCCTCCGCCGTGTACCCCCAGGTGTTTATCCCGACAACCTCGCCCCGGGCGTTCACAAGAGGGCCGCCGCTGTTCCCTCCCGCGATGGCCGCTGAGTGGATAACCGTCTTTTGTCCCTGCCGCTCGACGACGGCGCTCACTGTCCCCTCGGTGTACACCACCGGCGGCGCTTTCGTCCTTTTTCCTTCAATAATGTCATCGAAACTCTGGTCGAATTGGGTCACCATCACCGGAAAACTCCACGCGCTCACTCTGTCCATCCGGTTTACTCTCAGGGTGAAAGTAAGCGGGAAAAGCTTCGTTGCGGAGGAGAATTTGAGCAGGGCGAAGTCATTCCCTCCCGTTTCGCCGTCGTGCTCCTTCCGGACGACGGTTGCCATCACCGGTTGGAGCCTGGAATTCATCACCAGAACCCTTTTTGCCGACCCCACTACGTGAGCGTTCGTCACCGCATAGCCTTCCGCCACGATGAAGGCACTCCCCATGCTGAAGGAGTCCCCATTTTCAAGGAGCACGTAGAGTGTGGACGACTCCATGAGTTCGGCAACGGCGCGCTCACGCTCCTCCAGGAGAGCAAGAACATCCGTCTCCGAAGCGGAGGCGGCCAGGGGTGAAAACTCTGGCGCGGCCAGAAGGAAAAATAGAAGTGTGATGAGGAGTCCGGACGTTTTTTTGATTGACACTGTGCATTCCACCCTTTTTAAATTTTCACCGGGACACCGTTGCGCTTTCAAGATATTTTTTCGAAAGAAGTCAGTTGCCAAACTAGAGATGAATCTTCGGGCCTATGAGCCTGCCAATATTACCGGGTGTCTTAGCCGAATATTACCGTAGTACGCTTTCTCGGAGACTGCCGGTCAGGACTGCCTGGTGTGATGGGCCGCTGGCTCACTGTGAAATAGTGTATCATTACTCCGCGCCTCGTACCCCTTGCACTTTCGATCATTCCTCTATTTCCTCGCTCTTTTGATATTTTTCAGTTGAAGATGGCTATAAAAGGAGTCTGGATTTCAGTAGGGTACTGGCAGCATCCTTGAATTTTTCAGATACTGCCCTGAAGAGCATTGCTGGGACAATATACAGCAGGTTCATTAATGTATCCGTTGAACCGGATAAAAAAAGAGAGACGTTATAAATGCTCTCCATGGTATAAACGAATAGATATACGGATACGGATGTTTGTTTTTTTCATATCTTTGAGTCGACCTTTAATGAGGTGGGTAATGATGAAAAGGTTCTGCAAGGTCTCGGCAGGGTTGTTTGTCCTTACGGCTGTTTTGCTTGCCGTGCTGCCGGGTTTTGCAAAGGATTCAGGGGACGAAAAAGTTGTTCGGGTGATCAGGTGGAAATGTTCCCAGTGTTCTAAAGAATTCTTTACTTTCCACCCGGACGATATTGCGGGGAAAACAAAGCCCGAACATGAAAGGGCGAATTATCAACAAAAAAACTGGGTCATGTTTTCCGATCCTGGCAAATCTGTACCTAAATGTTCAAAAGTGTCGGACGGAGCGCATTTCTTCGAGAAAAAGGAAGAGTTGAAGACGTCGCCCTTTGTTATTCATAAACGGAAAGGCGATTACATTGTCTTGAAAAATGGAGGCCCCATCACGACGAAGATAAAAAGATGGGAACGCGGGTTGTGCCACATGAAAGGTGATTGTTTCGATGGTGACGACATGGATTTGTACGAAATAATGATATTCCAGAAACAGGAAAACGTGTTCAACATGAGCAGCGGAAGGAGGATTCGTGATTGCGGTTTCAAATCCATCACTCGCGGCGTATATAAATGTCATTTGATGGGGCTGATAAATTATACGAATCCCTCGTCGATCCATATCGCCAAAGATCTCTCGAATTTATGGTATTCAGATTAGCCAAACTGCATAACCCACGGTATACACCGGAATAGTTCGGCTTTTATCGTATGTCGCCTATACCTTTTTACTTCACATTTCAGGGAAGAAGATACTCAACACCTTCAATACAACTTCGTCGGGATCATAAGAGGGTCGCTTCCATTTTTCAAGATTGATCCCTGACCACTGGAAATCGACGGTCACAATAAACTCGCCGATGACCGCGCCGTAAGACCACATTCCTTCATACAAACCTGCTCGTTTCGCCAACCGCACGTTCCCTTTCTGAAGGATTGTGATGCCCCGTGACTTCAACACCTCGGGAGATGTCCCTTTCTCAAGCCCCAGCCTTGTCTTCTCATCCCTGAGAGTTACCGCGGGATTGTTCCTCGCTTTCGAATCTTCGATAAGGTAGTGCAGGCCGGTACTTGCAGTGGAATAAGGCTCACCATGAGCCTCCCGGAGTACGTTCTGGTAGTCGTAGTAATAGGGTGCGAAGGACTTGCTTACCGAATAGCGGACGAGGCCCTCCAGACCCTGAAAAATGTTCTTCCCTATGTCAGGAAAGCTTCCGCCTTCCCTGAGGCTTATATTGAACTCTTTCCCTTCCGGAGTCGGGCGGAGTAACAGGCGGTATGTCACGGCGAAGCTCTCATCCGTATGCATGGCGCCGTCCCTCCCTTTATTTTTCGTTTTCTCTTTCGTCGTTTTCTTGCTCTCCGGGCTGTCGGGCTCGCCTCCGGGGATATTGGGAAAACCAAGCATTTTCGCTAATAGCGTGCTCGGATCCCGGGGAATGGACAGTCCGGAAATTTTTCCCAGCATTTCTGGAGAGCCACCGGTGTCCGAGGCTGTTATTTCAATAGAAAATGCCTTTCTTGACAGCTCTGCGCCGCCTTTTTTCCCCAACATGCTTGCAAAACCTGAAAAAGTTCCTTCTCTGCCGTAGGCATGAGTTTGTTCCCGCCCTTCGCCCCTTGTTCCATCGCCGAAGTCCCAGAAGAAAACCGCCCCCTCCGGCGCGCCGCTCAAGTCGATGCGGAAGGTGAGTTTTTGAGCCACCGCACCTTTCGAGGGGGCGCTAACGGCGAGAAGAACCGGGGGAGCCTTCGAGAGCTCGGCCAGCAGAAGTCCGAGAGCTCCCTCCGTTTTTTCGAGGGAACTTCTTGCCTTCTCATGGGAGGGTAAAAGGGTGCTGTAGATTCCCTTTGACCTTTGTGCTGTTTTCCGCAGGGCTCCTTCGTTTCCTTTCGCCTGGGGAAGGCGTCTCAGGTCCGACTGTATATTCTCCTTCATGCGTTCAAGGGTTCCCAGTTCCGCCGCAAATCCTTCCGGAAGGCTTCGGACCGGAGGCGTAACCCCTTCTCCGTCGCTCTTGATGACCATCCATCCCGGAATTTCTCTCTTTCCGTAGAAATAGAGGTATCCCCGGGCGAGAGCACCCTTGATTCTGTCATATTCGGAAAGAGCGGTTTTCCATCCCTCCCGGTTTTTCTTCATCACCGGAACGGAGCTTTCGGCTATATCACCCATGGCGGAAACTGCCTCTTTTCTTTTTTCAAGAAACGCGAGGATTTCTGCCGTCTCTTCCAGTCCGCCCAGGCTTTCGAGGCCTTCGAGGTTCTCAGAAAGCTTTTGAAAGCTTTCACGGTTGCCCCGGTGTTCTCCTCTCAGGACCTCCACAGTTTTTTCTTCGTCTCCTGCCATTTCTCCCCTGGCAAGGGAGCTGCGAACCTCTTCGATTTTTTTGAAGACTGTTTCACTCTTCTTAAAAAGGTTCAGGAAAGCCGGATCCAGATTTTTCTCCGCCTTGTCCAGCCATTTTTCCGCTGTCTCGGGGTCAGGAGCTTCCCCGGCAGCCGTTATAAGGCTTCGAAGTTCGTCCAGAGATCTGCTCCTCTGGATGTCAAGGGAATTGGCCCATCGGGTGTTCTGCTCCAGGACTTCCCTCTGGCTTTCAGCAAGGGAAGCAAACCTCTTCAATTCCCGCACCAGTTCTTTGGCTGAGGCAAGGGATTTGGCATCCTGAACTTCCCTGGCCATGCCCTGTTCCTGCAGGCTGGCCGCGGTCTCCTCCAGAACGTTGAGGGTCTCAAGCGCTTCGCCGGTAAGGGAAAGGACCGTCTCAGCCCCTGCCACGATGGCGCCGCCCGTCAATCGTCCCGTCGTCTTGGCGAATTCGTAGCTTCCCTTCACAGCACCATAGGCTGTGCCCTTCGCCGAGGCTTCCGCGGCTATCTTTATTTTCACGGACAGGCTGTCCGGGTCTTCTCCCCGCTTCCTGTAATATTCCCTGAGGTACTCCACCTG
>JALHFZ010000024.1 GCA_022837505.1 Synergistaceae bacterium
TCCGATGGTGACTGCTCTGCCCAGTACAAGGGGAGGCAGAGTGCGGGTTTCTCCCGTTGTGGCCGAGAGGGAGGCTTTGGCGGGTACTTTGCCGAGAATGGCACCGTCCAGAATTTTACACCCCTCACCGATTCGGACCCCCGAGCGGATCACCACGTTATGGCCGATCTCCACATTGGAGGCAATTTCGACGTCGTCTTCGATGACGACGTTCTGGCCGAGGATGATATCGGCTGGAAGTTCCCTTCTCTGCGCTTCACTCATGAGGATACACTAACCTTTCTTTGAAGAGATCGTACCCCTAATTCCTCTGCCAGTTCATCCATGCGGAGGAGGAAATCCGCGGGGAGAGGTATTCCGATTTTCATACCGAGTAAGTTTATTACTCGGTATTGGAAAAGTCAATTTAAAAAGTTGAGGTTACTCCGCCGGGCAGCTGAGGCCGCCCTCGACTTTGCTGCAGATCAGCCGGCCGAGGCGTTCGGCGCCGATTCGGATCTTCTCGGGCGGAACGCCGCCAAAGCTTATTCTCATGCAGTTGTTCCCCATTCCGTTTCCCTCGATGAAGAATCCTTCCCCCGCCACGTAGGCCACTCTCACGTCGGGGTTTGCCAGCGACTCGGCGAGCAGCTCTGTGGTGTTGATTCCGCCGGGGATCTGGGCCCAGGTGAAGAGCCCTCCGTCTGGATAGGTCCGTTTCGTTCCTTCGGGAAAGAAGGCATCGATGCAGCTGATCATGGTGTCCCGGCGTTCACGATAGAGGTCGCAGATCATTTTATGGTGGGCCGGGTAGTATCCCCGCTTGAAAAACTCGGCGCAGAGTACCTGGGGCAGCATGGAGGTGTGGGAATTGGTGGCCGTCTTGGCGTCGAAGAGTTTCGCCGTGATCTCGTCGGACGCGAGGACGTAGCCGAGCCTGCTTCCGGGAGAGAAGATCTTGGAGAAGCTGTTGGCAAGGATGGTGTGGCCGGTGGTGTCGAAGGCTTTGATGGGGAGGAGGTCGCTGCCGCTGTAGCGGATATCCCGGTAGGGATCATCTTCGAGGATGATAACGTCATACCAGCTGCCCAGTTCGGCGACTTTTTTCCGCCTTTCGAGGGAGAGAGTCCGTCCCGTGGGGTTCTGGAAAGTGGGGATGACATAGACCATCTTAGGGGAGTATTTTTTTATTTTTTCCTCGAGGTCTTCAGGGATCATGCCATTATCGTCCATGGCAACGCCGACGCACTTCGCCTGGAACATCTCGAAGACCTCCACGGCTTGGACGAAGGTAGGCGATTCCACAAGGATGACGTCCCCTGGATCGATGAACAACTGGCAGAGAAGGTTCATCCCCTCGAGGCCGCCGTTCGTGATGAGAATATTGTCCATATGGGCCTGAACTCCCTTGGGGGCCAGAAGCTGGGTGACCACAACCTCCCGAAGGTCGGGCAGGCCGAGGACGCTGCCGTACTGGAGGGCCTCCACCCCCCGGGTCTCCCTTCTGAGAACATCCTGGGCGATCTCACGAATTGTTTCTATGGGAAGGGCCTCCTTCGCGGGGGCTCCTCCGCCAAAGGAAATGATGTCGGGATCGCCCATGGTACCGAACAGTCCCCGAATGACGGATGCAGATTTCTCCATGGTCTTCATGCGCTGAGCAAACTGGGTCATTGTCAGAGCTCCTTTCTAAACCGGTGTAAACCGGGGTCTTGTATAATAGCAGCTTTGGGTCAATCATTTTGAAGATAGCATGGGTTGCCCAGAAGGTTATGTCTACGACAACAAAAACCTTCACTAGAGAGGTGCATTTATTATGACTGAAAAGACGAAGAAAAACCACAACGAAATTATGAAGGGGAAAAGTGGTATTTTCCAATCTTATGAAGATGAACTTTAAAGGGAAACAAAAAGTAAGCGAACTCGCGAGCCTCTACCTGAATCTGGGTAACCGTCAATCGCTAGAGCTTTACCAGGCGATGGTAAAGACTGAATGTATAGAATGAAAAAAGTTGGATGAGAGCTGTAACCTCATTAAACTTTTCTTCAACGATAAATTTGGCTTCGATGCCCTACCCTGACAACTAAAATTCGGAGAATATCCTCGGAAATATCGCAAACAATCCGATAGTCTCCGACTCTGTAGCGCCATAAACCGCCCAGATTGCCTGTCAGGGCTTTCCCTTTCGACCGGACGTCTTCTTTCCTTGAAACTTCGTTTAAAAAGTCGTAAATCCGCTGGCGCATGGGTCTATCCATTTTTTTGAGGGCTCGTAAAGACAACTCTGCGTACTCAATCCTCCAGGCCAAGTTCGCGCCTCGCTTCTGATTCGGAATAGACGGCTTCTTCGCCCTTGCGGATCCGTTCAAGAGTCTCCATACCGAGATAGTAATCTTCAAGGTCGTCAATCTGGTTAAAAAGTGCCTCTCTGACATAGTAGCTTTTTGTACGCCCTGTGCGTCGTGCAAGGGCATTTAGGCGTTTTTCCAATTCATCGGGCAACCGAATGGCAAGCATGATAGTACCCCCCTGCAATACATGTAGTATTATTATTGCATTATATCAAAACTGCTCATGGAAAAATACCCGAATTCAGGCTGCTCACGAATCTCGGAGTGCCCTTTCTCTCTAAACGCTCAGGAAAGAGATTCATACTTGGGCACTACACAGCCTTTCTCTTTCAATTAAGGAAGACCGTAGCTCATCGACCCTTCTTCTTGATAATAGAAGGGAGTTATCGGCTTTCAGCCTTGTTTCAAACCGTTGGAATTCCTCTTTCGTGAGCAGAAACCCCCTGATTTTTTTAGGAGATGAGTTCTTCAATCTTCGCATGGGTGGCGTTGCAAATTACCACAGAATATAATAAAATCATTAACGTGATAAGTAAATGCTTTTAGGATTGAGGGTGTCGAATGCAGATATTTTATAAGTCAAAAAAAGATATGGTTGCATTCACACAAGAAATTCAAGGGGACAAAAGGTGGGGACTTCCCCTTGCTAAAAGAATACGTCAACGAATAAAAGAGTTCGAAGCAGCGCTCTCTTTGGCGGAAATTTCTCATCTCCCTCCTCTTCGCTGTCACATCCTGAAAGGGAATAGATCAGGCCAGTATGCTGTAGACGTATCGCAGAGTAAACGGTTGATATTCGAACCGGCAAATCTTCCGGACAAACTGCCAGACGGAGGAAACGATTTACGTTCAATTACTACTATCACCATATTGGAGGTGATTGACTACCATGGTGAATAAACAAAAGGTCTATGAAGGAAAAACCGACTATGCAGTAGCACCCGGCGAAACAATTAAGGAAAACCTTGAGGCGATTGGGATGACTCAATCAGATCTGAGCATCCGGCTTGGAATGAGCGCGAAAACAATCAACGAAATAATAGCCGGGAAGGCCCCTATAACTGTAAAAACAGCGGCGGGACTTGAGTCCGTCCTTGGTATCCCAAGCGCTTTCTGGCTTCGAATGGAAGCGCTATATCGTGCTGATCTGGCACGGCTTGAAGAGAAAAAAAGGGTGGAAGAAGAATTTGTCAGGGCAAAAAAATTTCCCTACAAAGAAATGAACCGCAATGGATGGATTAAAGCAGCTAGTGACGCAACAGAAAGGGTATTCTTACTTCGGTCTTTTTTCAAAGTCAGCGATCTTCGGCATATCGATAATTTAGGATATGTGGTCAACTTCAGACGGCAACTCATGTACTCAGCATCTTATCCTGCTATTCTTGCCTGGCTTCAAAGAAGCGAGAACCTCGCACGGGCGATCGTTACAAAGCCATATTCAAAGAAAAAACTGCTTTCGAGTCTGGGAGAACTGCGCAGACTGACACTGACTACAGATGATACCTTGAGAGAGAAAATCAAAGAGCTATGCGCCTCTTTCGGAGTTGCCGTGACCTTCGTGGAGCCTCTCCCCAAGACGTCGCTCTGCGGAGCAACTCGATGGATATCTCCTGACAAGGCCTTGATTGGATTATCCCTGAGAGGGAAACGACTCGACATGATGTGGTTCAATCTCTTTCACGAAATAGGGCACATCGTCTGTGGACACAAGAAAAAAGAAGTGTTTCTTTCTTTTAACAGTGAAAAAGACTTATTGGAATGCGGTGCCGATCGCGAAGAAAAAAACGAAAAAGAAGCCGATGCTTTCGCTCAAAATACACTTATCGAACCGCAAGCGTATCAGGCCTTTCTTCAAAGAAATAATTTTTCAAATGCATCTGTGGTTGATTTCGCCAGAGAGATGGAAATTCATCCCAGCATCGTCTACGGCAGACTTGCAAAGGACGGAAAAATCTCTTGGAAGGCTGCAGAACTCCACAGAATAAAAATCAATTTTGAAAGCATGGGGTCTAGCTTTGGGTCAATCAGTTTGAAGATAGTGCCTGCGTCGCTCTGTTTTCTGAAGGTTTGCTCAATTGGTGAAACAGTGCCTTGCTATAAAACATAATTATGCCAGGCATTTTATGTCTTGCATTTACAATCTAAGTGATACGATTTACAAAACCGTTATACAAAGCAGACGCATGAAGGAGAGTGTTTTCGGGATCATTTTTTCTTCAGCGATAAACCGGAGGATGGGATTGCCTATGGAACAAGCTCTCAGGGACTTTTTTTCGAAGGAAAAAGACGTCGCGCTGGCTATTCTCATGGGGTCCTTCGCCAAGGGAACCGCGAGGAAGGACAGCGATGTGGATGTGGCCCTTCTTTTTTCTTCTCCTCCAGATTTCACCGAAATTCTTGATTTCAAATACAGGCTGTCCGTTCTTCTGAACAAGGAGGTGGACCTGGTGGTTCTCAATACCGCCGGCCCGGTGATAAAAATGCAGGCTCTGAAGACGGGAGTTGTTCTGTATTCCCGTGACAATGCCTACGAGGATTTTTTCGTCCGCACTTTGAACGAGTACGATGATCTGAAGTATTACCGCCGGGAGATCGAAGAAAATATCTTAAGGGGGCGGCTCTATGCCTGTGCGAAACCGGGGCCTACCATTGAAAAATAGCTGCTTCAGGTCAACCAAACGCATCCCAACAGCTGTTCATTGCAACTCATTCAAAAGGTGTATATGAAGACGAAAGGTTAATTTACTGTAAAGAAGGTCTCAAAAGGGCTTAGAGAGCTGATGCAAAGCTTCAGGGGTGCTGCAGTGACTGACCTTTTTCAGTAGAATCCTCCCCGTCCCAGAGGAGCAGGGCGTTGTCGGCCTTCAACCTTGTTTCGAGCCGGCGGAATTCCTCTTTTGTGAGCAGCAAGCCTCTGATTTTTCGGGAGATGAGTTCTTCAATCTTGGCAGCGAGATGGTCAAAGTAGGCGCGGTCGATACTGCCCACGAGGACGAGATCGATGAGTCCTGAATCAATACCCTTTGCGTAGTCGCCGGTGACGAAGGCGAGCTCCACGTTGCCGAGGCGGCGGATGACTTGCTCCACCACCTGGTCGATGCCGAGGGTTTTCGCGGCTATGCGGTGCAGTTCGGGAAAGAGAGGGTGCTTCGTATTTGCCCGATAGACCTTCGTTCGTCCTTTATCGCTGCTCTCGAGAAGCCCGGCCTCGGAGAGGCGGTTGAGCTCCACCCGGACGCCATTGGTCGACTCACCGAATTCATCGGCGAGCCCCCGAAGATAGGCACTGGTACCCGGGTTGAGAAAAAACTTCAGCAACAGCCGGGCCCGTGTCTTGGATGTAATGAGCGATTCGAGCATGTTTTATCCTTTGTGGTGCAGGGTATTTACGAGTAATTTTATTGCTCAGCAGCTGAGCTGTCAAATCAGTGAATATTCCGGGGTCATGAATATTCAGGGGTCAGGTCTTGAATTAAAGCATTTGTGAAATAAAGATTTAATACATCAATTCAAGACCTGACCCCGGTTCTTATATGTTTTTTACGCGGCAGAGTCGAGTTGGGAGGTGCAGGACGGGCATCGGGTAGCATTTTTTGCCACATCCGTCAGACAATAGGGGCATTTTTTCATTTCCGGAGCAGCGGCAGGCACTTCGGGTGTACGCAGCCGGTTGAGGTTTTTCACGAGCATGAAAACGGCGAAAGAGACGATAAGGAAGCTGATCACGGCATTGATGAACAGCCCGATATTAAGGGTGACTGCTCCAGCTTCCTGTGCCTGGGCAACAGTGTTGAAAACCCCTCCGCCCGGAGCGGACTTGAGAACGATAAATAAATCTTTAAAATCGATGTTTCCCATGAGAAGCCCTATGGGAGGCATGATGATATCGTTCACCAGCGAAATGACGATGGCACCGAAGGCACCGCCGATGATGATACCTACGGCCATATCCATGGCATTACCCTTTACGGCAAATTCCTTGAATTCTTTAAACATGGCAGATCCCTCCTTATTGAAGAAATTTTCTCTATTATACACCGATGTCACAAAAAAGGAGCCTATCCCTTGATTAATACCTTTCTTCTCCGCTCGCTGCTCAGCTCTTCCTTTTTCCCGATGCAAGAAAAAGCAAGGGCGCGAGGAGCAAGAGGGAAGAGAAGGAAAGACCGTGGAATGAACATCCTACCCCACTCTTTGCAATTTCAGGGGTTGGGGGAACCGGGTCAGGATCCGGATGCGGTACCGGGTCAGGGTCTGGAGCAGGATCCGGATCAGGGGCTGGGACCGGGGCAGGATCGGGGTCAGGTTCAGGTTCAGGGTCAGGGTCTGGTTCCGGCTCTTCAGGGGAAAGATCCTTTTCCGCCGCCATCAAGGCACCGGTGGAAGTTGAAAAAAAGATCACCCGGAGAATATCACCTGAAAGAAGAATTTCTGGCCGGAACTGTCCTGCCAGGGAGCCTGCGTCTGTTATTGTCTCTTTGTTCCAGACACCTTCCGACTTCACGGCGTGGACGAGTTTCGCCGTCTGATCCTCTATTTTGAAGTAGATACAGTGAGGAGTTCCATCTTCACTGAAGCAGAGGGACGGATAATAGTCTCCATCCCCGTTAGGCTCGACCTCTTCAATCAACCAGTTTCTAAATGATTGCCTTAAGGCAATTTTGAGGTTTTTTTTCCTTCCATCCCAGTAGGCCACAGCCGAATTTCCAACCCTGTCGAGTACAAACCAGGGTTGCTCCACTCTATCGCAGTCAGCATCAATGAGCTCTCGAGAGTCGAAACCGTTGTTGAGAGGATGATAGTATCCCAATATTCGGTCGAGTCCACTTCCAATGAGAAGAAAGAATCGACGGAGACCGTCTGTGCCGTAGAGAATCCTTCCTCCGTAGGCGGGAGTGTCTTTTGAGGAAAAATTGGTTGTTTGATCTATCCAGTCCGATTGTGAACTGTCATAAAGCAGCACACACATCCCCTTTGACGAAGATGTGGTGCCGGAATCGAAGAAGAGATACCTTGTGCCGGGATTGTTTCGGGAGGAAGTTGGAGGTGAAAAGGGAACCGACTTGTGAGAGATCGGGAGTTGTTCTGCTTCCGAGCACTGAGGCGGTCCATACTCCTGAAGGAGTTCCCCGCAGATAGTGTACCCGTTCCGTCTGGGTGTTGTGAAAGAGTGCGTGAAGATTGCCGTCTCCGCCGAAGGAAAGGGAGAGGTTTTTTGGCGTTACGGCGTTTTCTCCGAGAGGTATATCTTCGGAGAGGACATCTTCTCCTCTGATAGTGAAATGCCTGATGCCGTCTCTCGTGCCGTTGACGGCGAGAATGTGAAGGGTTCCGTCCGGAGCGGCAACAGCGCATTGTCCGCCGCCGGAAAAATTGTCGAGAACCCGGAAGGTCCAGTCTCCGGCCGAAAGGGGCGACGAAAGCGAAAAGAGAAGGAAAAGCGAAAGAAAAAATGACCGGATCACAATGAATCCCTTCCTTATTTCTGTGATTGGCAAAAGTATATCATTGACATAATCTCATTGTCACTCATCAAAAACTGATGTTTTTTACTTTTTCCCCGAGACCTCGAATCTGCTACAATGGCGTGAATCGTACTTTTTCTCGGGAGGAGTGATGGGAGAATGAAAAAATCACTGATTGCAACTCTGCTGCTGCTGGTTTTTCTCACTTCGGGTGCCTTCGGAAGTGATTTTGATCTGGCCCGATATGGCGCGCCTAAGATCGAGGATCTGTACCTGGTGATCATTCGGGATCCGGACGCTCAGCTGCTGGCCCTGCAGCGGGGCAAGGTGGATATTCTGGGCGATCTGCACCGGCCGGTGGATGTAGAGGCCCTGTCGAAGAACAAGGATGTGGAGCTCTCCCTGGCGTCGGGGTTTCACGGTTTTTTTCTCGGGTTCAATGTGCGGACCTTTCCATGGAACCGGCTGGAGCTGCGCCGGAGCGCGTGGCAGGCCCTTCCGAGGGAGCGGATGGTCCGGGATCTCTTTGGCGGGTACGCCGAGCCCCTCTCCACTTTTCTGCCCCCCGTCTCCCCCTATTTTGAGCCCGGCGTGACGGAGTACCCCTTCGATCCGGAGGCTGCCCGCAAGAGACTCGCCGAGGGCGGGTGGACCTGGAATGACGCCGGAGTGCTCGTCTCCCCCGAAGGAGAGGCCGTGCCTCCTCAGAAGCTCCTCTCCCCCACGGCTTCGAGCGCCCCCACGACCGCTGAGATCGCCGTGCGGATCGCCGAAGCCCTGAGCGCCATCGGCATTCCCGTGGAGTCGGAGCCCATGGATTTCTCCGCCATGATCTCCCGGCTGGACGAGCGGAATTTTCAGATGTACGTTCTTGCCTGGCAGATGACCCGGGACCCCGACTCCCTCTACGCCTTTTACTCCTCGAAGATGGACGTCCGGGGAGGGTACAACATGCCGGGCATCTCAGACCCCGCCCTGGACGAAGCCCTCGACCGACTCCGGTTCGCGCCGGACGAGGGGGCCGCCCGGTCGGCGTCCTCGGAGGCCCAGAAGCTCCTCTCCGACCTCGTCCCCGTGGTCCCCATCTACAGCCGGTACACCATCTCCGCCGTGTCGAAGGAGTGGAAGGGGACGCTGGTCACCGACCGGACCACCGCCGACAATCTGTGGAGCCTTCTGGTCATGGAACCGGCATCGGGGCCGATGCGCCCTCTTTATATGGTGCAGTCGGACGAGCCCCGGGCCCTGAACCCCTTTACGTCGAGCTCCGCCTACGACTGGCAGGTGATGGGGCTGATCTACGACTCCCTCATCGCCGTGGACCCCTACACGCTGGAGACCATCCCCTGGCTGGCCGAGTCGTGGACTATCGAGACGAAGGAGGGCCCCGAAGGACCCCGGACGGTTCTGACCTTCTCCCTTCGAAAGAACGCCCGGTGGCATGACGGACGCCCCCTCACCTCCCGGGACGCCGCCTTCACCTACGAGTTTCTGAAGAAGAACGGCATTCCCCGCTATCTCGACAACGTGGAGAATATCGAGAATGTGGATTGTCCAGACGATTTCACCCTCGTGGTGACCATGAAGAACACGAGCTTCTGGCACCTTCACCGCATCGCCGGCCTCCCCGTGCTGCCCCGGCATATCGTAGAGAAGGTGGCGGACTGGCGCAGCTGGCTTCCCGCGTCGGCGAAGCACCCTGATGACCCCTCCCTGACCCTGCTGATCGGGTCGGGCCCCTTCGTCTTCCGGGAGTACCGTCCCGGAGAGTACGTCCGGATGGGGCGGAACGAGACCTTCTGGCTGGAGAATCCAGCCCGGTGACGATCCCGTGAGGAGCTACTGGAGCCGCCGGATCGGAGGAGCTTTTCTGGTGCTTGCCGCTGTGCTGGTGCTGAATTTTCTGCTCTTCCGCATGATGCCGGGGGACCCCGTGGCCTCCATCATCGACCCGAACTTCTCCCCCGAGGCGAAGGCGGCCCTCTCCCGGATGTACGGCCTCGACAAATCCCTGCCGGTGCAGTTTCTGCTCTACGTGAAGTCCACCCTGACCTTCGACTTCGGCATCTCCTTCCTCACGGGCCGCCCCGTGCTGGACGAGCTGCGCTCCCGCCTTCCGAACACCGTCTTTCTTCTGGGGACGAGCCTGCTGATATCGTCATTCCTGGGGACGTGGCTCGGCATGGCCGCGGCCCTCCGGCGAGGAAGCCTGCTCGAAAAGGGGGTGCTCTGGAGCGGCGCGGTCTCTTTCTCCTTCCCCTCCTTCTTCGTTCAGCTTCTGCTGCTCATGGCCTTCGCCTCCGCCCTGCCCCTTTTCCCCCTCCGGGGAACCCTCTCCGTGCCGCCCCCCCCGGGAGGGTGGGCTCTTGCGGGGGACTATCTGTGGCACATGGCCCTTCCCGTCTTCTCCCTCTCCCTGCTGGGGTTCGGCGGATGGGCCCTCTATGTCCGCAATCTCATGGTGAAAATTCTGGGGGAGGACTTCATCCTCCTCGCCCGGGCCCGGGGGCTGCCCCGGAAGAACATCGTCTGGAGGCACGCCTTCCGCACCCTCCTGCCCCCCCTGCTGACCATCTTTCTGCTCTCCCTTCCGGGGATCGTGTCGGGGGCGGTGATCACCGAGACGGTCTTCTCCCTCCACGGAGTGGGGCGCTTTCTGCTTGAGGCGGTGACGGGGCATGATTACCCCGCCGCCGGAGCCTCCTTCTTTCTGCTCGCCCTCCTCACCATAGGGGCGAATCTTCTGTCGGACCTCCTCTACGGCATCACCGATCCGCGGGTCCGCCTCGACCGGGGGGGACGGGGATGAGCGCCCTGCTGAAGCGATGGAGCTTCTGGAGCCTCCTGGCCCTGGTGTTCATCGCCATCTTCGGCAATCGTTTCTTCGCTGCGCCCCCCGAGGCGGAGGTGGCGGCCTCATTCTCGAAACCCCTCTGGCTTGACCGCTCCCTGCCGCCCACGCGGGAGATCACCCTGACCCCCGAGGAACCGTCGGTGACCCTGGAATGGGCGTACCCCCCTCCCGCGGCTTTTTCCCTGCGCACGGACCTGCCGGAAAGCGCTGCCGGCCTCTCCGTAGTGTGGCGCAGGCCCGACGGCTCGGAGCTCACCCTCGCGCCTCTGAAAAAAGGGCTCGAGGTGGACGGCCGGGATATGGCCTTCAAACGGGCCCTCGGCCTGACCCCCTTCGGAGACGCTGCTGGAGCACTCTTCCCCGGTTCGGGACGGTATGAGGTCTCGGTGAAGGGGGAAGGACCGTGGAAGGGGTCGGTGAAGATCCGCCTCGAGGGGGGCCGGTGGGGCCTTCTCGGAACAGACCAGCGGGGGCGGGACATCGCAGCCCTTTTCGTGGCCGGAGTGCGGGTCTCTCTGCTTGTGGGGATCTTCGCAACGCTGATCGCCACCTTTCTGGGGACCTCCGTCGGCCTTCTTGCGGGGTACGCGGGGGGGTGGACGGACAGCCTCCTCATGCGCCTCGTGGACCTGCTCCTCTCCATCCCCCTTCTGCCCGTCCTCATGGCCCTCGCGGCCTTCTGGGGGAAGGGGCTGTGGCAGCTCATCCTCATTCTCTCGGTCTTCTCGTGGATGGGCACGGCCCGGACCATCCGGGCCCTCACTCTGACCCTCCGGGACGTCCCCTATATTGAGGGGCTCCGGGGACTGGGGGCCCCCTCGGGGTACATCCTCAGGCGTCATCTGCTGCCCGAGACACTCCCGGTGCTGCTGGCCACCATGACCCTGGGCGTTCCCGGGGCGATTCTCTCGGAAGCCGGGCTTTCCTTCCTCGGCCTCTCCGACCCCCGGGTCATCTCCTGGGGACGGATGCTCCACGAGGCCCAGTCCTTCGGGGCCTTCACCAGCGGCGCGTGGTGGATGCTCCTTCCGCCCGGGCTGGGGATCGCCTTTCTCTGCCTTATCTTCCTCGACCTCGGGAAATTTCTCGAGGAGCGGGCGGACCCCCGCCTCCTCTCGGGAGGAAAACCATGATCTCCGTGGAGAAGCTCTCCATCACCTATAAGCGGCAGAGCGCCCGGGAGAGGGGGTCGGTGAAGGCCCTCCGGGAGGTCTCTCTCTCCGTAGAAAAGGGACAGATCGCCGCCCTCGCGGGAGAGTCGGGAAGCGGCAAGAGCTCCCTCCTCATGGCGATCCCGGGCCTGCTTCCGCCGGGAACGGAGGTGACGGGGAGGATCCTCCTTGACGGAACGGACCTTCTGACCCTCTCCGAAGAAGAGCTGAACCGCCTGCGCTGGCGGAAGATTGCCCTCATCCCCCAGGGGGCCATGAACTCCTTCACCCCGGTGCTCACCGTGGGGCGCCACGTGGAGGAGGTGCTCTCCGTCCACCTCGGCCTGACGGGAAGGGCAGCTGCGGAGCGGATAGACTCCCTCTTCACCCTGGCGGGGCTCGAAGGGACCCTTGCGGGGCGGTACCCCCACGAGCTGTCGGGAGGGCAGAAACAGCGGGCGGCCATCGCCCTCGCCCTGGCCTGCGACCCGGACTACCTGCTCTGCGACGAGCCCACCACCGCCCTCGACGTGATCACCCAGAAGGGGGTCATGGACACCCTGAAAAGGCTGGCGGAGGAAAAGGGGCTCGGCCTGCTCCTCGTCTCCCACGATCTTCCCCTGGCGGCGTCGGTGGCCTCCCGGATATTCATCCTGAAGGACGGCCTTCTCGTGGAAGAGGGAACTCCCCGGGATCTCATCACCAATCCGCAGAGCGTTCACACGGCGGCCCTGGTGAACGCCCTCCTCGAACTGGAGGAGGAGTCATGACGGCCCTGCTGAAGGTTGAGAATCTCACCGTAATCTTCTCGGGAGGGCGAAAACGGGAGGAAGTGAAGGCCCTTGACGGACTGTCCTTTTCTGTGGAGAAGGGGGAGAGCCTGTCCATCATCGGCGAATCGGGGAGCGGCAAAACCACTCTGATGCGGTCCATCCTCGGCCACCTCGAGCCTTCGGAGGGGAACGTCTTCCTCTTCGGAAAGAACATGTACAGGGCGTCCCGGGGGGAGAGGATCACACTCCGCCGCCGGTGCGGCATGATCTCCCAGGACCCCTACGGCTCCCTTCCGCCCACCCTGACGGTGCTCGAGGCGGTGATGGAGCCCTGGCTTCTGGTGAAGGGCCGGGGAGAACGATCGGAGGGTGAACGGCGGGCCCGCTCCCTGCTCGAGGAGATCGGCATTTACGGAGAGGACCTGCTGTCCTCAAGAGTGCGGCTTTCCCTCTCGGGGGGGCAGCGCCAGCGGGTCGCCATCGCCCGGGGGCTCATACTGCAGCCCGAACTGCTTCTGTGCGACGAACCCACCAGCATGCAGGACGCCTCCACCCGGGGAGAGATTCTCGCCGTGCTTCAGCGCAGGCAGGAGGAGGGAATGTCCATGATCTTCGTCACCCACGACCTCTTCCTCGCCCGCAAAGCCGCCCGACGGGGGATCGTCCTCCACAGGGGGGTCCTGGTGGAGGAAGGCCTCTGCACCGACCTTCTCACCGCCCCCCGGCACCCCTACACAAAAGCCCTCGTCGCGGCCCTCCCCCGGCTGACCCCGACAAATTAAACTGAATCGAGGAGAATGTCATGTGGAAAGGAAAGTTATTTACCGAATATCTCTCGACAGGCCAGCAGGGGTATGTTGATGCCGAGAAGGTTTTGTATCCTGACGGGGTGGAGGTTATCGACTGTGCCCTCGGGACGAACCCCCTCGGAATGCCCCCCTCCCTGCGGGAAGTGCTGCGCAATGCCGGGGAGGTCTCCCTCTGCGAGTACCCCGATCCCCTGGCGGACAATCTGAGAGAATCGATCGCCGTCCACTACCCTTCCTGGAACGTCCGGTCAGAGCATATCATCGCGGGGAGCGGCTCCATGGGGATACTGGTGAATCTCTTCCGGCTGCTTATCGGGCCGGGAACGGCCTTCGCCGGGTTTTCCCCCCAGTTCACCGACGGGGTGCTTCAGGGGCTGTACACGGGGGCCGCGTACCACCCGGTGCGTCTTTCGAGCCCCGAATACACCCTTTCCCCCGCCGGGCTCGAGTCCGCCCTTGAGGAAGGAGCCTCTCTACTTTATATCGACCGGCCTCACAACCCCACGGGGCAGGTCCTTCCGCTGGAAGAACTGGACCGTCTTGCCCAGAAGGCTCAGGAAAAAGGGTGCTGGGTGCTTTCCGATGAGGCTTACGGGGATTTTATGGAGGACGGCGAGTCGGCCGCCCTGCTCGATCTGCCCAATGTGGTCACCTGCCGCTCCTTCTCCAAGGGGCGGGGCGCGGCGGGGATACGGGTAGGCTACGCAGTGACGAGAAATGCCGAACTGGCGTCAGCTCTTCTCACCCTTCAGCCCCCCTTTGCCTCGGGAACTCTGGATGCAATCCTCGCCGAAGCCGCCCTGCAGGACAGCTTCTATCTTGAGGAATCGAGACGGTATGTGCTGATGGCAAAAGAAAAGATCCTCCAGGGGGTGGAAAAAAAGAAAGACGTGACGGCGGCCGATACGGATCTTCGGGTTCCCATCCTTCTGCTCTCTCAGAAGACGGGGGATCTGGTCCGCCGGCTGGCCGATCAGGGGATCTCCTGCGAACCGGGAAAGGGCTTCTTCGACCTCGACAACCGCTCCGTCCGCCTGCGGGTTCCATCCCCTCCTCAACTCGAAGAATTTCTTCAGAGAATCGAGGGAATGTAATACAGACAGAGCCCTTCCGAATATCCGGAAGGGCTCTGTCTGTTGCGGAGAGTTCGGAGTGCTGAGATTAATTGGAGTTGCTGTGCTTCGAGAGCTTGTAGATTCCGATGGTGAAGAGGCCCACTCCCTGGAGGATGAAGAAGACCCAGCTGATGGCCCCGTACCCCTGGGCGATGAGGCCTATGAGACCGAAGTTGGAGATGGCCAGCCCCATGAGGGCAAGAAAGGCTCCGACGGCTCCCCGGGCGAGATTGCTCATCCCCCTGCCCCTTTTGGCCAGCAGGGTGGAGTTGATCCGCTCGTTGATGGAATGGAAAAAACCCACTCCCGTCTCGATCATGGTTCCGAAGAGGACGATGAGCCACAGGGGAAGCAGGAACTTCACGTTCATCAGGGCGATGATGCCGTTCGCCGGGATCTCCATGTCGAGCACGTCGGGGTAGACGCCGATGGTGACGATATAGAAGAAAAGGGCGGGCAGGATGCTGATAAGGGCGGCCATGACTCCCGAGATGATGGCTTCCCGGCGGCTCTCAAGGTAGTTCAGGGAAAAGAGCACCGTGGATGTGACGGCGATGTTGTAAAAGGCGTACTGGAAACCGCCCATCTGCCACCCCGGCTTGACGGTGTCGGCCGCAAAATTCGCAGAGATCGCGCTGCCGAAATGGGTGATTCCGAGAACGAGAAAGACGAAAAACACGATATAGAGAAGATAGGACCACCAGGAGAGGGCGACCTCGATAGCCTTGCTGCCGCTGAAGGTGAGCCATGCCACGAAGAAAAGGAAAATCCCCGATCCCAGAAGGGGAGGAAGTCCGAAGGAGTCCCGGAGGATGCTTCCCGAGGCGGCCCCCACCACACCCATGATGAGAAAGAGAAGGCCGATGAAGGCGATCTCGTAGAGAATCCACCCCTTGCCGATGAGCTTCTCGAAAAAGGTGCGGTAATCATAGGCCTTGAAGACCCGGGCGAACTCGAAGGTGAGGGCGAAGAAGGCGGCCCAGATCGCAAAGGTGAGCCCCATCCCCATGAGTCCTCCGGTGGGGCCGTATTGAACGAAGTACTCCACCAGCTCCCGCCCCGTACCATAGCCGCCTGCGACCAGCACCGACTGGGCGATGAATCCGGGCAGCAGATACTTCTTGTACCAGCCGTAATCCATAAAAAATGTTAAAAAGCTCTTCTTCTTTTCCTTTTCCATTTCCGTACCTCCTTCTCTTTTTTGGCATAAACCCTGAGAAAATATTTCGCACAATATTAGAAGGAAGAACCTCTCCTGTCAATAGATGGGATTGATTGTTAATAGTAAGGGTATCAAACCGGGGTTCCCGGCCCCCCCCAAAATACCACCCGAACGGGTGATTCCACAAACGCTGAATCCAGTGTATCGTCCTCTACAATAGGGCCTCGCGCCCCCTTTATGAAGAATGGAGGAACAATCATGAAGGAGTTTATCGTAAGGTTTTTTCTTGTTTCTTTTGCGATAGCGCTGTTTGCGACTTCTGCCCGAGCCGGCGACAGCAAGGTCAAGGGGCTGTGGCTCGAGATTCCGGGTCTCCCGGAGGCGAGTTCAACTTCCTTCAACGTCCAGTCAGGCGGCGAGGGGGAGGCATACTTTGAGCGTAATTTTGACGGCGGCATAGTAAAAATATCGATCGAAAGAGTGTACTCCGAGGACAGAAACGGCGACGCCCTCGTCCCAGGGGATACAGGAAAATTGACCGTCAAACTCGAAAGTCTCCGCGAGAACATGGAGATCGCCCTGGAAGACATAGAAATCACGGAGTCCGTCGAGAACCTTGAGGAAATCTACTCCTACCCGGTTGCAACAGCGGTATATGCAACTGGCGAAGGGGAGTACATGAGGGAGAACCAGGACATTTTTATATTCACCGACGAGTGGATTTTCCGCATTCATCTATCATTCATGCCCGATTGCCTGGAGGATTACGATGGGGATGAAATGAGAGGCTGGATTGAGAATATGAGAATGGTTGATCGCTAGCCTTCAAAGGGAAGCGAAAGAGAAGACCCGGATAAAGATTCCGGCGAAGACGAATCTCGGGATGGATATGCTCTTGAGCGCACTGCGGACGCCCCCGATGAAGGCCAGGATAGTTACAAAGGATCACACAGAGAAAGGGTGGTTTTTATGCAAAACCTTAGGAAGTTTTTCAGAGTTGCAGTTTTCCTTTGCTGTACGATTTTTTTGTTATCTCCTGCCTCTACCGTTGTGCATGCGGCGGGAGAGGACGGGGACGTGGAAGGGTTGTGGCTTCGGATTCCCGAATTTCCTGACGACGCCGAAGTTGTCGAATTTAACGCGGATGAGGACGGAGAAGTAAACTACACTCGCTCTATCGACGGCGGAAGGTTTGTGCTGAGCATCTTGAGGTCGACCAACGAAGACAATATGACCCCCGAAAAAATGAAGGAAGCGATTGCGGAGAGTGCAAAGGACAGCGGCGTCGACCCTGATGACATCAATTTCGACAGTGGGGCGGAGAGCTTTGCCGAAAAACTTTCGTTCCCATGCGTGACCGCGGAATACGAAATCGGCGAAAAGGATGAGGCTAAACAGATCGCGATTATCGGCGTATTTACTGAGGACTACTTTTTTCTCGTCCATGTGGCGGTCGCGGCGGATTCGTTCGACGACTACACCGACAGAACCCGGGAGTGGTTCAAGGGAATGGAACTCGTCGGCGGCCCAGAGACCGAAGAAGAAGGCAGAGGAGATTTGTTCGACGACGAAACCGGGGAGAAGGCCGATAAAAAAATTGATTTCGTCGCCGTCGTCTATTCACTGCCTGATTTTCGGGGCGTGCCCTGGAAAATTTCCTCCCCGGGCAATTACGACCTCGCCAGGGGTTTCGACATCCCCAACGACAGTATTAGTTCCGTAGCCGTATGTCCGGGCTATAGGGTCACGCTCTACGAACACTCGAGATTCGGCGGTGAGAGCGCTGAAATTGAGGAGAATACAGAAGACCTCGGCGAGCGGAAAGGGTGGGCATCGTCCCTTAAAGTCGAAAAGACAGAAGAACCGGATCTTGACCTTGCCCTTGAATGGGTTGCGGTTCAGTCGGAAAACGAGGGAACCTTCGAGGAGATAGACCTTGACACTGCGGCCGCGGCGAAAGGCCTCAAAATCCACGCAAAAAGAATGAAACTCTTCCAGGGTGCCGGCGAGATGCACTGGTACGGCAAGACAAAGGACGGAGAGCGTGTCATGCTGGGCAAAGAGCTGATAAAAATTTTCAGCGACTTAGGGGTCGACATGGATAATTGGGAGGAAAACAGCTTTGCACAAGCCATGAACAATTTTTACGACTGGCGCAAAGACTTGAGCGTGTGGGACAAAGCGTGCATGATTCTTAATCTCGACCCGAAAGCTTTTAAACAGTAGGTGTTGAGTGCCGCCCCTTCGTCTACTGATTTTTGTGCCAAACACCCTTTACTAAAAATTTTCTTGCACTAGTTCTGCTTCTGCTTCATCGTACGGGTATCTCCATATATCGAGGAGTTCCCCGCACGAGGGTAGGAAATTTTTCGAGGGAGGGATTTTGAAAGGTTCCTGCCGCCGGGTAAGGCTTCCGGGAGAAATACCCAATCACTATCAGAGAAGGACAGGAAGTTCATTCGACAAAGGAGGGGTACTACATGAGAGGGAAGAACAGGTTGGTACTGCTGGCGGGCATAACGGTGCTGTTTTTGCTGGTGTTCGCCTCAGCAGCCCTGGCGAAACCTGACTGGGTTTCCGTAAAGTACACCGGGTGCAGGCTGGTAGCGGTAAAGGACACAAAAGTGACGGACAGCAACCACAGAAAACTGGTCCTCTATTTCGACGTCATCAACAACAGCAAAGAAGGGGATATCATCACGGCCATCTACAACAGAGATATAAGTTACACAGGAGCCTTCACCATCCCGAAGATGAAATGGGGCACGATCCGATACAGCGGAGTAGAATCGGAGGGATGGGAATCTGCATCCTGGAACGTCCACTCCTCAGGCAAATTCAGCAACCCGGAAAAAGGAGAGTGGTATCCGGGGCAGGTGTACAAGTACTATTTCTCCGTCTTTCTCAATACTCTCATCAAACCCAAGGACAACTGGAAAAAGACAAATGAAGCGGTGACCAGAGGATTTCAGTTCAAGCTGGAAAAATATTTTTTTGATTTCGGGGTCCAAAGTCACAAGTAAGGCCTTTGTTGAAAAAATGGGGCGCCGGCTTTTGAATCGTGGCGCAGAGCGGCCTTGAGAGGCTGAAAGGAGGGGGCAATGAAAAATTTGTCGATCAGGCTGCGCAGCCTGGCGGTTCTGTGCCTGTCCGCTGTTTTCCTGTTGGCGCCCCCGTCGGCGGCCTTTGCCCTGAAGCTCACGATTCAAAACGACTTCGCCGTCAACCTCAACACTGCCGTGGTCTACTACAGCGACTCCGTCGGCGCGTGGACGACCATAGGCTGGTACGTGGTGAATCCCCGTAAATCGCGGACCATCAACTTTTCCACCTCCAAATCGACTATTTACATCTATTCCCATCTCTCCGGCAAGAGGGAGACCTTGAGCGGAAAAGGGGACATCACCAGAGTGGTCATGTCGAAAGCCTTTATGTACGAGGACGGAGAAATATGCCCCGCCGGCCCTGACAGGAGGACAGAGAAATTCACGAAGTACGGGGCAGAAAACGGCCTTGTGAACTACAGGCCGATGAAGATAGGGGAACCCCTTCCCGCTGGAGGAGAATATAATTTTTCGGCGGCCCGGGCTGAACTGCTGAAACTCATCAACGCCGAGCGCAGAAAGATCGGTGCCGGGGACCTGAAACTGGATGCAATCCTGACGAAGGCGGCGGCCCGCCGGGCTTCGGAACAGCCCAGGACGTGGGGGCATATCCGTCCTGACGGAAAAAACTACAGCTCCGTCTTCGCCGAGTTCAATCTCAACCCCGCCAGAAGCGGCGAAAATGTGGCTTCAAATACAAAACCTCTGAAGGCCTCCAGCTTCCACGAACAGTTCATGGACTCTCCCGGACATAAAAAAATTTTGCTGAATCCCGATTATTCCGCCGTGGGCCTGGCTTTCCACAAGGAAGGGGACAGGACTTACTGTGTGGAACTCTTCACGGGAGGAAAGGGAGGGTCAGGGAATACACAGTCCTCGGCTAAGGACAGTCTTGCTCTTACGGCCGCCAACGTGATGAACCTTATCAACAACGAGAGGACCCGTTCAGGCCTGGCGCCCCTGGGTATGAGCGATAAATTGTCCAAAGCGGCACTGACCAGGGCGCGGGAGATGAATGTGAAATTCGACATTGCAACGAGACCTGACGGAAGGAAGTTCGATACTGTCCTGAGGGACAATGGCCTGGTATTTGCCAGGACAATGACATGGGGAGTAGATACGCCAGAGGCCAACGCCCTTGAAATTTTCCATGAGTTTTACAAAGATGGGAAGATTCGAAATTCCATGCTGGCCAGGGAGTATACCGATCTGGGCGCGGGGGTTTGCCGGCTCGGCAAAGGATATTATACCCTTCTCATATTTGCCGGGGGCGGCGAAAGCGGTACGCCTGCGACAGGCCTTGCCGGGGCTGTGAATGATCTTGAGAAGACCGTCCAGGAATGGAAAGATCTGGAGCGGGCCGTCCAAGAGCTCAGAGATATGTTCTAAGACGAGCTCAGGTGTGCCTTATTGAAGATCTGGAGCGGGGACCGTGATGAAACCTTCTCCGCCCATGGGATGGTGCACCTTCGTTTACTTGACTGAAGAATGCTATTATGCAAGACCTGACCCCGGTTCTCCCTCTCTCCACAGTTCTCTCCACGCGGGCCCAAGAACTGCCTCGGCGTCAACTTTTTTCCTTTCCTCAGATTTCGCATTACTCCAAAGGAAGAATTTATTGACACATATTTTATATGTGGTATATTTTAGTAAACCTTTTATGAAAGGTTGTGAATGCATGGGGCGAAAGGAAAAATATATCCCAGGCAAAGATTACTCCCTTCAAGAACTGAAAAAGTTGATACGGACCCAGGGATGGACGATTGAATCGAAAGGGTCGTCAGGGCACCTCGTCGCCAGAAAAGAAGGACATAACCCTTTTGATATTCCTACGGCTCCCAGCAAAAAGACGAAGCAACTGATATTGAAACTGATAGGAATCAAAAAAACATAGGTGACGGAATATGACGGTACTTGGAACTCGTACGCGATCCCTTACGTGAAGGAGGGGTGAAACCATGGATAAGCGTATACGCCCGGAAATCTACGCCTTTCCCGCCATCTTCGAGCGCGACGACGATGACGGAGGAATTATCAACGTGACCTTTCCCGACCTCGAGAACTGTTTCGCCAACGGCACAACCGTCGAGGTGGCCATGACCGAGGCGAAGGAAGCCCTTGAGAATGTGTTGTACTGGATGGAAAGAGACGGACAAAACATACCCGCACCTTCCGATATCCGATCCATCCCTTGCGAAGGAGAACAGTTCTCAAGTCTTGTCGCTGCGGATATGAGTGCAGCCCGAAGATCGTGGGAAAACCGCTCGGTAAGCAGGACCATCACTCTGCCCGCATGGCTGGACGAACTCGCGAGACAAGGCGACATCAACTTCTCGCAGGAACTCCAAAGCGCCATCAAATCAAAGCTTGGAATATCCAAAAATCCTAAAACGGCGTGATGCCGGGTAAAAAAACCCCCCTTCGGAAAAAACTTCCGGAGGGGGGGCGCCTCGAGGGACCCAGAGGGTGACGGTGTGATCTTCGGCACAATTCAGGAAATTATTCCTGCTGCGGTTTGTCGAGAGAGTAGCACGAAGAGCCAAGACTAAATCTTCCTACTGACAATCCACGGCGCAAACATTTTTGCATACATAATATTTCCTTCGTAAAAACATTCCTCTGAGAAGCTTTCCGTGAAAATTGACAATACTCTTCCGGAGACTATACTTGACCTATTCACAGGAAAAAAGACAGTAGCAGACGTTCATAATCTCAGGAAGGAAGTGACGGATCGTGCAGCGACGACTCACATGGGGTGTCATGACGATTTTTTCTCTTTTTCTTTTTCTCTTTTCCTCGGGCAGCGCCTTCGCCCTGCCGAAAATTACGGAAGAGCATGTCCCCGGAGAGGTGCTCGTCCTCTTCCGGCCAGGCACCCCAGAGGGCTCAGCCCTCTCGGCCTTCTCTTCAGCGCAGCCATCACGTACACACATGTTCAGCACTCTCTCCAAAGCAACGGGACAGCAGATCGGTTTCGTGAAGAGCAAGACAAAATCCACTGAGCAGCTCATCGCCGAGCTCTCCGCGGACCCTCGGGTGCAGCTTGTAGAGCCGAACTACCTCCGCCACGCCAGCAGCATCGTCCCGAACGATACCTATTTCACTGAACAGTGGGGGCTGCGCAATTCGGGAACCACAGGAGGAACCGCCGGGGCCGACATCTCCGCGACGGACGCATGGACAATCCGCACTTCCGCTCCCGACAAGGTCGTGGCCGTCCTCGATACGGGAGTAAATGCCTCCCACCCGGACCTCGCCGCCAATATGTGGCGGGACGCTGCTGGAAAATGCGGCTACGATTTCGTCAACAACGATGACGACCCCGAAGACGACGGCCGTCACGGAACCCATGTGGCGGGGATCATCGGCGCGGTGGGGAACAACGCCCTGGGCGTCTGCGGCGTGGCCTGGAACGTGAAGATCATGGCAGTGAAGGTGCTGAATGGTCTCGGCTCCGGAACAACAGACAATGTTGTCAGGGGATTCGAATGGATTCTTGCGAAGAAAAAAGAAGGCGTAGACATCGTTGCGGTCAACGCCTCCCTCGGCGGCGGCCCGTACTCTGAAATCGAGAAACTGGCCATCGCAGCCCTGGGAAACGAAAATGTCATCCTCGTGGCAGCCGCCGGCAACAATGGCAACAATAATGACATCTCTCCCGAATATCCGGCGTCCTACAGCCTGCCGAATATTCTCTCCGTAGCGGCCACCGACAAGAACGATAATCTTGCGTCCTTCTCAAACTACGGCAAAGGAACCGTGGATCTTGCCGCTCCAGGGGTTGGAATACTCAGCACGGTCATGGGCTATGAGCCGGCAGTTGGAGATATTTTCTTCGACAACATGGAATCAGGGAACACAAAGTGGGTCACCAGCGCGAAAGCCGGTTCAACCAACTCTTGGACAATCATGAAAGAGAGCGGAAACTCCGTCTGGGCCAGTGGCTATCGCGAGGACAACATCTCATATCTCGCAGTGAAGGAAAATATCGACCTGTCCGGTACGACAGGAAAATCTCTTCTGCTGGCAGGGATGTTGAAAATGAATTTCCTTCAAAATTTCGACAAGGTGAGTCTCGAGTTCTCGAAAGACGGGGGCACAGCATGGCAGGAAATGCTGTCGGTATCTGAATATCCTGACGAATATATTAACAAATGGATACCCTTTTCACAGTCCATTCCACCGGCATATCGAACCGCATCCTTCCGTTTCCGGATAGTCTTCGCCACTGGAAAAGTATTGACCCCCGGACTGACAGGAGTCTTCGTAGATAACATAGGACTGGGCGAATCCCGATCCTTTTATGAAAAATTCGACGGAACCTCCATGGCCACCCCCTTCGTCGCAGGAGCCGTCGCTCTCGCCGCCGCACAGTTCCCGGGGGAGTCGCCTCTGGCCAGGATTCTGGAGAACATCGATCCCCTCCTCTCTCTGCAGGGCAAGGTCGCCACAGGAGGCAGGCTGAACCTTTATAAGACCCTCTATAAATACGAGGAACCCAAGGGAGATGTGGAGGGGTGCAACGGAGTGGGTTTTTCGCCCTACTTCTTCCTTCTCGCCCTGCCCCTTGCGGCCCTTCTGAAGAGAAAGTAAGAAACTACGACACCTTAAACACCGATCATTACGAGGAGCCCTTCGCGGGCTCCTCGTTTTTCTTGCGCCGCGCACCCTTCCGTGATACAAAGGAGCAAAGGGGAAAACCTATCCTCTGTCTGGGAGGCGTTAGAATGTACCGCAGGATTTTTGCGTTGATATGCCTTTTGATTCTGTTCGTATCCTCCGCAGCTTTCGGCACCACGGAAAAAACAGCCCCGAAGGGGGAGGACAACTGGGTGGAGGGAGAGGTGATCGTCACGTGGAAGGGTCAAAGTGACGGCAGCACCCTTTCCGTCCTTTCTGCGGGAACAAAGGTGACGGCTTTTTCCGCCCTCTCCGAGGCGGCGGGAAGGCGGGTGGAGCATCTCCGCGTTCCCGGAAAGACCACGGAGGAGCTTCTGCGGGAGCTTTCAGCGGACAGCAGGGTGGAGAGCGTCTCCCCCAACTACATCATCCGCGCCTTCGCCCTTCCGAATGACCCCTCCTTCTCCCGGCAGTGGGGATTGTCCAACACGGGACAGACCGGAGGGATAAGGGATGCCGACATCGACGCTCCCGAGGGGTGGGATACGAGAAGGGAGACTTTAGCCGGCCAGGTGATCGCCATTCTGGACACGGGGATCGCCCAGTCCCACGAAGACCTGGCGGCGAACCTCTGGACGGGCACGGGGGGCATGCATGGATACGATGCTATAAACGGAGACAGCGACCCGGAGGACGACAACGGCCACGGGACCCACGTGGCGGGGATCATCGGCGCCGCGGGGAACAACGGCATAGGTGTTTCGGGAGTGGCCTGGAAGACAAGTCTGATGGCTGTGAAGATGCTCGATTCCGAGGGCTCGGGGAACACCGCCCAGGAACTTGCGGCCTACAACTGGGTGCTTCAGAAGAAAAATGAGGGAGTCAATATCATCGCGGTGAATGCCTCCTACGGAAGCAAGGGCTCTTCTTCGGCGGCAAAAAACGCCATAGCCGCCCTCGGCGACCGGGGGATTCTCTTCGTAGCCGCTGCGGGAAACTATGACGGGGAGAACAGCAGGGACAACGACACCAACCCTCAGTACCCCGCCTCCTATTCCCTGCCAAACATCCTCTCTGTGGCCGCCACGGATGACGACGACCAGCTCGCTTCCTTCTCTCACTACGGAGCCTCTTCCGTCCACCTCGCCGCGCCTGGAACGGACATCTTCAGCACCATGACAGGCTACTCCCCCCGCCCCGGTGATCTTTTCTACGACGATATGGAAGGGGGGGCGGGAAACTGGGGCACCTCGGCAGCAGCGGGATCGCAGAATCTCTGGGGGATCATCTCCACCACCCGGGGAGGAACTGCAACGAAGGCGTGGTCGGACAGCCCCGACCGGCACTATCCCCCGAATCAGCGCACATGGCTTACCCTGAACCGGGATGTCGATCTGTCAGCCTCGGGATCGGCCCCCCTCTTGTTCGCCATGGACGCCCGTCTTGATCTCGAAGGCGGGAACGATTTTCTCCACCTCGAATTCTCACCCGACAGCGGGGCATCCTGGAGCAGGGTTCATTCCTTCACCGGAGGAGGAGATGATTGGTACTCCTTATTCCACTCCATCTCCCCCCGCTTCAGAACAAACCGCTTCCGCTTCCGCTTCGCCTTCGAGAGCGACAGCGGCAATTTCTTACCCTTCATCAATTATGCGGGAGTGCAGATCGATAATGTAGGGGTAGGAAGGCCCGCATCCTCCTATAAAGCCTTGTCCGGCACCTCCATGGCGACCCCCTTCGTCACCGGGGCTGTCGCCCTGGTACGAGCCCAGTACCCCGACGAGTCCGTCACAACCATTAGAAGAAGAATTCTGAACTCTGCGGACCGGATCTCCTCCCTGAGCGGCAAGGTCTCCTCGGGCGGGCGGCTCAACCTCCACCGGGCGCTTCAGCCCGAGTCAGAAAGCGAGGGCGGGGGCTGCGCCATCGGCAGATCTCCCTTCTTCCTGCTTCTTGCCCTCCCCCTTCTTTTCCTGAGGAAGAGATAACCTGTAAGGGACCAATAAAATGCCCCTTCCCTGAACTTCAGGGAAGGGGCATTTTTCTTTGACAGAAGGGCCGCCCTTACCGGCTGCAGGTGAAGATCACGGGTTTCTCCGTCCGGGGGAAGGCCACTACCTCCCAGGGGCTTGAGAGGGCCATGGTGACGATATTCCTCGGCCCCGGCTCAACCTCCCTGACCCTTACGGCTACCCGGTCCTCCCCTTCGGTGACGCTCTCCACGGAGATGGAGTATCCTCCGCTCCGCTGAAGCCCCTGGAATATGGCGGCAAGGGTGTGTGTATCGAAGTCAACGAAGGGGGTGGGGGGAAGGGGAAGGACATTTCCGTTGATCTCCCCCCACAGCTTTTCCCACTGCTCCTCCGACGAGACGGTGAGAAACTGCCGGTCATTGATCCCGCCGTACCGGCCTCCTCCGATTCTCTGAAATTCGAGATCCGAGCCGGCAGGGCATGCATCGGCAGTAAAGACGAAAAAGGACAGAAGAAATGTTCCCAGCAAGACTCCGAACATCATGGACGATACGGTTCTCATTTCGGCGCCACCTCCCGAGTACAGCGTTGCTATTTCTGAAAGTTTATCGAACAGGGGCGTTTTTTTGATGGGTAAAAGAGCCTATTTTTCCCTTCGCTTTTCCGCCGCATCGAGATGCCGGCACCGCCGCCATCGCTGAAAGCCGGGGCATGTGCAGGCCCAGTGGAGTATATCCACGGCATACTCCTCCCTCCCCCGGGCGAGGAAGATGGTCTCCGTCACAGGGATCAGCCCTTCCGGATCAAAGGGCTCCCTCTCCGGTTTTCCGCCGCTTCTGGCTCCGTCGAGGGCTTCGTTGGAAAGACGGTCGGCGGCGGTGTTTTCCTCCCTCGGAATCCATTCGAGGGTGCTCCCCGTCTTTTTCAGCAGCTCTATGGCCCGTTCAGCCAGCTCTCTCAGGCGGGGTTCTTTAATCTTCCACCGGCCCGTCACCTGGTTCACCACGAGCTGACTGTCCCCCGCGATGGCTGCCCCCGTTCCCCGCCGCTCCGTCTCCTCGAGGAGGAGGAGAAGGGCCATGTACTCCGCCTCGTTGTTGGTCTTCTTTCCGAGGGGGACGGCGCAGGTCCAGAGGGGTTGTCCTGCCTCATCGAGGAGAAGGGCTCCCGCTCCGGCTTCTCCGGGGTTTCCCCGGGATGCCCCGTCGAAATATCCCCGGAGGGGGGACAGGGGATTTTCCCAGTCTGCGTCGAGATCAAGCCATTGATTGGAGAGTGAGAGGTCTTCCTTATTCTTCATAGAGAGGCTCCTTTACTGAAGTTAGTGTTCTTTTTTCCCCTGAAAAGGGCGCAATTTTCCGCCCCGTGCGGGCAGATGGGAAAGAAATAGTCTATAATGAAAATGATCGTTCATTCTCTACTCACTAAGGAGGTCGTTACATTGTGACGCTTTTGCCATTTCGCCCTTTCGGAGGATTCAGGCCATTCCGGAGGGAGCGAAAAACCTGCCCGGCCCCTTGCCGGAAGAGACTGGGAATCGGCATTTTCCTTCTTGCCCTTCTTTTCGTTCTTTCTCTTTCCGCAGCCGCCGGCGCAGAGGAATTCTCCTTCACCAAGGGGCTCTTCGTCAAGGAGGTCAAGGGGTTCGGCATGTACACCGAGGAGGAGACCTCCCGGTTCGAAAAAGGGTCGAAGGTGACCATCTATCTTGAGGTGGACGGCTTTCAGCTCATAAAACAGGAGAATGACTACAAACTGAGCATGAGCCTCGATCTCCACGTGAAGGACGACAAGGGGAACACGGGAATCGAGCAGGCTGGGGTGGTCACTGCCGACCTCCTCGTGAAAAGCCTTATCCATGACTTCTTTTTCACGGTGAACATCGATCTTGCCGAGCTGCCCCCGGGGAAGTACACCCTCAGTTTCATCGCCACGGACAACACGAACGGAAAAAAGACTTCTCAGGATATGGATATTGAGATATACCCTTCAGATACTGCAAAACCCTCCGGCGACGGAAGCAAGGAGACAGTCTCACCGGACGTTCCGAAGAACTGAATTTTCAGGCCCCTCCGGTTTTTTCGGAGGGGTTTATTTTTTCCCCGTCCCTGCCGCAAGCTCCTCCCGGAGCTTTCGCCGCAGCACCTTCCCCGTGGCCGACAGGGGGAGCTCCTTCACGAAAAGGACCTTCCGGGGGACCTTGAAGTGGGCCATCTTCTCCTTGCACCGACTGATGACCGCGCCTGCGGACAGCTCCGCCCCCTCCTCCATGAGGACAAAGGCCGCGGGGACCTCTCCGCTCACTGCATGGGGAAGGCCCACCACCACGGCCTCCCGAACGCCCTGAAGCTCCCGGATTACCGACTCCACCTCCTGGGGGTAGACGTTGAATCCCCCGACGATGATCATGTCCGATACCCTGTCGAGGATGGTGATGTACCCCTCCGGATCAAGGGTGACCATGTCCCCCGTGTTGAGCCAGCCGTCGACAAACCGCTCGGCGGAGAGCTCCGGATCTTTGAAATACCCCCGGGCCACGGAGGGCCCCCGAAGCCAGAGAACTCCCTCTTCTCCCGGGGGCAGAGCCTCACCCCTGTCAGAACGGACCTCCGCCTCATACCCCGGAAGGGGCGGTCCCACCGTCCCCCTCTTCCGGAGGGCGTCGCTTGGGTTGCACGAGACCACGGGAGAGCATTCCGTGAGGCCGTACCCCTCGTAGGTGATGACGCCGAGCTGATCCCGGAAGCGGGCCTCAAGGCCGGGGTCGAGTTTTCCTCCCCCCGTGAGGATGTACCTGAGCTGGGGGGGAAGGGTCTCCCCCTTTGAGGCTGCCCCCAGCAGAAAGGGGAGCATGGTGGGGACGGCGATGAGAATCCCCGTCTCCGATGACCGCAGCCCCTCGAAGAGGGTTTTCAGCGGCAGAAAGCCTGGAAGGAGGGCCAGGGGAAGGCCCCAGAGAAGGGGGAGCACGCAGCAGACGGTGTACCCGAAGGAGTGAAAGGAGGGGAGCACGTCCATGAGTACCCGCCCCTTTTCGAACCCCTCGATGGTCTCGAAGACTCCCTTCGTGTTGTCATAGAGATTCTCGTGGGTGAGGGGAACGGCCTTGGGGGAACCGGTGGTGCCTGAGGTGGCGAAGATGACGGCAAGGTCCGGATCGCCGTCGGGGCGGTCGGGAAGGCCCTTCAGAAAGACCGGTTCTCCCTCCGTGGAGACGGACGCTGCGGGGAACCCTCCGGCCCGTATCCCCTCTGCGAGGTCCGGCATGTCCTCCCCCAGGATGACGCCGAAGGGGTCCCCGTGGCGGAGGATGCGGAGAATCCACTCCATACCCCCCCGGGGGTTCAAGGGGACGAGGGTTCCTCCGAGGCGCCAGACAGCGAGGGAGAGCAAGACCGTCTGGGGGCTGTTCGGCAGAAAGACGGCCAGGCGGCCTCCCGGTCCGAACCCTCCCTTCCGGAGGGTGTCCGCCCAGGCGCTCACCCGCTCCTCCACCCATTTCCCGTCCCGCCACTCCCCTCTCCACCAGAGCACTCTCTGCTTCGGGTCCTCCTTCAGACGGGCTTCAAAAAGTTTTTCCAAACGTATAGGCATTCGACGAACCCCCCTGATCTTCAGCGGATAATCCCTAGAATAACACGATCTTCCTCCCTTTTGCCATTGCCCGGAAATGATAGAATGGATCCACTCCCGGCCCGAACGGGGCCGGAATCGACCTTCGGAGGAAATCAATGAAAACTCTTTATCTCGACTGCTTCGCCGGAATCGCCGGCGACATGTTCCTCGGCGCCCTTCTCGACCTCGGCCTCGATAAAAAGGCCTTCCTCCGCACCATGGAGGGGATCGTCCTCTTTCCGGAAGAACCTTCCTCCCATGATCATGACCACGATCACCATCACGATCACGGCCACGATCATTCCCATGCCGCCCAGCCGGAAAAACTGAAGATCTCCATCCGCCCCGGGAGCAAGGGGGGAATTGCGGGGACGGATGTCACCGTGGAGAGCCGGGAGGGGCACACCCACCGGGGGCTGGCGGACGTCCTGGCGATTATCAATGCAAGCCCCCTCTCTCCATGGGTGAAGGAGAAGAGCTCTGAGGCCTTCCGGCTCCTCGCAGAGGCGGAGGGGAAGGTGCACGGAAGCTCCCCCGTGGAGGTCCACTTTCACGAGGTGGGGGCAATCGACTCCATCGCCGACATCATCGGGGCCTTCGTGCTGGTGGAGATGGCTGGAATCGACAAAGTCGTCTGCTCTCCCCTCAACGTGGGGCACGGCACCATCCGGTGCGCCCACGGCCTGCTCCCCATCCCCGCCCCTGCGACGGCGGAACTGCTCGAGGGGATGCCCGTCTACGCCGAAGGGGGGCCCCTCGAGCGGGTGACCCCCACGGGGGCCCTCCTCGTGCGCTGCCTCGCCGACTCCTTCGGCCCCCTTCCGGCGGGGCGGGTGATCGCCTCGGGAAAGGGGCTGGGCGACCGGGACAGCGATATTCCCAACCTGCTGCGGGTTCTCCTTCTCGAAACCCCCGAAGGGGAGGAAGGAGATCTGTTTCAGCGGGACCGGGGGACCGTCCTTGAGACGAATATCGACGATATGAACCCCCAGTACTACGGCCCGGTGATGCAGATGCTCTTCACCGAGGGCGCCCTGGACGTATGGGTCACCCCCATCCTGATGAAGAAGGGGCGCCCTGCCGTGACCCTTCACTGCCTCTGCCTTCCCGAGCGGGAGGAGGCCCTCGCGGCCCTGCTGCTTCGGGAGACCACAACCCTCGGCCTCCGAAAATACCCTGTGGACCGGCTGAAGACGGACCACGAGATCGTTGAGCGGGAGACCTCCTGGGGGATGGTCCGCTACAAGGTGGCCCGGCTGGGCCAGGAGGTGCTGCGGGCGAACCCGGAGTTCGAGGACGTGCTGCGCCTCTCCCGGGAGAACGGCCTCCCCCTGCCGGAGATGCGGGAACTGCTTATGGGGGAATTTCTGCTCTAGGGCAATCCCCCTGCACCCTGACGCTGAGGCAGTGTACAGGGGAATTGAAGGGTGCGGGGCTCCCGGCCGGTACAATTTTCAGATCTTCGGATTCAGCCCGGAACAACTGAACTGGAATTTACTGTTTTTTGGCTTTCGGAGCCCTTTTCTTTTCCTGAGGAGGGCTTTTCTTCTTTTCCGGGGGGGAGGCAGGAGCCCGGAAGGCCAGGGGGGCTTTCCCCTTCCCCTGTACCCGTGCAGCAAACTGGCCGTAGACAGAGGTAAAGTCCGGCAGGATCTTCTCCGTGAGGCAGTCGAAGGGGGTGACAGTATAGCGGCCGTGGGGCGAGCGGGAGGGATTGTAGAGCAGGGTTGCGGTGACGTTTTCGAAGGAGACCCGCTTCTCCCCCCGCATTGAGGTGACTGCCACGTCAAGGGAGACGAGGAGCCCCACGAGGCGGGGCAGCCCCTTCTGGGCGGAGATGAAATTCCCCAGGGAGAAGATGACCAGGGTGTCCTTCACCATCTCCACGGGCTGCACAACATGGGGGTGATGGCCGATGACGATGTGGACGCCGAGGGCGGCCAGTTCACCGGCGATCCGCCGCTGCTCCTCCGTCGGGGTGTGGGTATATTCGCTCCCCCAGTGCATGGAGACGATCACCACGTCCGCCGCCCCAAGGGCTTTTTTCACATCCCGGGAAGCCCGGTCTTTGCTGTAGAGGGTGACGTAGTGCTCCTTCCCCTTGGGGGCCCGGAGCCCGTTGGTCAGGGTCGTGTAGGCGAGAAAGGCGCAGGATGTACCCTGTACCTGCCGTACTGCGGGGAGGTCCCCTTCCTCCTTCGAGGCGAAACTGCCGGAGGTGAGGATGGCCGCCTTGCCCGACCAGTATTCCAGGGAGCGGATCACCCCCTTCTCCCCCCGGTCGAGGGTGTGGTTGTTGGCGAGGGAGACGAGATTGAAGCCTGTGTCGATAATGCCGTCCCCCACCTCTATGGGGGAGTTGAAGCAGGGGTAGCTGGAGAGGCCGATCTCCACGCCCCCCAGAATGGTCTCCTGATTGCAGAAGGCGAGGTCATGGGCGGAGACGCGGTTCTTCACGAGGCGAAAATTGGGGCGGAAGTCGAAGGTCTTTTTATTTCTGGCGGCCTCGTAGACCGGCTTGTGGATGAGCACGTCCCCCACGGCTGCAAGGGAAAACCGTGTGCTCCGCTCCCCCCTCAGGGACGGAACTTCCGTCCGGGAGGGAAGCCCCCGTCCGGAGGAAGCCTCTCCGGCATATGGCAGGAAAACGAAATGGAAGAGGAAAAGAAGGACCGGCAGTCCGAACCTCCGGCAGCGGACAGGCTTCGGAAGTTCGCCCGGCCGGGGGGGCAGGGACGGTCCATTTTTCTCCCGGCCTTTGCCGAGAGGCTTCATTCCCCTTCGCCCTTCGGGGAGGCCGGTGCTTCCTTCTCCTCCCCGGACGGACGGATTTCATACCCCTTCATGCATTTCCCGCATCCATGGCACCCCTTGTAGCAGGGGCGGAACTTCTTTGACCGGAAGAAGAAGGAGATACAGGCTGCAGCGACGATGAATGCAAGAAAAACATATCCCATAGCAGAACCTCCGAAAAGAGACATTTTTCCCTATCATTATACCCGTTCCCCTCACCGGAGCTTCAAAAAAATCCCCTCAAAACTCCCCCGGAATACCTCTTCGGAACTACTGGACAGAAAAACCCCCTCAGAATACCATATAGGGGCAGGAGGTATATCCCCCTGCGAGATTCTTCTAAGGAGGGACATTTATTCAATGGAAAAGAAAAAAGTGCTCATCATCGGCGGCGTGGCCTGCGGGGCCAAGACGGCCGCCCGTCTCGCCAGGATCGCCCCGGAGTGCGACATCACCATCCTTGAGCGGGGAGAGCATCTCAGCTTCGCCGGGTGCGGCTTTCCCTATTTTGTGGGGGACGTGGTGAAGGAATATAAAGAACTGGTCTGCACCCCTCTGGGGATCATACGGGACGCCAATTTCTTCCGGAACGTCAAGAACATCACCGTCCACACGGGGTGTCTGGCCACGAAGATCGATCGGGAGAAGAAGACCGTCACGGCGTCGAATGCCGCCACGGGGGCCGAGGAGATCTTCCCCTACGACGAGCTCGTCCTCGCCACCGGGGCCTCACCCATCCGCCCCCCCATTCCGGGGAACGACCTCAACGGCGTCTTCACCCTCTGGACCATGCCGGACGCCCTGGCCCTGAAATCCGCCGTGGGATCGGGGAAGGTGAAATCGGCGGTCATCATCGGCGCCGGGCTCATCGGCATGGAGGTGGTGGAGGCCCTGGCTGACCGGGGGATCAAGGTCTCGGTAGTGGACTTTCTTCCCACCCCCCTCCCCACCCTGGTGGAGGAGGATTTCGGCCTGCGGGTGAAAAAGGCCATCGAGAAAAAGGGTGTGGATTTCTACGGCGGCGAAAAAGTCCTTGAGATCCTTGGCGAGGGGGGCGTGGTCACCGGGGTCACCACGGATAAACGAACCCTTGATGTTGATATGGTCCTCCTCGCAGTGGGGATCCGCCCCAACACGAACCTCGCGAAGGAGGCAGGGCTCGAACTCTCCCCCAAGGGGAACATCATCGTGGACGACCATATGCGCACAAGCGACCCCTCCATCTACGCGGGGGGAGACTGTGTCCTCTCAAAACATGCCATCACGGGGAAACTTGTCTGGCAGCCCATGGGGTCCACGGCAAACCGCCAGGGGCGGGTCATCGCCGACAATATCGCCGGGCTGGACACCCCCTTCGGCGGCGTCCTCGGTACGGGGATCCTCAAGCTCTTCAACCTCACCATCGGAAAGACCGGGCTGAACGAGGCCCAGGCTGCCGAGAACGGCTTCGACCCCGTCTCCATCCTTATCGAGGGGCCGGACCGCCCCCACTTCATGCCGGGCATGGGGTCTCTCTCCATCCGCCTCGTTGCCGACCGGAAGAGCAGAAAACTCCTGGGGGCCCAGTTCATGGGGGGCGGCGTGGCGGACAAGAGACTCGACTCCCTCGTGGCGGCCATCACTGGAGGGATGACGGTGGACATGCTCGCCGACACAGACTTCGCCTATGCTCCCCCCTTCGCCACGGCCCTCGACCCCACGACCCACGCGGCCAACGCCCTCCGGAACAAGATGGACGGCCTCGTCCGAACCTACACGCCGAAGGAACTCACTGAGCGGATGAAGCAGCCCGATCCGCCCCTCCTGCTCGACGTACGCACCCCGGCGGAGCTCGACCTGCAGGGGCGTCTCCCCTTCGAGTTCGTGAACATCCCCCTCGGCAAGCTCCGGGAGCGGCTGGGAGAACTGCCGAAAGACCGGGAGATCGTCGCCTTCTGCAAGATCTCCGTCCGGGGGTGGGATGCCCTTGCAGCCCTCACGGCGGCGGGGTTCGACAACATCGCCCTTCTCGAAGGGGGCGTCATGGCCTGGCCGTATGAGCTGAAGTGAGAATATTCATTGACATTAGATCCGAAGACCCACAACCCCGTGGACAAGGACGCCGTCGTGCTGACTATCGAAGACGGCAAGAGCATCTTCTTCAAGAAAATCCGTCCGCAATAGGGGCAGAACAGGCTTCAGATCATAAAGAGAGAGCCGAAAGGGGTTGACCCCTCCGGCTCTCTCTTTATGGCAAGCATTACACAGCCGAGGTGAAGAGCGGCTTTACTCCTTCACCTCGGCCAGTTCCACCATGACCTTCGCCATGATCCG
>JALHFZ010000025.1:0-811 GCA_022837505.1 Synergistaceae bacterium
ACTGAAGGAAGATTTCCTTCGATGGGAGGGAATTCTTCGGGGAAGAGTCACTCTCGTTGACTCACTCGGATCGGTGGTGGCCGATTCGGCCAAGGATCCGGCGCTCATGGAGAACCACCTCGGAAGGCCTGAGGTAAGGGAAGCCCTTGAAAAGGGAGAGGGAGCCTCCATACGGTACAGCGACACAACGAAGATGCATTCCCTCTATTTCGCCCGAAGGATCCTGCTCGACGGAAAGCCGGGAGTTCTCCGGGCGGCACAGCCCCTCGAGCTTCTCTCCTCGGTCTACGGAAAGACCCGGAACCGGTTCATCCTCAACCTCCTCGGAGGAATCATCCTCATCCTCGCCTTCGGAATGTGGCTCACCCGTAGGGTTTTTCGTCCCCTGGACCGCATCGTGGACTCCGCCGGGAAAATAGCCGACGGAGAGGAGATCCGCTTTCCTCTCATGGCTGAGCCCGAGCTTCAGCGCTTGTCGGAAGCCCTCGACAGAATGTCGGCCCGCCTCAGGAATGCCCTTGGCGAACTCCGCTCCGAAAGGGAGGACCTCTCCCTCATCGTCACCGCACTGCCCGTCGGGGTCATCCTTCTGGATGAACGACGATCGATCCGCTATATGAACAGGGTGGCCGAAGATCTGCTGGCGATCCAGACCGCAGTACCCCAGGGGCTTCCCGTGGAGCGGATCCTGCCGTCGGGGGACATGTACGGCCTCATAGCGTCTGCAGCCGAGAGAGGGGGCCAGTGCGATACCTTCGACCTCCCCGGAAGGGGGGGACGGTATCTTCAGGTATGCTCACGAAAAACCGCC
>JALHFZ010000025.1:907-24587 GCA_022837505.1 Synergistaceae bacterium
CGCGGGGCATGAGCTTCAGACACCCCTTACCGCCGTTCGGGCGGCGGCCGAATATCTGCTCGCGTCGGACTGGGAGGAGGAGGACAGAACACTCCTGACCACGATTCTCGCCCAGCAGGAGCGCATGACCCGCCTTGTGGACGACCTCCTCTACCTCTCGCGGATGGAATCGGAGCCTCCCCGGCCTGCCACGGAAGAGCTGCGGCTTGAGGCCCTCCTTTCCTCCGTCGTCGAGGAGAACCGACAGCACCCCTTCGCGGGAAAAATCTGCATATCCGAAAACTATCCCGAAGAGGCAGTCGTGTTCGGGCCGGTGCAGGAGCTTGCCCGGGGACTGAACAATATCGTCGAGAACAGCGTCAAATATGTCCGGGAAAAATTCGGGAACACTCCGGGAGGAGAGATTGCCGTTACGCTGAAACGGGCGGGGGATTATTGGAGCGTTCTCGTGGAGGACAACGGCCCGGGAATTCCGGAGGAATCGGCCGCGCACCTTTTCGAGCGTTTCCGCCGGGGCGACAGCCACAGGGTCCGGGGAGAATGGGGCAAGGGAGGATACGGTCTCGGCCTCGCCAAGGCGAAGCGGATCCTTCTCCACGCCGGAGGGGACATCTTCTTTCATCCGAAGGAAGGCGGAGCTCTCTTCGAGGTCCTGATCCCGGCGAAAAGGGAAGAAAAAGAATGAATCGATCCATCGGCATGGTCTCCCTGATCATGACAGGGTTTTTCCTCTAATCATCCTAACGCAGGGGGCACAGTTCGTAGATTTCTCCGAATGCAGGTTGGAAAAAAGAGAGCTCCGGATCTTTCCGGAGCTCTCGAACTCAGTTTAACCATGCAGTGTGTATGCAAAAAAGCAGGGATTCTGCTCAGAAGTTCAACCCCTGGCGCCGTTCGATGATCCAGCGGACGAAGAGGGAGTCGGACCAGGTCTTTTCGCTGTTGATGGCGAGGTCAAGGGAGATGGCCAGAAGCACTACGGTGATGCAGAACTGCCGGGCCAGCAGGGAAGTCTCCCGGGCCTTCGCTTTTTTCGCGCCGTATTTCTGCATGATAATCCTCCCCTTACCTTATTTTCCGGCTCTTCCCACTATTATAACTTAAAGAACAAAAAAAATGCGGTACGGAAATCTTTTCCGTACCGCCGGCATTCTTTTTCCCGGAAAGGGATTAGATGTCGAGGTTCCGCACCTCGTGGGCGTGGGCGGTGATGAAGTCCCGCCTCGGTTCGACCTTGTCCCCCATGAGGATGCTGAAGTACTCGTCTACTTCCATCAGGTCGTCGATCTCCACCCTCTTGAGGGTGCGGTTTGAGGGGTCCATGGTGGTCTCCCAGAGCTGGGAGGGGTTCATCTCTCCCAACCCTTTGTACCGCTGAACGGAGATCTTCGAGGGGTCGGCCGCGCTGTCCAGGATGGCCCGGAGCTCCTTCTCGGAATAGCAGTAGGTGACGGTCTTCCCCTTCTGTACCCGGTAGAGGGGGGGCTGGGCGAGGTAGAGGTACCCCTTTTCGATGAGGTCGGGCATGTGCCGGTAGAAGAAGGTGAGGAGCAGGGTGCTGATGTGGGCTCCGTCCACGTCGGCGTCGGTCATGATGATGATCTTGTGGTATCTGAGCTTTGACGTGTCGAAGTCGTCGCCGATCCCCGCCCCGAGGGTCTGGATCATGGTGCGGATTTCGTTGTTGGCCAGCACCTTGTCAAGCCGGGCCTTCTCAACGTTGAGGATCTTTCCCCTCAGGGGAAGGATGGCCTGGAAGCTGCGGTCCCGTCCCTGCTTGGCGCTGCCTCCGGCGGATTCTCCCTCGACTATGTAGAGCTCGCAGTTCTCGGGGTTTCTCCCCGAGCAGTCGGCCAGTTTTCCCGGCAGCCCCATTCCGGTCATGGCGGTCTTGCGCACAAGCTCCCGGGCCCGCTTGGCGGCCTCCCGGGCCTGACGGGCCTTTATGGCCTTTTCGACCACGACCTTGACGATGCCGGGGTGCTCTTCGAACCAGGCGAGGAGCCCTTCATAGACGACGGAATCGACGATCCCCTTCACGTCGCTGTTGCCGAGCTTCGTCTTCGTCTGCCCCTCGAACTGGGGGTTTGAAAGCTTGACGGAGATTACGCAGGTGAGCCCCTCTTTGAGGTCATCTCCGCCGAGGTTGTCGTCCTTTTCCTTGAGCTGTTTGCTCCGCCGGGCCGCCTCGTTCACCGCCCGGGTGAGGGCCGTGCGGAGGCCGGAGACGTGGGTTCCCCCCTCCATGGTGTGGATGAGGTTGGCGAATCCGAAGACCCGCTCGAGGTAGCTGTCGTTGTACTGAAGGCCGATGTCCACGGAGACGCCGTCCTTCTCCCCCGAGATGGTGACGGGGTCGGGGAAGAGGGTCGTCTTTCCCCGGTTGAGATATTCAATGAAGGAGCGCATCCCCCCCTCGTAGCAGAAGTCCTTGATCTTGCCGTCCCGCCGGTCGTCGAGACAGATGGCCAGGCCGGGGTTCAGAAAGGCCATCTCCCGGAGGCGGGCGCTCAGCACTTCCGCCGAGTATTTCACCTCTTCGAAGATGGTGTCGTCGGCGAGAAAGTGGATCTTCGTCCCAGTCTCCTCCGTGGGAAGGGGGTCGGAAAGCTCCGTCACGGGCATCCCCCGCTCGAACCGCTGGGAGCGGGATTCGCCGTTCCGCTGGATGGTGATCTCGAGCCATTCGGACAGGGCGTTCACCGCCGACACGCCTACTCCGTGGAGGCCGCCGCTGACCTTGTAGGCCTGGTTGTCGAATTTTCCCCCCGCATGGAGGGTAGTGAGGACGACCTCCGAGGCGGGGCGCCCGTTGGAGGGGTGGGGGTCGGTGGGGATCCCCCGGCCGTTGTCCTCCACGGAGATGCTTTCATCCTCATGGATGGTCACCAGAATGCGGGTGCAGTACCCGCCGATGGCCTCGTCCACGGAGTTGTCAACAACTTCGTGGACGAGATGGTGAAGCCCCCGGGAACCGGTGTCCCCGATGTACATGCTCGGGCGTTTCCGAACCGCCTGGAGACCTTCGAGAACCTGGATATCCCGGGCGGTGTATTGACGGACCGCAGCGCTTGTCGACATATGCTATTTTCCTCCCATTCGCAGCCGCAGAGACCGGGCGGCTGCCCTTGCCTCTTTGCGGAAAGCGTTGTATCTTTTACGAAGCGTATCGGGCCGGAAGCCCGTCGTAAGAAGTGTTCCGTCTTTGAGATAAATGGCTGTCTCCGCCCCGTGGCGTATGAGGGCGACAACCTTCAGTATGGAGACGATGCCCTGTCCTTCAAGGGGAATAAACATTTTTTCACTCCGTTTCATGCCTCTGCAACCAATATATTATACCAAAAAAGGGCCGGAAAGTACAGGGATGAAAGGGGCGGAAACCCTGTTGTTATCCCGTTTTGCGGTAAGGGAAGAGAGAGGGGGAGCACGAATGGATCCGACAAGGCTGGGAAGAATAATAAAGGGGCAGTTTCTTCGTTTTATGGTGGAGGTGCGGGCGGAATGGGGGGCTTTTCTCGCCGTGACGGCAGGGGTGACCATCCAGGCCCTGGCGGTGGTGCTCTTCGTGCTGCCGAACCGTTTTCCCGACCTCGGGGTCTCCGGACTGGCGGTACTGTCGAACTATGTCTTCCATATCTCCCCCGCGTGGGTGATTCTTATTCTGAATACCCTCCTCATGGCATGGGCGTGGAGGGAGCTCTCTCCCCGATTCGTCCTGTGGACCGCCTGGGGTGTGGTGCTCTTCTCCCTCCTTCTGAAGCTCTTCGAATATGTCCCCGTTCCGGTCATCGGCGACAAATTCATGGCGGCCATGGTCTCGGGGGTGGTGAGGGGGATCGGGGCCGGTCTCGTCTTCCGGGTGGGGGCCTCCACCGGAGGGCTCGACATCCCCGGAGTGGCCCTGAGAAGACGGTACGGCATCGAGATGGGGCGGTTTTCGATCTTCATCAATATGGGGATCCTCGCCCTCTCATTTTTCGTCGTGGGGCTTGACGCCACCATTTACGGTGCGGTGGCCCTCTATGTCTTCGGCATCGTGGTGGACAACACCCTCAGAACCTTCGACCGGAGGAAGCAGGTCCTGCTGATCACCTCGATCCCCGACGAGGTCTCAGACTTCATCAATAGGACCCTCCGGCGGGGGACCACCCGGCTGTGCGCCACGGGGGGGTTCTCGAAGCAGGACCGCCCGGTTCTGCTGACCCTTCTCGAACCCCGGCAGGTGATGGTGCTGAAGAAGCACCTGGCGGAGAACGACCCCGGAGCCTTCATGTCCGTGACCGACGCCGCCGAGGTGGTGGGGAAGGGGTTCAAGAGCTGGACGAACCTGTAGATTGCCTCCCCGGGAGATCTATCCCTGCCGGAAGGGGCAGTCAAACCGGTAGAAGCAGACGGGGCACCGCTCCGATGCGGGGGTAAAGGGCCCCGAGACGGCCTGCCGGGCGGCCCTCCGCAGGTCCTCCTCCATTCTTTTCCACGACAGGGCCCCTTCCACGGGGTCTCCCTCCGTTCCCTCCCTGAGATGAATCAGCCGCATGTCCACACCCTTCCCCGGCCAGGCCAGGGAGGCGGCGTAGCCGTAGAAGAGAAGCTGGGAGCTGTAGAGGGCCTCCCAGGAGGGGGCGCTCTCCGGGGCGCTTTCGTCCCGGGCGGTGATCTTGTAGTCCCGGATGCAGATTCTGCCCTCTTCCTCCCAGAGGACGTCGATGCTCCCCGTGAGCAGAGGGCCCTCGGCCATGCGGAAGCGGAAGGGGAGCTCCCTTCTCAGGGTGCCCCCGGCGGCCCGTTCGGCCAGGGCCTTTCCGGCGGGAAGGCCGGCGAGCCCTTCGAGCCACCCAACGAGGGCACTGCGGGCCTTTTCCTCCCTCCAGACCGACCGGAGGGAGGGCGGGAGGACCAGGGGGCAGCGGGACGAACGGAGAATCTCCAGCCCGTCGGGTTTGAAATTCCACCGGGCGAGGAACCAGTGGGCGAGGGAGCCGAGGTCCGCCCCTCCCTGCTCCTCCGACGAGGGGAGCTCCCAGACCAGGTCCACCCCCTGACGGTACTTCATCCGCCAGGCGGCGGGGCACCACTGAAAGAGGGAGAAGGACGTGGCGCTGAGCCGCTCGAGAGAGAGGTTCTCAAGAGAAGGGGGAGGGACGGTCCGGCCCCTTTTCACCGGAGGGACGTCTTTCTCATCCCCTTCCGGAAGGGGATGATCACCCCTTTCCTCTCCCCCTTCCGAGAAGGCGAGGAGGGGTTCGTCCAGGAGGGAGAGCCAGGATCCCTTCGCCGGTTCGGGAGCTCCCTCGCCGCCGCAGGGGGAGGAGAGGATAAGGCAGTCCCGGGCACGGGTGCAACCCACGTAGAAGAGACGCTCCCATTCCTCCCCCTCCTCGGCCTGTTCAAGAAAGGCGGCGAGCTTCCCCGTCTCAGACTCCTCTCCCCCCCATTCGGAGGGGTATCTCGACGCCCCAGCGCCGAGGAGAAGGGAGGGGACGAGGGACTTTCCCCACCCCCTGCCCCGGCTGTTGTTCAGGTCCACAAGGGCGACGATGGGGAACTCGAGCCCCTTGGCGCTGTGGACTGTCATTACCCGCACCACGTCCTCCTCCTCCCCCAGGGGGGTGCCCTCCTCCCCGCCGGACGGCCGGGAGGCCATCCGGGCGAAGTAGGCGGCGCACCCCGCCGGGTCGTTGCCGAAGACCTCCTCGTATTCCCGCACAAGATCGAGCCCCTTCCAGAGATTGGACAGCACGTTCCTCCGCCGCCAGGAGGGCCAGTAGAGGAGGACGGACTGATCCCTGAGCAGTTCGGCCAGGGCGGAGAAGAGCCCGGCGTAGCGGGCCTTTCTGCGAAGGTCCTCAATCCGCTCCGCCGCCCCAGGGTAGAGATCCTCAAGGGGAGGGGCCCCGGGGGCGAAGAGAGGAGGAAGCTCCTCAAGGGTGAGCCCCGAAAAGGGGGTGGAGAGAAAGGAGAGGAGGGCGTGGCGGTCATCGGGGAAGGCGATGGTCTGAAGGGCCGCCCGGAGATCTCCGATCTCCCCCCGGCTGAAATACTGTTTTCCCCGTTCGAAGGCCACGGGGATGCCGTAGCGGGGGGAGAGGGTATCCTCCAGGGCCCCGAAGGAGGAGCGGGTCGGCACGAGGATGGTCATGTCCCGCCATTCGGCGGGGCGCATGCCCCTGAGTCCGCTGTCCCACACGGGCTGCCCCCGGAGGGTCAGGAGGGCCCGGCCGAGGAGGTCGGCGGCGCCCCTTCGGGCCTCGGGGGCGCTTTCGGCCTCTCCGGTGCACCGGATCAGGGGAAGAAGGGCGGGCAGGGGGGTCTGCTCCCGGGAGGAGGCCAGCTCTGCATTTTCGGGGAAGAGGAGGTCCTCGTAGGCCTGCCCGAGGGTGGGGGAGATGCCGTCCCGCCATACCCGGCGGAAGAGGGCGTTCACACCGTCGAGGAGGGCCGGGCGGGTGCGGAAGTTCGTCTGGAGGGGGATGTACCGCCTTCCCTCCTCCTCTTTTTTCAGAAGCTCTCCGAAGAGGGTGGGGTCTGCGTGGCGGAAGCGGTAGATGGACTGCTTGAGGTCCCCCACAAGGAAGATCCTGCTCTCCGGCCCAGCCACGGAGCGGATCAGCCGGTCCTGGAGGGCGTTGGTATCCTGAAATTCGTCCACGAGGATTTCCCTGTATATCCGCAGGGGCGCCCCCTGCTCCGCCGTGGGGGCGGTCAGCTCTCCCGCCAGGCGGATCATGTCGTCGAAGGTCACGAGGCCCCGGCGGCGGCGGAACTCCCGGAAGGCGAGCCAGAGCAGGGATGCCGTCCGGAGGAGGGCCGTCCGCAGGCGGAAGTCCTTGTCGGTGAGCCCCTTTTCCAGAAAGGAGAGGGCGCTCCAGAGGGTGGCGTCCCCCTCCCGGTGGTCCTTGAGGGGCTCCCCTAGCAGTTCCGCCAGAAGAAGGGCGGACTTGCTCTTTCCCGTCCCCGAGAGGTTCTTCAGCAGGGAGGCGTGAAGGTCCCCAGCGAAGGCGAGGGAGAAGTTTTCCTCCTCGGAAAAGGTTTTGCCGGCCCAGCGATTCCGGAAGTCCCCGAGGCGTTCATTGAAGGCCCCCGAGCCGGGAAGGGCGGGGGGGAGGAAGGGGAGAACTTCCCTCAGCCACAGGGAGCATTTTTCCCGGGCGTAGGGGAGGGCGATGGCCTTGAGCCGCTCCTCTACCAGGGGGGCAAAGGCGTCGCTTCCGGCGCTCTCTAGAAGGGTGTCCGGGGTCTCCCCCCGGCTTTCCAGGAGGTTCGAGAGGGCGAAGGCGAAGTCAGTCACCCCGGCGGGGGAGTAGGCGTTCAGCAGGGCGGGAAGGTCTTCGGCGGCCTTCCCCAGCAGGTCTTCGGGGGTTCTGCCCGACGGGAGGTTTCGCCGGAACCAGTCGAAATCGAGGGTATCGAGGGCATCCCGGACCCGCCGGCTGAAGAGCTCCTCCTCCGGAGGGGTGATGGGCCGGGCGGAGAGCCCCGAGGGGAGAAAGAGGGCCTTTTCTCTCAGAATATTCAGCGCAAAGGCGTGGATGGTGGAGATGGGAGCCTCCTGCAGTTCCTCGGCGACGGAGGCGAGAAGGCGGTTCTCCGGGTCGAGGACGGGGCGCACCTTCGCGAAGAGGGCGCTGATCCGCTCGGACATCTCCGAGGCGGCCTTCTCGGTGAAGGTGAGGGTTAAAATGTCCCGGGGGCGGATTCCCGGGCGCAGAAGGGCCCGGAGAAAGCGCCAGGCGAGGGTGTGGGTCTTTCCCGTCCCCGCCCCCGCTCCCGCCAGAGTGAGAGGGGCGTCGGAGAAGACCGCCTCCTCCTGGGCGGGGAGCAGGGCGTCCGTTGACCGGATATGTTCCCGAAACCGGTTCAGAAGAAGGTCATTCATCTCCGTCATCCCTCTCATCCTCCCTTTCGTCATCTCTACCCCTCCCCTCGAGCCTCCGGCAGAGGGTGCTGCAGGTGCACCACCGGCAGGAGGGGGAGTCGTACCGGGGAGGAAAGAGCCCCGTGGCGAAGGAGCGGGCCGCCTGCTCCATGACCTCCCGGGCGCGGTCCTCAAGGGCGGAGAGATCCCCCCTCACCGCGAGCCAGGGGAGCTTTTCGCCCCTCAGGGCACCCGACTCCCTGCCGTCTCCGAGGCAGAGATAGACCGCCGCCGCCCGTTCCTCCTTCAGGGTCAGGCCGTAGGCGGCGAGCTGGAGAGATTTGGTGAACCGGGAGGACTGCCCCCCCTTGTAGTCGAAGAGGACCACCCGTCCGTCCGTGAGGACCTCCATACGGTCGCACCGCCCCCGGAAGGTGAGGTCTCCGATCCGGCAATCCGGAAGGGAAAATTCCCGGAGCTGTTCTCCTCTGGTCTCGCCGAGCCCCCTCCCCTCCATCTCCTCCTGAAGGATGGCGAGGCGGAGGGCTTTTTCAAGGAGGTCGTTTTTGGTCCGCCCCAGCCGGGGGTCGGCGTTCAGCCGGGCATAGGCCGAGGAGAGGACCTGGGGGAAGAGCTCCCTCACCAGTTCCGGAAGGGGCCTGCCCGCAGCGAGGCGCTCCCCCCAGGCCCGTTCCCAGAGGGTATGGAGGGCGATTCCCGCAAGGTCCGAGCGGTAGAGCTCCTCCCGGGGGGATTCGAGGCCCCGCAGATGGGTCATATAGTACATGAAGGGGCAGGAGTCGAAGTCGTCCAGCCCGCTGAGGGAGAAGGTCTGCTCGGGAACGGGGAGGGGGATGGATGCCGGGTTCCCCCGGAAATATCCCCCCGGAAAGGAGGGGAGGGATGAGATCTCCACCCCTCCGGCGAGGGGTTCCTCCGGCCCGGGAAGGATCTCCCCCAGGGAGCGTTCGAGGGTCTTTCCGTCCAGGGGAAGGAGCCACGGCCGGGGAGGGCGGACCGCTGCCTCGAGAAAGGGGGAGGGGGCGAGGGTCCGCCCGCTCTCGTCGCTGAGAGGCCTCAGAAAGATGCACACCCCTTCGGCGCAGGCGGTGAGCCGTCGGAAGAGGGCCTCCCGCTGGCTTCGCTTTTCGCTCACAAGGGGGAGGTGGCTTCGTCCGAGGCCGAGGAGGGGGCTGGCATGGAGGGCCTCCTTCTTTTCGTCGCTGAGGAGGGGGGACTCCCGGACCTGCCCCGGCCACGATTTCGCCGTGACCCCCGCGAAGATCCATACGGGGGAGGAGAAGAGGACCGGAGGGGTTCCGGGGTAGAGGGCGACGGAGGGCTCCGTGGCGGGGGGGATCCACGTTCTGTTGCTCTCCGCCCAGCGGGCGAGGAAGGCCATGGAGTCCTCGGGGGAGAGGTGGGTTCTCCCCGCCTCGCCGAGGTCCCGCCGGAGGTCCCGGAGGAAGGTCTCCTTCTGCTCCGTCTCCATGATCGTCAGGGTGAGCTTGCGGATCTCCCCGTCGAGGACGGGGGCGTCCTCCGCCCCTTTCAGCAGTTCCTTCAGTTCTTCCCTGCCGGGGGCGAGGGCCTTCAGGGCGGCGAGGAGCTCCTCGGGGCGCCCCCCCTTCGACAGGGCGTCGGTGAAGCGGAGGGCCCGCTCGAACCCCTCAAGCCCCGACGAAGGGGGAAAGTTCCGGAGAAAGCGGAGCCACTGCTCCCGTCCCGAGGGGAGGCGGAGGGCAAATTCCCGCCGGGGGAAGGTGACGGGGGCGAAGAGAAGCCCCGAGAGGAAGTCCGCCGTCTCCCGGGCGGGCCACCCCTCGAAGGCCAGATCCCGGGCCCGGAGGGCGGCCTTCCAGAGAAGGGAGTCCGCCACGGCCATCCCCTCCTTCAGGGAGAAGGGGAGGCCGTACCGGGAGAAGCTCTCCATGACGGATTCGATGTCCGGAGCGTCTCCGCAGACGGTGACGGCGCTCCATCCGGGAAAGGGCCTATCCCCCGCCCGGGAGAGAAAGCCCTCCCCGGCGGACCAGAAGAAAAGTTCCCGGGCAAGGGTGTCCGTGGAGAGCCGCCGGTCCCCCGCCGCAAGGGAGAGGGCAGCCCCCGGCTCCTTTGAGCCGAAGTCGGCCACGACCCCCTCGGGAAACTGCTGAAGGGCGGTATAAAAGTCCCCCTCGCCGCACCGGGGGATCCAGAAGGAAAGGACGGCGCCGGAGGAGGTCAGGGCGGAGAGAAAATGAAGCTGGCTCGACGTGAAGCTCAAAAACCCCACGGCGCAGAGCCTGAGCTGCCGCGCCCAGGGGACGGCCTGCCCCGGGTCCTTCCGGATCTGCTCAGTCCCGAGGGAGGGGAGCTGGGCGCTGTCGGCGAGCCCCTCCTTCTCGAGCAGGGCTAGGTAGTCGCCGTAGAGGCGGCAGAGGATGCCGCTCTCCTCAAAGAGTCGGGTGCACCCTCCCTCCGGAGAACAGCCGGAGCAGCCGAGGGAGGCCGCAAGCTCCTCCCGGGGGACGTCCTCCCGAAGGAGCTCCCTCAGGGCATCTCCAGCCATCTCAACGAAGCCGGGAGCAGCCGTGCCGGGGGGGAGTTCGTCCCCCCCCTCCTCCCGGAGGCGGGCAACGAGAAGGCGCACAAGAAGCCAGTGGTCGGGTGGGTCGATCTGCACCCGGACCTTTTCTGGGGGGCAGGCCTCAATGAGCGACCGGTAGAGGTCCTCCCATATCCATATTCTGCTCCCCTTCCGGCCGAAGGAGGCAAAGGCTGCTCCGTCGGGGGGGAAGAGCATATCGGACAGGACGGATTTGTCCCGGGCGGAGGGGACGAGAAAAACCGTATCGGGAAAGTCTTCCCCCTCCTTCCTCAGAAGGGGGGCCAGTTCACCGGGGTTTCGGTAGGTGTTCAGTTCCAGCGGAGGAACCTCCCTTGGATGAGCTCAAATCAGTAATAGTGTAGCATACAATTATTCTCTTCCGTGGTACAATTTTACCGGAAGAAAAAAATTTAAAGAGGAGGAACAATTCCATGAAAAGATCTCTCTTTTTGAAAACCCTGATGGCGGCAGCCCTTGTCGTCCTCTTCGCCCTTCCCGTCTTTGCTGCCGATCTGACTATTGAGCTCGGTGAAGGGGTGAAGGAGAAGCTCGAACCCCTCGGCACGGTCTTCACCCTTGACTGGGGACTCTACCGGAACACCTGAGGAGAAGAGCCCTCCGCTCTCGTCGAGAGCGGCACACCGAAGAATATGGACCGCTATATCTCCGTGAACGACGGAACGAATTCCATGGTCCTCTACGTTCCGAAGTCCATGAAGTTCAAGGATGACACCATCCTTATCGAGCAGTTCACCTTCCGCGGAAGGGACGTCTTCATCTCCCGGACAGTCCTTCCCGAATAGTACAAGAAGGGGGAATGGAGAATGAAAAGACTCGGCGATATGCTGCTGAACCGGGGACCCTTCTCGGAGATCGTCCTCGGAAACACGGCGCTGGCCCGGGCCATGATCGAATCGGGCACGGAGGTGATCACCTCCTACCCCGGATCGCCCACTCCCGAGATCGCCTCTGCCCTTCTCTCCATTCCGGGAGACCGGCGCCCCTTCTATTTTGAGTTTTCCACAAATGAAAAGGTCGCCACGGAGGTGGCCTGCGGAGCTTCCCTGAACGGACGGCCCGCCTGCGTCTTCTTCAAGAGCGTGGGCCTCAACGTGGCCGCTGACTCCTTCATCCAGCTCTCCCTTCTCGAACTGACGGGAGGGTTGGTTGCCGTCATCGGGGATGATCCGGGGGCGAACTCCTCCCAGAACGAACAGGACAACCGCCACTTCGCCCGGATGGCCTACATCCCCGTCTTCGAGCCCTCCTCGCCGGCGGAGGCCTATCAGGCCTATCTCGATGCCATGGACCTCTCCCGGCGGAAGAAGATGCCCGTGATCGTCCGCATGACCACCCACGTCTGCCACGGAAAGGAAAAGGTCGCCTTCGGAAGCTGGTCCGGGGCCTCCCCCAAGGGGCCTCCGGCCTTCGATTCAACGGGCGGCCCCTCCGTCCCCCTCACGGCCGCAGCCCTCGAGATGAAGCGCCGGGCCCTCGCGAAGCTTGCCCTCGTGGCCTGCGAGACGGATACCCCCTCCTTCTGGGAGCTCCGGAAGGGGACCGACCCGACCCGGGGGATCATCACGGCGGGGCTTCCCTACCGGTCCCTCCTCGACGTCCTCGAAGAGGCGGACAGGACGCCGGACATCCTCCGCCTCGGAGTGGTGCACCCCCTCCCCCGCACAGCCATCGCCGAATTTCTCGGCGACCATCCGGAGGTCAAAATCCTCGAGGAACTCGACGATTTTCTTGAGCGGGAGATCAAGGCCCTGGCCTTTGATCTCGCCATAGACATTTCCATCCTCGGTAAAGGGGATACGGACGACTGGATCGGCGAATACACCCCCGACAAGGTGGCTGAGGTCCTTGAAAAGACCTGGCCCGGCCTCGTCTCCCCCGGCGCCCGGAGGGAATCGGCCCTCCAGCCCAGACCCCCCCAGATGTGCCCCGGGTGCGGCCACCGGTCGGCCTTCCACGCCATCAAGCAGGCCCTGGCCGACGAGGACATCACCGTGGCCGACATCGGCTGCCATACCCTGGGGTATCTTCCCCCCTACAGCCTGGGGGAGGTGCTTCTCTCCATGGGGCACTCCACCGGCACGGCCTCAGGACTCTCCCTCTTCAACGACAGCCGCAGGGTGATCGCCTTCCTCGGCGACTCCACCTTCTTTCACGCCGGGCTGCCGGGGATCGTCAACGCCGTCTTCAACAACCACAACGTGACGCTCATCATCATGGAGAACGGCACCACCGCCATGACGGGCCACCAGGACCATCCCGGAGCCGGGCGGAATGCCAGGGGCCCCGCCGAGGCCATCTCCATCCGCTCAGTCCTCGAGGGGCTCGGTGTGAAGAGCATCCGGGAGACGGATACCTACAGTCAGAAACAGCTCACCTCCCTGGTGAAGGAGGCCCTTGCGGAAGAGGGGTTCTCCGTGGTCATCGCCCGGCACCCCTGCATGCTCAAGTACACCCGGGAGCAGCAGCGCAAGCCCGACTACAGGCCGAAATCCGTGGAGATCCTTCAGGAGAAGTGCGACCGCCTTCACGTCTGCGTGGAATCCTTCGGCTGCCCCTCCTTCCAGAGGAACGAGGACGGCAGCGTCTTCGTCTCGCCGGATCTGTGCATCGGCGACGGATCGTGCATCCAGACGTGCCCCGTGAAGGCCATCTCGGTAAAGAAAGACCGGAAGGAGGGGGCGGAATGAAACGGTTCGACATCTACATGGCCGGAGTGGGCGGCCAGGGGATCGGCCTGCTCAGCGAGGCGGTCCTGCGGGCCGCCGACTACGCAGGGCACACCGCCTGCGGCGTGGACACCCACGGCCTCGCCCAGCGGGGAGGGATGGTGGAGTCCTTCGTCCGGATAGGCTCTCCCGTCACGACCCCCCTCTTCCGCCGGGGAAGGGCCTCCCTCGTTCTCGCCCTCGAACGGACGGAGGCCTATCGGGCCGCCGAGGCCTGGGCCCGCCCCGGAGGGACGCTCATATACTACGACGCCTCCTGGCAGCCCCTCTCGGTGCGCCTCGGAAAGGATGAGCCCATTCACCCCGGCGGCGTGGAGGAGTGCTGCGCCAGGCTGGAAGTGGGATGCATTGCCGTGACAACGGCCGTGCCGGACCCCCGGATGCAGAACGTCGCCCTTCTGGCGGTCCTGGCCCGGGAGAAGCTCATCCCCGGTGTTGAGATCGAGCACTACAGAAAAGCCCTGAGAGACCTTCTGCCCGACAGGGTGCTTGAGGAAAATCTGAAAATACTCGAAGGAATGTAATCTGCAAGGGTGATCAGGGGCCGCGCCATCTCCCTGAACCTGCGGGCGGAAGAGGCATCTTCCCCCTGCAGGTTCAGGTTTTCGGGCGGCCCTTTGCTTTTCCCTCCGCCCCGGAGTACCATCATTGAAATGAACAGCAGATAAGGAGGAATTTCATGTTCCGTACCGTAATTTTCGACTTTGATATGACCCTCGTGGACTCGAGCTTCGCCATCCAGGACACCATGAACAGGCTTGCCGCCCTGAAAGGGCTCCCCCAGGTGACCAGAGAGCAGGTCATGACGGTGATCGGCCTTCCCATCCGGGAGTCGTGGGTGAAGGTCTGGGGGAGCTTCGAGGAGGAGTGGCTCACCGATTTCCGGGCCTTTTTCCTCGCCGACGAGTTCGCGGGAATTCACCCCTTTCCCGGCACCCTTCCCCTCCTTGAGGAACTCCTCCTCCGGGGGATATCCCTCGGGATAGCCTCGAACCGCCAGCAGCCCGCCCACCCCCTGAAGGCCACGGGGCTTGAAAAATACTTCTCCGCCGTGGTGGGAATGGGGGATGTGCCCCTGGGAAAACCGGCGCCGGACATGATCCTGAAGTGTATGGCCGACCTCGGCAGCGACAGCTCGTCCACCCTCTTCGTGGGGGATACCCTTGACGACATCCGTGCCGCCCGGGACGCGGGAGTGCACTCCCTGGGGCTCACTACGGGAAATGCCCTTCGGGAGCATCTTCTCGCCGAAGGTGCATGGCGGGTAATTGACTCCCTCGAGGAGTTTCTTCCTCTTCTCGAGGATGTGCAGGAAGAGCCCCTTCTCCGGGAAAAGGAACCCCGGCCGTAAAGTATAAAAAGTACCCTCTTTCAAGGAAGGAGGAACCTCAATGAAACAGGAAAGTAAACTCAACCGGCTGGCAGAGGAGAAGTCCCCCTACCTGCTGCAGCATGCCTCAAACCCCGTGGACTGGTACCCCTGGGGGGACGAGGCCTTCAAGAAAGCCCGAGAGGAGGACCGCCCCCTCTTCGTCTCCATCGGCTACGCCACCTGCCACTGGTGCCACGTGATGGAGGACGAGTCCTTCAATGACGGCGAGGTGGCCTCCCTTCTGAATGACTGCTGCGTCTCCGTGAAGGTTGACCGGGAGGAGCGCCCCGATATCGACGGAACCTTCATGGCGGTCTGCCAGATGATGAACGGAAACGGCGGATGGCCCCTGAACGTGATGCTCACCCCCGAGGGGCTTCCCTTCTTCGCCGGGACCTACCTCCCCAAGCGGGGGAGCGCCGGCCGTCCGGGGCTGGTGGACCTCGTCCCCCGGGTGAAATGGCTCTGGAAGACCCAGAGGGAGGATATAGAAAAGTCTGCCGGGAGCATCGCCGAGACGCTCAGAAACGCGGCGAACCCCGAACCGGGCTCCATCCCCGGCTCCGCCGTCATCAGCGCCGCCTACCGGCAGATGGAGGCCTCCTTCGACGATGAGTGGGGGGGCTTTTCCAATGAGCCCAAATTTCCCATGGCGTCGTGGCTCCTCTTTCTCTCCGCCTACGGAGAGCGCCTGGGGGAGGAAAAGGCCTTTGCCATGGTGGACAAGACCATGGAGGGGATGTGGAAGGGGGGAATCCACGACCATCTCGGCGGCGGGTTCGCCCGGTACGCCACGGACAGGCAGTGGAATTTTCCCCACTTCGAGAAGATGCTCTACGACCAGGCCCTTCTCCTCTACGGGGCGGCGGAGTTCCAGAGCCGGGAGAAAAAAGGGCTCTACGAGGCCTTCGCCGACGACATCGCCGGATTTGTCCTTGGGGAGATGACCTCCCCTGAGGGAGGGTTCTACTCCGCCTTCGACGCCGACAGCGAGGGGGAGGAGGGGAAGTACTACCTCTGGACGGAGGAGGAGATCCGCTCCGTGCTGCCCCCCGACGAGGGGGGGATCTTCCTGAACGTCTACGGCGCCCGGAAGGGGGGGAACTTCCGCAACGAGGTCACGGGGAGAATTCTCGGGGACAATGTCCTCTATCTCGCCATGCCCTTCGAGGAGGCGGCCTCGAAATTTTCCCTTGAGCTTCCGAAGCTCACCGCACTCCTCGCCTCGGCCCGGACAAAGCTGCTCGAGGCCCGGAAGAAGCGCACTCCGCCGCTGCTGGACGACAAGATCCTCACCGACTGGAACGGCCTGATGATCGCCGCCCTGGCCCGGGCGGGGGCGGTCTTCGCCCGTCCCGAGTGGATCGCCGCGGCCCAGAAAGCAGCCCGTTTCGTCGATACGAAGCTTCGGGACAAAGAAGGGGAGCTTCTGCACCGCTATCGCGGAAAGGAGGCTTCCATCCCGGGATTCCTCGACGACTACGCCTTTCTCATCTGGGGGCTGCTCGAACTGGGGGACGCCACGGAAAAGACCGCCTACATTGAAAATGCCGGAGTCCTTCTCGACAGGGCCCGGCGGAACTTCGAGGATAAGGAAAAGGGCGGGTTCTTCACCTCCCGGGGAGATGACCCCCACCTCTTCCTCCGGCGGAAGGAGGCCTACGACGGGGCCATCCCCTCGGGCAACGCCGTCATGGTCGCCAATGCCCTCAGGCTCGCCGCCCTTCCGGGAAGGAAGGACTGCGTCGCCCTGGCGCGGAGGACTGCCGGGGCCTTCGGCAGGGGGGCAGAGGAGTACCCCCTCTCCCACGCCTGGCTTCTGGCATCAGTGATGAAGCTTTAGGCCGTACCGGACGGTTTGGGAGGGGCGTCTTCGCAGAAATTGCGGAGGCGCCCCATTTCTTTGCGATAGAGCCCGAGGGTGAGGAGGGCGGCGCCGAAGTCCGCCAGGGGGAAGGCCATCCATACCCCTGAGACCCCCCGGAGGGGGGCGAGAAGGAGGACGAGGGGGATGAGAAGGAGGACCTGCCGCAGCAGGGAGAGGACGAAGGAGGGGCGGGCCTTCCCTATGGCCTGGAAGAGCCCCGAGGCCATGACCTGGAACCCCACCACGGGCATGCCGAGGGCAAGCATCCGGGCGGCGTCCCTTCCGTGGCGGAGGACCTCCGGCGCCGAGGTGAACAGGCCGACGAGCTTTTCAGGGGCGAAGAAGAGAACCCCCCCTCCGGCGGCGCAGAGGAAGGTGGATACGGCGATGGAGAGGCGCATGGCCGAAGCGACCCGGCAGAACTGCTTCGCTCCGTAATTGAACCCCACCAGGGGGAGCAGCCCCTGGACGACGCCGAAGACGGGCATCACGGCGAAGAGGAGCAGCCGGTTGACCACTCCGTAGGCGGCCACGGCGTAATTCCCTCCCGCGGCGGCGAGGGAGCCGTTGACCACCAGAAGGGAGAGGCTGGCCGCCCCCTGGCGGGCCGAGGCGGCCGCCCCCACGGAGAGGCTCTCCCGGAGGATCCTCCCCCGGAGGCGGAAGTGCTTCCATCGGAGGGCCACCACGCTCCGCCCGGCCAGGTAGTACCATCCGAGCCAGAGGGCCGTTGCCCCCTGGCTGACCACCGTGGCGAGGGCGGCCCCCCGGATGCCCCAGCCGAAGGCGAAGATGAAGACGGGGTCGAGGAGGGTGTTTATCCCCGCGGAGATGATCATGGTCATCATGGCGAAGGAGGCGTTTCCCTCCGCCCGGACGAAGTTGTTCGCCGCGATGGAGAAGGCGAAGAAGGGGGCTCCGTAGAAGAGCGCCCCGGTGTAGTCAATGGCGAGGGGGAGGATGGCCGGGCTCGTCCCCATGAGCCGCAGAAGGAGGGGAGCCCAGCGGATCCCCCCGGCGCCGAGGAGGAGCCCCGCTCCGAGGACCAGGAGGAAGAGGGTCCCCACGGTCCGCTCGGCCCGTTTTCTCCGCCCTGCACCGAGGGAGCGGGAGATGAGGGAGGCTCCGCCCACTCCGGGGGCCTGGGCCATGGCCATGATGATCATCTGAAGGGGGAAGGCCATGGTGATGGCGGCGATCCCCTCCGGCCCCACCCCCCAGCCGACGAAGAAGGCGTCCACGAGGGTATAGGAGGCCTGGACGAACATGCCGACGGCCGCCGGAAGGGAGAGACGGAGAAGAAGAGGGCCGACGGAACCCTGTCCGAGGGCCTGAGGATCGTGCATGGATTTTGCCTCCTTTTCCTTTTCTAATTTGGCATGAATGATCAAAAGTATACCAGAAAGAAAAGGTCCTTGTGATCTCTCCGGCCGTGGAGTATACTTTGCCTGGAGCATACCGATAAGGAGGAGACTATGAAGAACTTTCCCCGGAACCCCAATGCCGCTGCCGGGCGGAAAGATCGCCCACGGTCTCTTCCCGGGTCCGCCCCATTGCGGCGGAACGGCGAGGGCCGGAAGTGACGGTCCTCCCCTACTGGAATTCGACCATGAATATGAGAATCCCCTCCTGGTTTCCCTTCGGAGTGGATTATATCCCTGTGTCGGTGAACGCCCACCACAGCGGCATCCTCCGCAGGATCGCCTCCCTCTCCCTCCGTCTGAACAGCGAATTTCTCTGCCTGACGAGCATCCAGAGCGGCTCGACGGGCAATCTTCTCCGGGAGAGCATGTTCGTCCCCGGGCAGGGGAGAGATTTCGAGCTCGGGTTCAGCATGCTCTTCGGCTACTCCCCCTTCATGGAGGAACTTGTCTCCTCCCTGGTCTCCGGCCAGGAGGGGGTGGCGGCGGGGATATCCTTCTGCTGCCTGTGGGACCGGGATATCCTCCGGGAGACCTTCAAGGCCATTGTCCTGGTGAGCGGCGACCCCTTCTTCTCCGAGGACGACTTTCTCGCCCACCTTGCGGAGGCCCTTGAGAGGCGGGCGCCCCTCCAGGCCAATCTTCCCTTCTTCGCGGAGAAATTCGGATACCGGCGGTTTTTCATCCCCTACGAGACGGATGACCCGGTGCATCTCGAGATCAGCCGCCTTCTCTATGAGATGGAGTTTGATGAGACCCGTAAGTGGGTGGGACCGTCGCCGGAAATATCCCTCCCCCTCCTCTTCGGCCTTAAAATGCCGATTTAATGGTATAATATCTTTCCAAAGAAAATACTCTGCCATATCCGTCGGCCCGGTCTTTCGCCAATCAGGAAGAACCGGATCGAACTTGGTGTTTTGAGAAGGGGACGGGATCTCCATGGAAAACGATATTTTGAACGAGAAGGATGTTCTGAGCGAAAAAGAGGTTTTGAACTCTCCGGAAATTCTCGAGGGGAAGGACCCCCTTGCCCTCGAAAAGGACCCCCTTGAGGAGAAGGACGGGAAGAAGGAGGAACAATCCCCGGACGAAGGAAGCGATTATCTCACCAGTGTGGAGGAACTCATAACCGAGGGGAAGGCCAAGGGGTTTGTCACCCAGAAGGACGTGGAACGGCATATCCCCCTCGAAAAATGGAGCACTGAGATTCTGGACGATGTCGTCTCTATCCTGATGGAAAGGGGAATCGAGGTCGTGGAGGATGAAGCGAGGGAGGCTGCACCGATACAGGAGAAGCCCGACGAAGATATGATCCGCCAGCCCTCTCCCGATATGGAGATCGGCAAGCTCGATGATATTCCCCTCACCGATCCCGTCCGCATGTACCTCCGGGAGATCGGCAAGGTTCCCCTTCTTGACGCGGCCGAGGAAGTGGAGCTGGCCAAGCGGGTGGAGGCCGGGGAGGATCTGGCCAAGAGGAAGATCGTGGACGCGAACCTCCGCCTCGTGGTCAGCATCGCCAAGAAATACATCGGCAGGGGGATGCTCTTTCTCGACCTCATTCAGGAGGGGAACCTCGGCCTTATCCGGGCGGTGGAGAAGTTCGACTACCGGAAGGGGTTCAAATTCAGCACCTACGCCACCTGGTGGATCCGCCAGGCCATCACCCGGGCCATTGCAGACCAGGCCCGGACGATCCGGGTGCCCGTCCACATGGTGGAGACCATCAACAAGATGGTGCGGATCTCCCGGCAGCTCGTCCAGCGCCTCGGACGGGAGCCCACGGACGAGGAGATCGCCCGGGAGATGGAGATCGAACCCTCCAAGGTGGAGGAGATCCGCCGTATTGCCCAGCTCCCCGTCTCCCTCGAGACCCCCATCGGCGAGGAGGAGGACAGCCAGCTCGGCGACTTTATCGAGGACCGGGACCTTCCCAGCCCCGAGGAGGCCGCGGCGGGGCACCTTCTTCACGAACAGATCGACGAGATGCTCGACGCCCTCTCTGAGCGGGAGCGGGAGGTGCTGCACTACCGCTTCGGCCTCGAGGACGGCCGGTCCTACACCCTTGAGGAAGTGGGGAAGCGCTTTGGCGTCACCAGGGAGCGCATCCGCCAGATCGAGGCCAAGGCCCTGCGGAAGCTGCGCCATCCGAGCAGAAGCAAGAAGCTCAAGGATTTCCTCGACTGACAATCTTTTACCGGAACCACCGACAAACCGTCTCTCCTCTTCTGAGGGAGGCGGTTTGTCTATTTCAGGAGGAGAGGGGAAGAACTCCCCTCCCGCCCCCCTTGACGGACTATTCAAAAATGGAGTATGGTTATACTATTCCTGAAAAGAAGGATAGGCCGCCCCTTTCCTCCGGGCGGAAGAATGAAGGGAGGCAAAACTATGGACAGCGTCTACAAGATCATCGAACTTGTGGGAACGAGCAGTGAATCCTGGGAGAAGGCCGCCGCCAACGCGGTGGAGAGGGCCTCGAAGACCCTGAGGGATATTCGGGTCGCCGAGGTCTGCCTTCTCGACATGACCATGGAAAACGGCCATGTCAAGGCCTACCGGGCAAAGGTGAAGGTCTCCTTCAAGTACGAAGACTGACCCAGGCCCGCAAGGAGATCATGCCGAAGGGGCCTGAGGCCCCTTCGGCATGACGTACCCCTTCCGTCCGCCCGGGGGGGAGCCCCCGGTCCGGGAGCTCCCCCCGGGCGGCGCTTTTTTCACCCCCCAGACGGGGGGACCAGTTCAGCCTTTCCACCAGAAGCTCCCCTCCGGAGAGGAGGAGGACGTGCACGCCGCAGTAGTCCTGCCGCAGGGTGAAGAGCCTCTGCCAGGGGAGTTCGAGAAGGGTCAGGAGTATGGTCTTGAATACCCCCGAGTGGGCGGCGACGAGGATGTCCCCCCTCTGTTCGTCCGCCAGGGAGAGAAAGGCAGGCCAGACCCGCTGCTGCACCTCGAGGAAGTTCTCTCCCCCCTCGGGGCGGAAATTGGCGAAGTCCCGCCCTCGCTCCTCGTAGGCGCCGGGGTCCTTGAGGCGTATCTCGTCCATGGTGAGCAGCTCCCATTTTCCGAAGGCGACCTCCTGAAGGGCGGGGAGGGTCGTGAAGGGGATGTCCCGATGCCCTGCGATGATGGAGGCCGTCTCGTCTGCCCGTTTGAGGCCGCTCGTGAAGACCCCTTCGAGGGGGAGGTTCTCGAAGACGCTTCTCAGTTCCTCCGCCTGCTTCCGGCCTTCCTCCGACAGGGGGAGGTCCGACCGCCCGAGAAAGCGGGTGTTCCGGTCGGGCAGCTCGGGGCGGCCGTGGCGGACGAGGTAGATTCTTTTTTCCATGGAGGTACCTCCTTATGATTGGTTCCGTCTGCCTCTTAGGGTACAATAACAGGCAGAGAATGACCAGAAAGGAGAAGTGCTTTCATGAAAAAAACGCTTCTTGTCACCTGCTCTGCTCCACCCTCCCTGAGGGAGGAGATACAGGGCGCCCTGGAGGGTGAAGGGGAGATACTCTACCTGGAGGATATATCCGAAGACAGACGGAAGGAAGCCCTCTCCTCCGCGAACGTCCTGCTCTCCTTCTTCTTCAACAAAGAGGTCCGGGAGGAGGAGTACCCCCTTCTGGCGGATCTCGACCTCTTTCAGTCCATCTCGGCGGGGCTCGACTTTCTCCCCTTTGAGAAACTTCCGGAGAAGATGATCCTGGCCTGCAACGCCGGAGGGTGGGCTCCCCAGATTGCCGAACATACCCTGGGCCTTCTGCTCGCCCTGACCCGGAGGATCATCCCCCTTTTCAACGACCTCGCCGGAGGAAAATTCAACCGCCAGTCCTACACCCTCTCCTGCCTTAGGGATAAAATTATGACCGTGGCGGGGTACGGCGGGATCGGCAGAAAGACGGCGGAGCTCGCCCGGTGCTTCGGCATGAAGATCCGCGCCCTCAACACGAGCGGCAGGACGGCCGACAGCGTGGACTTCGCCGGAACCCTCTCCGATCTGCCCCGTGTGCTTCCCGATACGGACGTGCTGCTCCTCTCCCTCCCTCTGAACCGCCATACCCGGGGGATCATCGGCAGAAAAGAGCTTGATATGATGAAGAAGGACGCCATCCTCCTGAACGTGGCCCGGGCCCCCCTGGTTGTGGAGGAGGATCTCTACCGGCATCTGAGGGAAAACCCCGACTTCCGGGCGGGGCTTGACGTCTGGTGGAGGGAGCCCACCTGGGGGGGCGGGGATTTCGAGTCCCAGTTTCCCTTCCTCGAACTCCCCAACGTGGCCGGTTCCCCCCACAACTCCAACCGGTGCGAGGGGGCCATGGACAGGGCAGCGGCCGTGGCGGCAGCGAACGTCCGGGCCTTCTTCCGGGGTGAGAAGATCGCCGGCCTGATCCGCCGGGAAGACTATATGGAGTGAAGGAGAGAACCGTCATGGACCGATGCACCGTCGCGACATTCAACGTGAATTCCGTACGGAGCCGCATGCCCCATCTGGAACGCTGGCTCAAAGAGACCTCCGTGGACGTCCTCTGTCTGCAGGAGACCAAGGTACAGGACGACAGTTTTCCCGAAGAAGCCTTCACCTCTCTTGGGTACCGCTCCCTCTACAAGGGGGAGAAGGCCTACAACGGAGTGGCCATCCTGACGAAGGCCCCTCTGGACGGGTATGCCATCGGCTTCGGCGACGGCGAGGAGCCCGTGGGGGAGACCAGGCTGCTCCGGGCCCGGATCGGCGACTTCTGCATCGTCAATACCTACGTCCCCCAGGGGAAGGGGATAGACCACGCCGACTACGTCTATAAACACCGATTTTTCGAGAGGATGAAGGCCCTCTTCCACCGGGAATATCTGCCGGAGGAAAAAGTTGTCTGGGTGGGGGATATGAACGTGGCCCCCACAGACATGGACGTCACGAGCCCGGAGCGGAAACGGGACCACCCCTGCTTCGCCCCGGACATCCAGGCCCGTTTCGAGGATGTGAAAAGCTGGGGGTTCACCGACCTCCTCCGAAAATTCCGCCCCGAAGAGGGCGAGTTCTCCTACTTCGACTACCGGGTGAAGAACTCCCTCGAGCGGAACATCGGGTGGAGAATTGACCATATCCTCGTGACTCCGGCCCTCGAAAGGGCGGCGGTGGACTGCTACATCGACCGGTCCCTCCGGGGGTGGGAGAGGCCGTCGGACCACGTCCCCGTGGTCGCCCTCTTCGACCTGAAGAAATAAGGCTGAAAAGAGGGGGGAGGACGGCCATAGAACAGGCCCTCCTCCCCTCTGCATTTATTCGAGAAACTCCCCTCAGAAAAACCCCTTTACTTTCCCTGCAGAAGCTCCTTCACGGCGGCGCGGATATCCGACGTCTCCCGGCCGATGGCCTTTGCCGCGTCCTTCAGAGGGATATCCCCCGCCGTATCGGCGGGCCAGCCGGCCCGGGCGAGGATATCCGCCCCTGCCAGGCCGTACCCTTCGGCAACAGCGTTGAGGGTGAGGCTCCCCTTGATCTCGTCGGGGTTCGCCGGCACGCTCGCCGCAGGAGGAGCAGGGCGGGCGGCGAACCAGATCCGGAGCTTTTCCTTCAGCTCCTCGTCGTTCACCCCCTCCATCTTCTTGAGGGAGACGTCCAGAGGGGAGCCGGCGGGAAGCCCGGCGATCTCAAGGATCTTCGAGGGAGCCAGCCCGACCTGGGCGGCGGTCTGTTCTATGGTCATCCAGCCGAAGACCCCGTCGACCGGATCCTTCAGAGATTCCGCCGACTGGGGGGCGAAGGTCTGCCAGTACCCCGTCAGCCGGGCTGTTCCGTAGGCGGCGAAGAAGAGCCCCACTCCCAGCACCCCCACCGCGAGGGCGGA